>DAOTZA010000066.1:0-36078 GCA_034434515.1 Anaerolineales bacterium | reverse complement strand
AACTGCTTGCTACGGGGGTGATCGATTTAACCCAGACCGTTGCCCCCGAACAACGCTATTCCTATATCTATCGGGGAATCTCGCAAAATATTGATTTTCTCTTCCTGGATTCCGGCAAGGGCTTGCAGCTCGCTCAGATCACCCCCCTGCACTTTAATGCCGATTATCCTTATGGATGGTCGAGCCGCGCTGACACGCCGATCCGCGCCTCCGACCATGACCTCTGGCTGGCAGAGTTGGTTTTTCTGGCGCGCCTCTATTTGCCCCTGACTGCTCGCACGTCCCGCTAGGCAGCCGGCAACGCCTCGCCCTCGAACTTGCGGATGACCATCACGACCTTGCCCTGCACTTCCACATTTTCGGGATGATCGATGATGATCGGTTCATAAGCCGGATTGGCCGGTTGCAGGCGCAGACGCCCGTTTTCTTTGTAGAAGTACTTCAAGGTTGTTTCTTCGACATCTTTTAACCAGACCGCCACCATTTCGCCGTTGTGTACTTCTTTGACCGGGCGCATGATGACGATGTCGCCGTCGTTGATCATGGCGTCGATCATCGAATCGCCGCGCACTTCAAGGGCAAAAAGGTCGTCAGCCTGCTCCCGCCGGGAGAACAAACTGCTGGCGACCGCAACCGCATGTTCGGGATCGAAGCGGGCGAAATCCGAACCGGGCAGCGGCAGCGGTTCACCCGCTTGAATGCGGCCGAGGATGGGAATTTGCAGGAGGTCATCGGCAATCGCCTGAGCTTTCTGGCGCATCGTGCTGTAGAGATTGATGCCCAGTTCGGCCGGGCTGCGCAGCAGACGGATGCCGCGCGAGACGCCGCCATCGCGCTCGATGATGCCCCATTCCTCTAATTGTTCGAGATAGCGATTGACCATTGAAGTGGAGGTGATCCCGGTGCGAATGCAAATCTCGCGAATTGATGGGGGATAACCGAGGTCGGTTAAGAATTCGTGCAACACCATCACAACTCGCCGGTGACGCTCTTGCATCTGCTGATTTTTGCGTCTTGCCATCATTCTGGTTTCTCCTCAGATAAACGAAACCCAATTACCCGGAACGGAGAGGGGTTGCCGCTCCCTTTCCAGATTTTTAGATTGTTTGTTTTATTAATTTTAACACGAACAATCGTTCTATGTCAAGGTTATTTAAAACTCTAGCCCCAAAGTTGCCCCTTTCGGTTAAAATAACCTCAGTTCAGGATCAGCAGAACAAGCGTCAGCCAGGTTCGGTTTTACCACCCAGTGTGCTTTGGAAAACCTTCGAGATGTTTCAACGGTCTATCCTGACGGGTTAAAAGCAACCTCAAACTCTAACCGACGAGGGAGATATGCCTGAGGCAATTTTTCAATTTCCGCGTGGTTTTTTATGGGGAACGGCGACTTCATCTCACCAAGTTGAAGGGAATAACTTTCTCAATTCATGGCACTGGTGGGAGGAGCAAGGCCACATCCTTCACGGGCATCAATGCGGGCTTGCCTGCGACTGGTGGGGAGGACGCTGGCGAGAAGATTTTGATCGCGCCGCGGAAGGCAACCAGAATGCTCATCGTTTATCCATCGAATGGAGCCGCATCCAACCCACCCCCGATAAGTGGGACGAGGCCGCCTTAGAGCATTACCGCCAGATGATGCGCGGCCTGGTTGAACGCAACCTGACCCCGCTGGTTACCCTGCACCATTTCTCCGAGCCAATGTGGTTTCTCGAAGAAGGCGCCTGGGAAAACGCTGGATCGGTTGAGCGCTTCACCCGCTATACCCGAAAAGTGGTTGAGGCGCTGAAGGAATACGTCCATTATTGGGTTACCTTCAACGAGCCGAACCTGTATCTGATCTTTGGTTACATTCAGGCCGTCTGGCCGCCTGGCAAAACGAGTTTTGAGGCGGCCGTCAAAAGCGCCGTAAATCTCCTGCGTGCTCACGCCTCCGCCTATCGGGAAATTCACGCCATCCAACCGACAGCGCGGGTCGGTATGGCGCACCATTATCAAGACCTGCTCCCGGCCAGGGAGTGGTCACCGCTCGACCGCTGGACAACGCGCACCCTCCACAATGCCCTCAACGAGCTGATCACCCAGCCACTGGCAAACGGCAAGCTGAACGTCTTGATCTTGCGGCGCAACGTGCCGGAAGCCAAAGGCACGCAAGATTTCTTCGGCCTAAACTATTACACCCGTTCGCGGGTTGCCTTTGACCTGACCAAAGCCGCTGAAGTGTTTGCGCGGCGCTTCTTTCCCGAAGGGGCGGATGTCAGCGAAGGGGCGTTTATTGCCAACGAGCCGCAAGGCTTTTTCCGCGCCATCCAATGGGCGCAACGCGCCGGTTTGCCCATCATCATCACCGAGAACGGCGTCAACGATTCGGAAGACCGCCTGCGCCCGCGCTATCTTGCCGCCCATCTTCACCAGCTCTGGAGGGCGGTGAATTTCAACCTCCCCGTCAAGGGGTATTTTCACTGGTCGCTGGTGGACAACTTTGAGTGGGAGCGGGGTTGGACGCAGCGCTTTGGTTTGTGGGCTTTAAATGAAAAAACACAGCAGCGCACGCGGCGTCCCAGTGCCAATTTCTACGCCGAAATCTGTCGCCAAAACGGGCTTTCGGCGCAGATGGTTGCTACGTATGCGCCGGAAATCTTGAAGCAGATCTTTCCCGACTCATGAAGGTTCCTCCGCCTAACTCCTCGTCAGCTCTGGCGCAACTGGTTTGTCGGGCAGCGCTGCCGCTAGATACGCCCCAGGTGCTGGAACTGGCGCGTCACATCTGGAACGGGCACGATTACATTCCTTTTGTCTGGCAAGAATGGCTGGCAGATGCGGAAGGCTGTTTAGCCGTGGCAGAATATGGCAACCGCATTGCCGGCCTGGGCAAGCTGACCCGCCTGGCTGAGGACGAATGGTGGCTGGAGGGGCTGCGCGTGCACCCGGATTTCGAGGGGCGCGGCTTTGCTACCCATATCCATCGCTACCTGATGGAGCGCTGGCGGTCTCTCGGCAAGGGTGTGGTGCGCCTGGCAACCGCTTCCAAGCGCCTCGCCGTTCATCGCATTTGTGAAAAGCTGGGGTTTCAAAAGGTAGGCGAGTTCGGCGCGTATGAAATACAAGCCCAGAGTGAAGAGCAGATACCAGATTTCCGGCTGGTAGCCGGCGAAGAACTCGACACAGCCTTTGCGTTTGCCAGCCAAAGCCCCCTTCTGCCGTTGGGTTCTCACCTGATCGATTTGGGCTGGCAGTGGGCAAAGCCTCGCCCAGCTTATCTGCAACGCTATGTTGCTGCCTCTCAGGCTTACTGGTGGCGTGAGCGAGCCGGGTTGCTGTGTGTGGCAGAAGATGAGGAAGCTGAGGTCAAAAGCCTGTTGATCCGCTGGGTAGTTTGCGCGCCGCAAGCACTCGAAGGTCTGCTGGTGGATTTTGCCCGCTGGGCGGCGCGGAACGACTATCAAAAAGCCGCCTGGATTGCCCCCTTGCATGCGCCGATCCTGACCGCCTTAACCGCAGCCGGCTATCAGGCCGCCTGGGATTTTTCTCTATACATATTTGAGTTTGCAGAGATGTAGGGCAAACTTTAAATTTGCCATAATTACCTACATAGGCTCTACTTGGCAGGGCAGACCGTCCAAGAATGTTTCACGAATTCACGAATAGCGCTGTCATTCGTTACTTCGTGGTCTATTCGTGGACGGTTTTCTCAGCAAATTATCAACACTACTTGTGATGTAGGTTGTTACAATTTGCCCTCCATAGCGTTTTTATTATGATAAAATCACTCCATGAAGGTCGCTTGTGTTGCCCTGAGCGTGCTGGGCATTTTGGGACTGGGCGTTTTGCTCTTTCTCCCTACCCCCGCGCCGGCTGCCGCCGAGCTTCAAACGGTAATCATTGTCTTGAAAGAACAGCCGCAGGCCGCCATCGCCGCGCAGGTCTGGGCAGAAAAGCAAGCCCAACTTGCTGCTGCTGAAGCCGAACTGCGCCGGTTATCCCCGCTCTCGAAGTGGCGCGAGCGCAGTTCTGCCCCGCTCACCCGCCAACAAGAAAACGCCCTTGCCATTGAGGCTACCCGGCAAGCTCTCGATGAAAGCACCCTTGCCAGCCTGCAAGACAAAGCTCAACAGGTCGAAGCTCTCCGTCAGTCTGCCCGCCAGGAAATCTATTGGCGCAGTCTCTCCCGCCTGCAGAGAAGCCAAGCCGCCCTGGTGCAACAGATCGAAGCCATGGGCGGAGAAGTGGTGTATCAATATACTTTATGGAACGCCGTGGCAGCCCGCCTGCCGGCCGAGCGGCTGACGGAGGTAGCGGCTTTAAAGGGAGTTGCCGAGGTAGTGGAAGATGGGATGCTGGAGCCGCTCCTGGATGTCTCAGTGCCGACCACGGGCGCACCGGCCTTCTGGAACGCCGGTTTTACCGGGCAGGGGGTGGATGTGGCCGTGGTGGATACCGGCATCGACGCCAGCCACCCCGCTTTGAGTGGCAAGGTGTTAGCCCAAAAGCGGTGTCTGGATGGTTTAGGGTCTTCTTATCACACTACCGATCCTTCTCCTGATGATGTTAATGGTCATGGGACACATATCGGCGGCATCATTGCCAGCCAGGACAGTCAGTATCGGGGCATAGCCTACGGTATCCGTGGATTACTTAACGCAAAGGCGGGAGGAGATGCTGATGGGTATGATGGCGGGGGTGCCAGCATGACCGATTCGGATGCGATGAAGTGTGTGGAATGGGCGGTTAGCGGCAACCTGTATGGGGCAGAGGTGCTCAATTTTAGTTTTGGCGGTGCGACCTCCGCTGATGATACGCCTCTGGCGCGCTTTTTTGATGCGGTCTCCGACCAGATGAACGTTCTGGTTGCGATTGCAGCCGGCAACAGCGGCTCCGCCCTTCAAACCCTTTTATCACCTGGCATTGCTCCGAATGCGATTAGTGTGGCAAATGTGCAAGACGGGGGAACGCTCAGCCGCCTGGATGATACCATTCGCAGCAGTTCTAGCCGCGGCCCGACGGCTGGCGGACGAAAAAAACCTGATCTGGCTGCGCCGGGCACAGCGATCACTTCCACCGATAACAGTTGGGAGGGATCAAACCCCGATTGGGTCACCTACAGCGGCACCAGTATGGCGGCGCCGCATATCGTCGGGGCGGCTGCGCTGTTGATCAGCAGCGGACTGAGCGATCCGCTGGCGGTCAAAGCCCTGCTGATCAACACCGCCGAAGACAAAGGCGACCCGGGCTGGGATCCAGCCTACGGCTGGGGCTATATCGATCTCAACAACGCCCTCTTTCACCTAGAGGATGTTTTTGTCCATACGGTCGCCGAGGCGCCCGATGTGCGCTTCTATGCCGGCCCGGCTCTCAGCGGCGATGCGGCAACGCTGGTGTGGAAGCGGCGCGTGCCGTATGGCGGCGCAGTGTATCCATCCACCGCCTACACCCTGAGCGACCTGAACCTCTTTGCCTACCGCGAAGCCGACAATGCCCTGATCGGCAGCAGTGTCAGCGCCATTGACAATGTCGAGCAGGTTAAATTTTCAACCGCTGAAAGCCAGGCTGTGCTGGCGGTGCGGGTCAATGGAGACATCGTCGGGGCAACGACGGAGAGCTTTGCCCTGGCAGTGCCTGAAGGCTTTACCCC
The DNA here is from genome assembly GCA_034434515.1 of Anaerolineales bacterium. Lineage (GTDB taxonomy): Bacteria > Chloroflexota > Anaerolineae > Anaerolineales > UBA4823 > NAK19. Next base: position 30,449 of record DAOTZA010000066.1, on the reverse strand, counting down.
TCGCTCCGGACCGCATTTGAGCGTTTTCGCTGCCCTGCAAGGTGATTTGCAGGGACAGGCTGGCGAGGTGATTACGGTGACCCTGATGGTCAAAAACAGCGGCGATCTCAAAGCGTTCAACAACACGGTCACCCTCACGCCCTCCGCCAACCTGAGCTTGCTTTCCAGCTCGCCGCTCACCGAAACGCTTCCCGACCTGGCCGTCGGCGAGGCTTACACACTGTCTGTCTCCTGGACGTTCCAAAAGCAGGATGGGGCCGAAGCCGGGCTGCAATTTTCCGCCCATAGCCATTCGTACGAGAGCGATTTTACTTCCATTGGTTTTATCCCCTACCACAACTACTATTTTCCCCTGATCTTCCGCTAGACTCTTCGCCGCGGTTTCGGCAACGAATGCCATCGATTCCTGAGGCTTATTATTTTCTTTGCTTTCATCCGTGTTCCGGAACAGCCCGCGGATTGACGTAATTACCTACCAAAGGGATTACTTGGCAGGGCAGACCGTCCACGAATATTTCACGAATACACGAATAGTGCTGTCATTCGTTTATTCGTGGTACATTCGTGGACGGTTTTCTCAGCAAATCATCAACACTTACTTGTAATGATAGGTTGTTACGAATTTTTCATGAAGAAAGCTGGGCAAATTGTTGTTTTTCGTTTTCCACAAACTGATCTAACAATTGGTGAAATCTCACCCGAGCGCTTGACTCGCGTGAGACAGAATATAGCTAAGTGGTTACTGACAATCCAAGATGGCGGCTAACCTCGCTTGCATTCGACTCCTGTCCCACTCGCAGGGCCTGAACTGCAAGCCGTTAGCCGAATTAAGCGCGCTCATGGGTTATCAGTCCTCAAGCTCAGGGTACTTAGCGCCGCAATGCCAACTCTAAAATTTTGGGTGGGGTAGCCACCTTCAATAGATCGCAGAGAATGATGCTGAACGCCGAACGCCATCCGAACCCCACACAAGCGCGCTTGTATGTTATAATTTTTTTAACCTGTCATCCAATTTGCAGTAAATTGATCGAATACTCAGCTCTTCGTGCTGGATGAGGTGGTATTCGAATGCCACCTCATTTTTCTGGGGTGGAGGTCACCAGTTGGATCGGCGAGGAAAGTTTTTTCTACCCCCGAGAACTGCCCATCGTCATTGCAAGGTGCGCCTTTTTGTTTCCTTCTCCTGACAAGGCGAGCTTCTTTATGGAAAGGGCTCAAATTGGTGAGCAAACCAAAGTCAGATCAGACGAAATCTCCCTGGGAGCATGTTGAAAGCTGGTTGCGGGCTGCGTTATCCAGCCTGAGCGAGGCGGTGATGACCACCGATTGCCAGGGAAGAATCTTGCAAATGAACCCCGAAGCCGAGCGGCTAACTGGTTGGCAAGAAGACGAGGCGCGGGGCAAGCCCCTGTCGGTCGTTTTCAAGTTCATTAACGAAAAAAGGAGGGACGAAGTTGAAAACGCGGTTGAGCAGCTAATGCGCCAGGAGGCAGGGATTGGATGGGCAAAGGATTGCCTTTTGATCAGCCGTCACGGAGAGGAAATTCCCCTTATCTATCGCAGCGCGCCAATTCGAACCGAAAAGGGGGAGGTCGTGGGGGTAGTGCTGGTCTTTCGCCAGCCGCAGCTAGAACAAGAAGCGCAACGCGCCGCTGAAGCACGGCGTTTGAACGAAGAGCGCTACCACATTATCTCGGAGATGATCTCCGATTACACCTATGCCTTCCGCGTTGAAGCGGATGGCAGTCTGGTGCGCGAATGGCTTGCAGGCGGTTTTGAACAGATCACCGGCTTCACCCCTGAAGAATCACAGGCGCGGGGCGGCTGGCGGGCGTTGATTTACCCGCCGGATATGCCGATTGCTATGCGAAGATATGAGACCCTGTTATCGGGCGAACCCGATATAAGCGAGTTTCGGATTGTGCGCAAAGACGGACGCATTCGCTGGCTGCGCGATCACGCCAGGCCGATCTGGGATGAGCAGTTGGGGCGGGTAGTGCGCATTTATGGAGCTGCTCAGGATATCACTGAGCGCAAGTTGGGCGAGCTGGAACATCAGGCTTTGGCGCAGATCGCCCAGGCAATCGGGCAAGAGATCGACTTTCAAGCTTTTGCCGACCGTCTCATTCAAGCAACCGTTCTGGCTGTGCCGAGCGCTCAAAAGGGTAGTCTGGCGATCCTCGCTGATGCAACGCATTTGAAAGTCGTTGCTCTGGTGGGCTATCATGACCCCGCCGTGCGCAGCTTGACCTATTCCATCGAGTGGGGATACGCTGGGCGCTGCTTCCGCCTGCAGAAACCCCTCTTGATCGCTGATGTCGAACAAGATGGAGAGCTCGCTCGGGATGCAGCGGCGATGAGCATCAAGGAAGTCAGAGCCATCCGCAGCGCCGTAGTGGCTCCGCTGCGGATTCACGAAAACATCATGGGCGTGGTCGCTTTAGAGTCCAATCAACCCAATGTCTTCACCGAGGAAGATTTAAACCTGCTGAACACCTTAGCCGGTACGTTGGCTTTGGTCTTGCATGATGTCCAGTTACACGAAGAGACAAACCGCCACCTGCGTCAGTTACAAGCCGTGCAGACAGTTGGTAAAGCGCTCCTGGCTTCTCTGGACGTCCGCCTGGTGTTCGAGATCTTGATCCAACAGGTGCTGAGCCACCTTCATGCAGATGCAGCCGGGCTTTTATTGTTCAACCCTTATCTGCAAACCCTTGAATATGCCGCCTATAGCGGATTCCGTCCCCGTCAATACAAACAGACCTTTCTTTGCCTGGCGACTTCCTTGGCAGGCAAAGCCGCCACCGAACGCCAGATTGTGACCATCACCGATTCAGGGCAACTCAGTCAAGGCTTTGCCCAAACCTTTCGCGAGGAGGGTTTTCAAACCTACGGGGCAGCGCCTCTAGTAGCCAAAGGAAAACTGAAAGGGGTGCTAGAGGTCTTCTATCGCCATTCCTTCTCTCCTGATGCCGAATGGAAACGCCTGTTAGAGCTGCTTGCCGATCAGGCAGCCGTAGCAATCGATAACGCTGAGATGTTTGAGGAACTGCGCCGCGCCAACTTAAAGCTTTCGCTGGCTATTGAAGCGACCATCGAGGGCTGGTCGAAAGCATTGGAATTGCGCGATAAGGAAACCGAAGGACATACCCTGCGGGTAACCGAATTGACTCTGAAGCTGGCAGAACGCCTGGGCGTTGATCCTGCTTTGATGCCGCACATCCGTCGCGGTAGTATCCTGCACGACATTGGCAAGATCGCCATTCCGGATGCCATTTTGCTCAAACCCGGAGCGCTGAGCGAGGCTGAGCGGGAGCTGATGCAACAACACCCGCGCCTGGCTTATGAAATGCTGTTGCCGATTGAATATTTAGCTCCGGCGCTGAACATCCCCTACTGTCATCATGAACGCTGGGATGGCAGCGGTTATCCGCGTGGCTTAAAAGGGGAAGAGATTCCACTCGAGGCGCGTATCTTTGCCGTAGCCGATGTTTGGGATGCGCTGATCAGCAACCGTCCCTATCGACACGCCTGGAGTCGTGCCGAGGCGCTTGCCTATATCCGCGAGCAAGCCGGCCGACAATTTGATCCCCGAGTTGTTCAGACGTTCTTAGAGATTGTGGAAGAGAATTCGCTGGCACAGGAAAGCGATTCGGCGCAATAATGCGTTCCATTATTGTCGAGGGACTTCTTCCAGTTGCACCTGCACTGTGAGCAGGCGTCCCTCACGCCAGACGACCACCGCAATGGTATCTCCCGGCTGGTAGCGATAGAGAGCGTTGATATAGGAGTGATGTTCATCCAGTTTCACGTCGCCGATCTGCACCAGAATATCTCCGCGGCGCAGGTCGGCTTTGCTGGCCGGGCTGTCGGGGAAAACCTGAGTGATATACACTCCCCATTCGATGCCCAGGTTATAAATGGCTGCCACGCGGGGCGTCACCAGTTGCCAGCGAATCCCCAAATACGGGCGCGAGACATACCCCTTCTGGATAAGCTGCTCAGCCACTTCGCGAGCGGTGTTAATCGGAATCGCAAATCCCAGTCCTTCGGCAATGGCTCCTGAACCGGTAGAGCGAACGATCAGGGTATTGATGCCGATCACCTGCCCCTGCAGGTTGACCAGCGGTCCGCCGGAGTTGCCCTGATTGATGGCTGCATCGGTCTGAATCAGGTTTTCGATCTGGTATCCCTGCCCGGTATCGATCGAACGACCGGTGGCGCTGATCACCCCCAGGGTAACGGTGTTGCGGAAATCGCCCAGGGGCGAGCCAATGGCAATGACCATCTCTCCCGGTGTGACCAGGTCGGAATTGCCCAGCTCCGCTATGGCTGGCGGGGAGGTGTCGATTTTCAAAACCGCTAAATCGGCGTAAAGGTCTGTACCAATCACCCGCGCCGCCTGCTGACTACCATCGGCGAGGATGACATTCACTTCTTTGACGTTTTCGACCACATGTTGATTGGTGAGCAAATAGCCTTCGGGTGAGATAAAGACCCCGCTGCCGCTCACCGTCTGATCGCCGGTCGGCCCAAAGAAAGTCATCTGACCCGGAACGATGCCCACTACAGTTACAACGGCCGGGCTGACTATTTGGACGGTCTGGATGATGCGCGATTGAGCTTCACTCAGGTCCAGGGGTGGAAGGGCGCGATCGGCTGGAGCAGGGGGAGGCAAAGCTGGGGTGGGCGAAGGTTGCGGCAGGCTCAAGGTCAGGCGACCGCTTTCGGCGGCGCGCAAGACCAGAAAACTGCCCAGAAAGACCCCTGCACAGGCTGAAACAAAGGCTATGATCAGAATCAAAAGCGCAGTACCCAGGCGGTTGGAAATCATACTGACTTTGCTTGCTCCTTGGGAAAAGTGATCGTGAAGGTAGTGCCTTTGCCCGGCGCGCTCAGGACGGCAATGGTCCCGCCTTGGAGCTCGATCAGGGACTTGACGATCGCTAGCCCCAAGCCGGATTGGCCGTTTTGCGAGCGCGACGGATCAGCGCGATAAAAGCGATCAAAGATGCGTGGCAGGTCGTGGGCGGCGATTCCGGCTCCGTTGTCGCTCACTTCCAGGAGTACCTGGCGGGCATCCTGCGTGGCACGTAACCAGATTGTCCCTCCCGGCGAGGTGTAGCGCAGAGCATTCTGGATCAGATTGTCCAGTACCTGAGCCATGCGTTCCGAATCTACCCGAATCGGAGCTAAGGGTTCGTGGGCTTCGAGCTGCAGGTCAACCTGGTTGCGGGCAGCCTGAATCTGAAACCGAGCCTGGGCGCGTTCGAGCAAAACCCTGGGATCAACGGCTTGCAGGGCAAGCGGCAATTCGCCGGCATCTGCCAGGGAAAGCAACCGCAGGTCGTCGATCAAACGACTGAGTTGTTGGGTCTCTTGATGGAGGATTTGGTAGACTTCCTCATTGCCCTCCAGCTTGCCATCGCTGAGAGCTTCGGTATAACCCTGGATCACCGTCAGCGGAGAGCGCAAATCGTGGGCGATATCGGCCGTCATCTGGCGGCGAGCCTGGATGGCGCTCTCCAGTTGACGGCTCATTTGGTTAAACGCCTGCGCCAGTTCTCCCAATTCATCCTGGCTACGCACCTGCACCTGCCGCCCGTATTTGCCCTTAGCGATATCGAGAGCGGCGTTCTTTAGCTCGTGAAGGGTGCGAGTCAATCCGAATGCTAATAGACTGCCCAGCAGCAAAGCCAGGATGCTTGCCCCGACGGCGCTGAGCACAGTCGCGCTGCGCACGGTGCGTAAGAAGCGCTCCTCGACCGAGCCCGGCTGTAAGAGCTGGCGGGGAGGGGGGATCAACACCCAACCAACCTGCTCTCCGTTCAGTTCGAGGGCAATGGCGCGGCGCAGTTCGCCTCGCGAAAGGCGTTTGCCGATTTGTTGCTCATCCGGGCTATAGCGAACAACACCATGTGCATCGGCTAAGGTAAAAGGACGACTTTGCCAGGCAAAGGGGGTTTCGAACATGGGAGGTGGGAAACCCCCATCGAATCCCTGTAAGGTGCTCTCGATGCCTTCCCAGGACCCTCGTCGTTGATAGTAACGGACCAGCAAACGCAATAATCCCTGTTGTTCCCGCGTGATCACAAACTGATCGAAGGCAGAGCGGGTGCGTTGCCAGATGATCAGCGAAACCATCAAGGAGCCGCTGATACCAACCAGGAGGAAAGCGAGGATCAACTTGATCGTAATCGAGCGCATCGGGGCTTAAGGGCTTTTTTCCTGTGGCGCAAAGCGATAGCCAGCGCCGTAAACGGTCTCGATATAGTGCGGTTGAGACGGGTCGGGTTCGATTTTGGAGCGCAAATTGCGGATATGAACGTCAATGGTGCGTTCATAGCCTTCGTACGCCACACCTTGCAGGCGTTCGAGCAATTCCAAACGGCTGAAAACCCGTCCGGGTGCGCCGATCAGGGTAGCCAGGATGGTGAACTCAGAGGGAGTTAAATCCACCAGTTGTTCCCCCACCCGGGCGTAATGGCCCTGCAAATCGACCGTGATCTCGCCGGCGCGCAGGATTTGCGGCCTGGTCTCTTGTTGAGCTTTCTCCATGCGCCGTAATACGGCGCGCACCCGAGCCGCCAGCTCGCGCGGGCTGAAGGGCTTGACCACATAATCATCCGCGCCTAGTTCCAGTCCTAACACCCTGTCGCTTTCTTCCACCTTCGCCGTCAGGACAATGACGGGTGTGGCAGATTCACGGCTGAAGGTGCGTAAAAATTCGTACCCGTTCATCTCCGGCATCATCAAATCCAGCAGAACCACATCGGGCTTCTCATGCCGGGCGACGAAAAGGGCTTCCTGTCCGTCGGCTGCTGTCACCACCTCATACCCCTCTTGGGTGAAGTAGGACTTAAGCAGCTTGCGGATCTCGGCTTTGTCGTCAACCACTAGAATCTTTTTTGCCATCGTGCGTTTCTGCTCTGATTATACTGCCTCAGGGAGCATCCAGGCGTGAAGCAGGACGGATTAGCTTCCGTCCTGCTTCGTTTTAATGAATTGAGCTTCTAGGGTTCTAGGGCGGGGGGCACATCGATCGGAGGGCCAAAGGGTGGAAACTCACCCTGATGACCGCGGATCGGAGGTGGAAAGCCCGGCATCCTTTGCCAGTCCACCCGCGACTGCATCTGTTGCAGGAGAAGGTTGGCCTGCGCCTGGGTGATCACCCCCTCTTCAACGGCTTTCTTCACCGCCGCCTCGAAAGCGGAACGCATAGCATTGATGAAATTCTGGTTGCGAAACAATGCCCGCCGCGCTCGCATTAGGTCAGCCTGTTCCTGGGTGATCTTACCGTCCGCCACGGCTTGATCAAGGGCGATCTCAACCGCTTTTTGGCGCGCCTCGTTCAACGCTTCGACGCTGATCCCTAAAGCTTCAGCAAACAGGGCATTCAGATCAATGCCATTCTGATTCAACCAGGCGAAGACGCGATCGCCAAAGGGAAAGCGGCGCGAGTCGGATTGGAACCACTCAGCCTGTTTTTCGGTGATCAATCTCTGTTCGACAGCTTGCTTCAGGGCGGCTTCGGCGGCTTTTTGCTGAGCGATTTGTAGCTCATCAACACTGATGCCCAACGCCTGGGCTAAGGCTTCCTCGCCAACCCCAAAACTCGCCCCTTTCCCCATCCAACCAGCAAAGGGGCGGTTACCACCCCAGGCAGGATTGTTGGTGGTGGATTGGGCGCGCACACTATAGAAGGTGAAAGCCCCTAATCCGATGACGGCGACCAAGGCAATCAACCCGGCAATGACAAGAATTTTCTTTCGATTCATAGGCACTCCTTTTCGACATCTCTGATTTTGATAGGTTTCATGCTAACAGGATAACAAAGGAGTGTTAAGAAATTATGAAGCTGGGATTTGGAAAAGTTGAGTCTCAGGAGAACCTTTATTCGTGAAGGGGGTATTGTTATCTCTAATTGAGTTCTTAAGAGACACGTGCCATTAACATTCCCCTGCCAATTTTAGAATACGATTTCTAATTTCAGTGGACATCCACATACCTGAATCGCTTAACCTGTTTAAGTATGGCATAACAGCATCAATTAGGCCATGAGATTTTGCTTCCAACAATACCCTTAAGGTGCCCCATACTTGGAGGCCTGCGGCTTTGGCTGTACGACGAGCAAGCATATCGTCAAGTAGCACAATTCTCTCTGGATTTTCCAAACCCAACGCTATGACTGCCATTTCACCTACCCCCAAATCAAGAACCAACCATTCAGAAGGCATAGATTTTGGATTGGCGACCTTCAAAATGATGTATTCTTCTAGATCCGGAACGTCATACCCTCTGCTTCTCCCGATATCCAATTCCCTTATAACTGCTTCGGGTATCCAAACTTGTTCAAACAATTGTGAAAGCCAGTCGATGCCTCCAATCCGATAAAGATAGAGCAGCGGAGAGGTGTCACTAATCGCTTTAAGCATTGGCGCTTTCCAACTCGTCAAGTTCAGCAGCTAAAGGAAACACTTTGTAGCGGTTCAGGCTGAGCAGAAACTCCACTCGGGACATCCCGGCTAGCTCAGCAGCCCGCCCTGACGAGAGCCTGCCCATTTCAAACAGCTTGACAGCCGCCAACATCCGAATTTCACGTCCGAAAGTCTCGGCGTCTGTCTTTTCTGCCAAAAGCACCTTCTCTGGTATATCAATCGTAATTTGCTGGAATGCCATGTTTCCTCCAGTTAGCTACACCTATTATCGATAAACAGCGAATGTTTTTCAAAATAAACAAACATCTTTCACCACAGGTTGCATGGTTAATTTGCTGGGAAAGCCGTACACGAATAAGCATCTAAGGAACGAATGATAGCGCAATTTGTGCATTCGTCAAATATTCTTGGACGGTCTCCCCAGACAGACAGAGCTGATGGTGGGGATTTACAAATTAAACAAATCATAACCTGACCTTTACATGGTGTCAACAACTTTGGCGAAAAGATCGGGTATCCTTCATTTTGGAAAAATTAGGAAGCGAGTTGGGCAAGAGCATCTGTCAATTTGCGGGTTTATTGGTAAAATCTTCATCTGAAGATCACAGATAGAATTGAACCAACATGAAAGACATTCAAATTCTCCTGACCAACGACGATGGCATTCGATCACCGGGTCTATGGGCTGCGGCGAGCGCCTTGAGCGAAATTGGCTTCGTACACGTTGCTGCGCCGCGCGAACAGTATTCTGGGGCAGGCCGGTCGATGCCTTCGACTTCCGATGGCATTATTCAAGAACACATCATCAAGGTCAATGGACAGAACTGGAAGGTTTATTCGGTCGGAGGCACGCCGGCCCAAACAGTTTTACACGCCGTGCTGGAAATCTTGCCCCGTTGCCCCGATCTGGTGGTTTCGGGGATTAATTATGGCGAGAACCTCGGCACTGGGGTAACCATCTCTGGCACGGTCGGAGCCGCGCTGGAAGGAGCCGCCTTAGGCATCCCCAGTCTGGCAATCTCTTTAGAGACCGAGCCACAATATCATCTTTCTTATGCCACCCATATCGATTTCAGCGTGGCAGCTTATTTTGCCAAATACTTTAGCCGCCTGCTGCTATCCTGTACGTTGCCTTTCGATGTCGATGTACTAAAGGTGGATGTGCCTTCGAGTGCAACGCTGGAGACACCTTGGGAACTGTGTCGTCTTTCGCGCAAAAAGTATTACGAACCCTTGCGTCCGAAACGGCGGTCGTGGAGCCAACCCGGCCGCCTGGAATATCGTCTGGCGCGGGACGCCGGTGAAGCGGTGGAAGGCACTGACGCTTACGTAATGCGGGTCAAGCGGTGGGTGGCTGTGACTCCGCTTAGCCTTGATCTGACCTCACGGGTCGAAATGACGCAAGTCGAACAATGTTTGCGTTCAGCCATTCCTGCCTCACCAACTAGTCTCGCTGAAACCATTGCCGAAAATAGTCGCACAGTTGGGCATGAATAGCCGGCGGCGCAGTTAGAATGGTCATGGGTGGCGAGAGAAAATCTGCTTCGCCGTACAGGTTGGTGACCACTGCCCCTGCCTGGCGGGCAATTAATCCACCGGCGGCAACATCATAGGGCGCAATCTCATTTTCCCAATAGCCGTCAAAGCGACCACAGGCGACATAACAACAATCCAGAGCCGCGGAGCCTAAACGACGCACGCCCTGGGTGAGCAAGCTTAACCGCGCGTAGTGGTCAAGATTGTTGTTGGGGTTGGTGCGGATGTTGTAAGGAAAGCCGGTGGTTAGCAGGCAATGGCCTAAATCCTGGGTGGAAGAAGGACGGATGGGGTTGCCGTTCAGCCATGCCCCTTTGCCAGCTTCGGCGGTAAAACATTCATCGCGCATCGGGTCATAGACGACCCCTAAAGCCAGTTCCCCTTTTTCCTGATAGGCAATAGAAACGCTGAAGAACGGAATACCATGGGCATAGTTCACCGTACCATCCAGGGGATCAATGTACCACACATGGTCGGGACTTCCCTTAAGAGCCCCACTCTCTTCGGCAATCACCCGATGTTCAGGGTAAGACTGGCGAATCTGGCGCAAGAGAAAGTTCTCCGAGCGCCGATCGACGTCGGTCACTAAATCAATTGGGCCTTTGTAGTCAATTTGTAAATGATTGATCGCCCCAGGCAAAGGTTCATAACTTTGGCGCAAAATGATACCCGCTTGGCGGGCAAGGTTTTCCAGTTCATCTAAAGTCGGGGTTGCCACTGCGATTCTACTGCTCCGAGAAGTTCTTTGGATTTAAAGCGCTCTTATTTTAACCCAAATCCAGGGAAGACCGTTGAATCGTCCCGAAGGTTTCCCCAAGCGCGCTTTGGGCGTGATAACTTAACCCTGGCGACGCTGTTTTGCTAATTGCGAAGCGAGGTGATCTTAACTGATTACCCACCACAGGATCTACCCGACGGGGCGCACCTTCCACGAATGCACGAATCGCACTGTCATTCGTTTATTCATGGTTTATTCGTGGACGGTTTTCTCGGCGAATGATCACCACAATTTACCTCAGATACTGGCCGAGAATGCGCTCGAGTTCCTGTAGTTCGCTCTGGATTTCGTCCCGATGGCGGATGGCTTCGTCCAGCAGGGCTTGATAAGCCGAGCGTTGCGCTTCTGGCAGGGTACGCAAGAGTTTTTCGGTGCGGCTGATCTGAGCCAATTTGTGCTGCAATTTGTTCTCCAATCGCTCACGGTAGCCGCGATAGAATTCGTGATCCTCCAACGGGCGTGGCAGGGTGGAGAGATCGGCGGTTAGCACCTCGGCAATGGTCAGTAGGAACTCTTCTGTATCCACCGGCTTCTCCAGAAAGCGCACTGCCCCTAGGCTAAGGGCAAAGCGTTTGTCTTCCGGGGTGACGTAGGTAGCAGATAGGAAGATGATTGGGATCTGACTGGTTTTTGGATCGGCACGCAGTCTGTGCGCCAGGGCAAAGCCATCCAGCTTGGGCATAAGAATATCGGTAATCACCATCGCCGGTAACGCTTTCTCGATGGCTGCCAGAGCTTCCTCGCCGTTCGAGGCCGTCACCACCGGATAACCCTTGAAGCGCAGGGTTACTTCGAGTAACTCTAAAATATGGGGTACGTCTTCAACGATGAGAAGAGGTCCGTGTGGAATAGCCATGGCTCCATTTTACCCTGCTTGCAACTTAAGTTGCCTAACAAATTTGTAGGGCGGTATGATTGACTCTCCTGCAAAAACATACCGCCAAGACGTTGAGAGCGCAGGATTTTACAGTTCCCCTCTCTGACTGATCTCTAGCAAAACTCCGACCGGCGGTGGTTTTGGCAGATGCTGGATGAAGGCGTCTGGATCTTGTGGCAGGTCACCAGTAAGCCCTATGGTGATGCACAAGCCAACCTGCTGACTGATTCCAGCTTTCGCAGAAATTTATGGAGTGTGGAAGTCGTACTTCTGCACTCCAAAATATGATTGCTGAAGTATGATTGTGGCACCGACATTTGAGCTGGCATTTGCCCGGATGGGGGATGGATTTACACCCTGGCAGTTGACCCGCTGACGCCGACCACGCTTTATGCAGGGACATATAGCGGCGGTGTGTTCAAAAGCACGAACGGCGGAGCAAACTGGAGCGCAGTCAACAGCGGCTTGACCAATGCCAGTATTCGCGCTCTGGCCATTGATCCGGCAACCCCCACCACACTCTATGCCGGAACAGAAGGCGGCGGTGTGTTCAAGAGCACCGACGGCGGGGCAAACTGGAACGCAGTTAATACTGGCCTGACAAATACCCGTGTTCGCGCCCTGGCGATCAACCCAGTGACTCCGACCACACTCTATACAGGGACATGGGGAGGCGGTGTTTATAAGAGCTTGGACAGCGGCGCAACATGGAACACGGTCAACGCCGGACTGACCAATCTCTCTGTGTATACTCTGGTCATCGACCCGGCAACGCCGACCACCCTCTATGTCGGGACATCGAGCGGGGGCGTATTCAAAAGCACGGATAGCGGCGGTACGTGGAATGCGGTCAACACCGGCCTGACCAATCTCTGTGTGTATGATCTGGCAATTGACCCGGTAACCCCGACCAATCTCTATGCCGGGACAGTTTTCTATGGTGGCGGTGCCTTCAAGAGCACCGACGGCGGGGCAACCTGGAGCGTGATCAACAACGGCTTGACTAACCGGCACATACATGCCCTGGCGATCGACCCGTCCACCCCAAATACACTCTATGCGGGCACGGATGGCGGCGGCGCCTTCAAGAGCACGGACGGCGGGGCGTCCTGGAGCGCAATCAATACCAGTCTGACGAATCCCTTTGTTTTCGCTCTGTCGATAAACCCGGCCACCCCAAGCACATTCTATGCCGGTACATGGGGTGGTGTGTTCAAGAGCGCGGCGTTTGAAAGCGCTTGATTTGCCTTCATTCGTGGTTTTAGAGTTCGGCGGAAGCGTGGCTTCCGCACTCCATACAAGGAATGCGGAAGGATAGCTTCCGCATTCCATATAGCGCGGTTCTAAGGTGTGGGGGTTGCCGTGGCGACAGCCACGGAAGTGGGGGTCACGGTGGCAATTGGTGTCGGAGTAGGCGGCACGGGAGTCACCAGATTGACCCGCACGATGAGCCTCTGTCCGAAGAAAATCACGTTGGGGTTATCCAGTTTGTTTTGTTCCAGGATGTCCTCAACCGTGCTGTTAAACTTTTCGGCAATGATGGCTAAGGTGTCGTTTGGTTGCACAATGTATTCGATTTTGGTGCCGCGCGGCAGGTTGGGAGGCAGGGGGGTTGCGGTGGGCAGTTGGGTATTCGGACCTGGAATGGTGAGCTGGTCGCCAATCCGAATCAGGGGATTCGCCGGATCGAGATTGTTAATGGCAACCAAGACGAAGAAATCAACGTTGAATTTTTCGGCGATGCCGATCAGGGTGTCCCCTTCTTGAACGGTGTAGGGGAAGGGTCCTGAAGCAGTGGGGGTAGCGGTTTCGGTTGGAGTGTTGGTGACGGTGGGCGTATCGGTGGGTAGCGGCGTGTTGGTGGCCGTATTGGTTGGCGTGGCTGTTTCAGTTGGGGTTGAAGTGGCAGTTGGAAAGAGTGAAATCTGAAAGCTGCGGGGGTTGACCAACCAGAAGATCAGCACTGCTGCGCCAATCACCAGCAGCGCAGCAGACAAGCCAAGGATCAGCGGGGCTTGTTTGGCGGCCTGTTGCCGTTTGCGGTAGGAAGTGATCACATCCTGGGCTTTTTCCTTATCTTTATCCGTCATGGTTAATCCAATTCTTCTCCTCTCCGTAGGGAGTATGGTTTGATTTTACCTTATATTTTCATCTTTTCTCTGCGGTAGATTCTTCTGCCTGCCAAACTTGGGGGTCGTAAGCCGGTAACTCACACCGCAATTCGCCATCCTGACGGTAACCCAGCGCGTAAGCGGCTTGCATCAGTTGATGGATTTCGCTGGTGCCTTCGTAGATCACTGCCCCTTTGGCATTGCGCAGGTAACGCTCAACCGGGTATTCGTCAGAATAACCATATGCGCCGTGAATTTGAACGGCTTCAGAAGCAGCCTGGAAGGACGCATCGGTGGCAAACCACTTCGCCAGAGAGGTTTCTTTCGTATTGCGATAGCCCATGTTCTTCATCCAGCCGACTCGCAAGTAGAGCAACCGCGCAGCTTCGTAGGATTGCACCATATAGGCAATTTTTTGTTGGATGAGCTGGAATTTGCCGATTTCCCTGCCAAAGGCTTTGCGCTCGGTGGCATATTTCACACTGGCTTCTAAACAAGCGCGGATCAACCCCGTTGCGCCGGCTGCAACCGTATAGCGGCCGTTATCTAAACAACTCATGGCAATCTTGAATCCCTCCCCTTCTTCCCCTAGTCGATTTTCCAGGGGCACACGCACATCCTGAAAAGCAATCCAACCGGTGGAGCCGGCGCGCACGCCTAATTTGCCATGAATGTCGCCGCGGCGAATGCCGGGCGAACTTAAGTCCACCAGAAAAGCCGATAACCCATCATGGGGATCAGCGGCTTGGGGGTTTGTGCGGGCAACGACCAGGGCATGGTGGGCTTTGGTCGCCAGGGAAATCCACATCTTTTCGCCATTCAAAACGTAAGAATCACCATCCCGGCGCGCCGAACAGCTCAAATTCGCCACATCCGACCCCACGCCCGGTTCACTTAACCCAAAGCAGGCGATCTTTTCGCCTTTTGCCTGCGGGATGAGAAAACGCTGCTTCTGTTCTTCATTACCCCATTGGAGAATGCCCAGGCTATTCAATCCCACGTGCACCGACATCACCACCCGTAAGGTGGTATCCACCGCCTCTAACTCTTCGCAGGCAAGGCCGAGCGAGATATAATCCATACCTTGCCCGCCATATTTCAATGGGAAACAGATGCCTAGAATGCCCAGCTCGCCCATTCGTTCGAGGACAAAGGGCGCCATTTGCTGGGCGCGATCGGCTTCGCGGATGATCGGGGCAACTTCGCGTTGGGCAAACTCGCGCACCATTTGTTGCACCATCTGATGTTCGGAGGATAGGGCAAAATCCATATCATTTCCTTTAGCGATTTTAAATGGGTTCTAAAGTAACAACCTACCATCACAAGGCGTGTTGATAATTTGCCGAGAAAACCTTCCACGAATTGACCACGAATAAACGAATGGAAGCGCTATTCGTGCATTCGTGAAAACTTCGTGGACGGTCTGTCCTGCCAAATAGAGCCTTTGGTAGGTAATTACGTACTAAATGAATTTTACCTTCACCCGGCTGAGTTTGGATGAAAATCAGATAAGGGATCGCTGAGCCGGGGATTGGATTCTGGAGTTCGATGGTATACTTGCACGGCGTCATGAACGGTCTCAATGCCCCAGAACCAAAGGATCGGAGGAGCAGGCTGACTCAGCGCTGGAGATGGCTGATCAGCGGATCAGGTGTGGTATTGGTCCTGGCTTTCTTGCTCGCCTCTCTCTCCAATCGCTTTCAAAACGTGGAGGGCTGGCACAATTTTCTGGTTGCCCTGGGATTGGCCTGTCTGTTGCTGTGGGGGGGATGGCGGCTGTTGCGCCGCGAGTCTCCGCCACGCTGGTTGGGGGGGTTGCTGGTGGGAGCAGCCATGTTCCGCCTGGCTTTGGGCGCGCTGTGGTTTGGTGCTCTACCGACCGTGGGATTTGGTTCCCCAGCCGAACGCAGCGGGTACGTGATGGCAGATGCCTATAACCGCGATCGGGCCGCCTGGCGAGCAGCTAATAGCGAGCGACCGCTGATTAAACTCATTACCGGGCGTGTTTATCGCAAAGTTGATCAATACGGTGGCCTGTTGTTCCTCAGCGCAGTTTATTATCGTCTCCTGGATGGTAATGCGCATCGGCCTTTGTTGATGGTTGTGCTCACGGCGGCTTTTTCTGCCCTGGCGGTTATTTTTGTCTGGGGGATGGGGAAAATTGCCTTTGGGGAGCGGGTTGCCAGTCTGGCAGCCTGGCTGCTGGCGCTTTACCCTGAGGCGGTCTTATTGGGCAGTTCGCAGATGCGCGAAGCCTTCTTGATTCCCCTGGTGGCGCTTTCCCTGTACGGCCTTTTGCGCTGGCAGCGCGATCATCAGTGGCAAGGCGCAGCCCTCTGCGCCATGGGGCTGGTATTGACCTATCCCTTCTCTCCCCCTTCCAGCGCTTTGGGCCTTTTCACACTGGTGAGCGTTCTGGCAATCAGCGGCGATGGGAGGTTATTGCGCCAGAAGCGAGTCTGGGTGGCAATCCTGATCGTCATCGTTCTCATTGCGCTAGGGATCTGGTATAGCTGGGGCAGCTTTGCGCCACAGAAGGTCAACAATCCCCTCTCCCTGGCCGCCTGGTGGTTCAAGATTTCGGCCGGTTTGCAAACCCATTTGAGCATTCAAGATTCGGGTTGGATGCAGAAAGTTGCCCGGCCTCTGCCGGAGTGGGCGCGTTTTACCCTGATGACCCTCTACGGGGTCAGCCGGCCGCTCTTGCCGGCCGCCCTGATTGCCCAATCTGCCAAGCCATTTTGGCAGGCAATTGCCATCTGGCGCGCCGTGGGGTGGACACTCTTGTTGCCTTTTCTCCTCGCTGCGCCGTTGCTGGCACTGCGCCGCTCAAGCGGAATTGAGTCATCAGAACGGCGACTGGTTTTGGGGCTTAGTCTGGCGGTTTGGGTGGGAATACTGGTTGCCGCTATGCGTGGTGGAGCGGATTTGTGGGATAACCCGCGTTATCGAGCCATGTTGGCTGCTCCGCAGGTGCTCTTAGCCGCCTGGGTCTGGGTGTGTTATCGTCAACGCCAGGAGACCTGGATCAAACACCTGGCAGTTGCTCTGGGCTTGATCTTGCTTTGGTTTGTGCCCTGGTATTTACGCCGCTACACGGCCTTTTTCTGGCCGCTGAGCGATTTCTTTCTCACCCTGGGTTTGGGAATTGCCAGCGCCATACTCTATGGTGGTATGGTATGGTGGATGAAAAGAAGGCGTAGTTTTTGATAAAATAGCCCGAAATCTTGCTCAATGGTAGTAAAAGATGAAACGGAATCTGTCACCCCTCACGCATTATAAGTTTGTTGAACAAAAAGCCATCTTGTATATCCGCGATCGCGTTTGTGAAACCGCCGACGAATTGCTTTCCAGTGAGATGTTCTTCGAAGTGCTGCGTCGGGCGGTAGATGCCCTGAAGCGGCGTGAATCTCCGCTGGTGGAACTCTTTCAGTCCACTGAGGATGGCATCATTCCCGACCAGGAATTGCGCCATCTGGTGGCGATCTTTCGCTGGTTAGCGAAATTACCTTTGGAGTATGTGCATAAACTGGTCAACGCTGAACAGGCTCACCTGCTCGCCAGGCCGGCCTTGCTCTACGACTTTGTGGAATATCTCTATGACTACTGGCGGGAGTACGAGCGTTTCTTGATTTGCGATTCGGAAGGCGATGCCCTAGATCAACGACCGTATCGCACCTTTAATCGCACCATCGAATCGCTCACCCATCTGGTGCGCAGCGTTTACCGCGATGTTCAGGAGAACATCAGCGGCCAGCACCCCAACATCTACCGCCAGATTGTGGCGGGAGCAGAAGTCGCTGCAATTGCCCTGCCCAAACCGATTTTCTCGATTGTGGATGATCTCCAGCAATTGAATCAAATTCCGGTCATCCGCCAGGTACTGATGTACCCGCCCCTGCTGCTCAACCCACCGATGAACAAACGCACTGGGCAATTCGTACAAACCGAGCAAAGCCCCCTCGATGCGCTTCGACTTGACCCTTCCGAATGGCTGTGTTACCCCGCCAAAGTAGGCCCGCTATTGATCCTGATTTATTTTCACGAGCTATTTTACGAGCTTGGTTTCACGTTGTCTAACCTCTTTGAATTGGCAGAAGACGACTTTCTCTCCAACCGCTCGGTGGATGCCATTCTCTTATTCGGCGTGCCCGATGATTGTATTGATCCCAAAGCAGCCTATCCGACGGTCTTTTACCATCATCCCGAAAACAACCTGTGGATCGGAGCCATCCCGCGGCGCAAGGAATTCGGGTATTTCGGATACATGAAGAAGATGACGCTCACTTTACATAATATCGTGATGATGCAGCAGGGACGATTTCCGTTTCATGGGGCGATGATGCAGTTCTTACTGAAGAACGGGCGCGAGTTTAACCTGCTCATCATCGGAGATACCGGTGCAGGCAAATCGGAGACCCTAGAAGCATTTCGCGCTATCGGCGAGGAAGCCATTCGCTCGATGACTATCATTGCCGATGATATGGGTTCCCTTGAAATCCAGACCGACCGAGAGATCATCGCTTACGGCACCGAAATTGGAGCATTTGTCCGCCTGGACGATCTGAATCCCGGCTACGCCTTCGGACGGTTAGATCGCACGATTATCATGAATCCCTCGCAGGTGAACGCGCGGGTCGTCCTGCCGGTAACTACCTACGCTAACATCATGGGTGGCGCCAGGGTTGATATGGTATTGTATGCCAACAACTACGAAGAAGTGGATGCAGACCATCCGATCATCGAAAGGTTCAACACGCCTGAGCAAGCTCTGACGGTCTTTCGGGAGGGTAAATCGATGAGCAAAGGCACAACCACCTCAACCGGTCTAACCCAGGCTTATTTTGCCAACATCTTCGGCGCGCCACAATTTCAATCCTTGCACGAGGCTATCGCTCAACGTTATTTTCAAGCCTTCTTCGAGCGGGGAATTTTTGTCGGACAACTACGCACCCGGCTTGGCTTGCCGGGTTGGGAACGCAAGGGACCGGAAGAAGCTGCCCGCGCCTTGCTCGAATGGCTGGGATAATCCTTTCACTGAGGTTATAATAACGGAGAGTGGCAGTTGGGCTCGAGAACATCGCCTGAGTTCCTCCGCACCTGAGCCAGGCTTTGCAGGACAGGAGGTGTTTGCCCTGAAGACTACCAACGCCAGTCATTCATGAATAGAAAGGAATTAAGGAATTATGGAAGAATCTAATCTAAAAATCGAAGAAACAAGTGAAAGCGAGGGAGAAGACCTGTATCACGATGAAGCCAAGTTGATGCGCGTTGCCGGTTGGGCAAACGCCGTCTCGTGGATTATTCTGGCTCTGGCGGCAATCTTTTCCTTTAGTGGCGTCTTTCTACAACTTCAACAAGGCGCCTTACGTCTGGGGATCAACGGCATCCTGGGGATGATCAGCACCCTCTTTATCCTTCTGGTGGGCGGCTTTTTCTTCGTCCTGTTACAAGCCATCGGAGAGGGTATTTACCTCTTTATGGATATTGAGGAACATCTGCGCAAGAACAAGAAATGATAGCGGTTTTACCGGAACAGAAAACCGCCACGCCGAGTGAACCGCGTGGCGGTTGTTTCGATGATCATTCTGCGCAGAATGTCGCTTCCCTAGATGCCCAACTCGGCGCGCAAACGCAACATGTGCAAAATTTGCTCGCGAGTGAGAATGCCAATCAATTCGCCGTTCTCCACTACGGGCAGTTGAGCGACATTGGCGTCATCCATCATCCGTAAAGCGGTCAAAACCTCTGTTTGCGGGGTTACATAGGTGATGCGGTCGAAAGGCACCATTGCCTGTCGCGCCGTAGTGAAGCGCCACTTGTTTTGAGGCACCGCAGTGACATCCTTCAGGGTAATCACGCCGCTGGTTAGGTCATTGTCCATCACGATAAAACACCGCTGTCCGCTGGTCAGAATATAGTCTTCGACTAACTGACTGAGGGGGGTCAGAGCGGAGATGCGGTTACATTGAGGGTTCATCACATTGGCAACGCGTAGTCCTTGCAGGGCGTTTTGTAGATGAGTCTGAGCGTAAGCGCTGGCGGCTGCATTCTGTAAGAACCAGCCAATAAAGGCAAGCCACAGCCCATTGAAGAACTGTCCCCGCAAGATGGTAAAGATGCCCAATCCGATAAAGCCAAAGGCAACCAGTTGACCGCTGATGGCTGCTACCTGATTGGCGCGTTGAAAACTGCCGCTGATCTTCCACACCAAGGCGCGCAACACCCGCCCGCCATCGAGGGGAAAGCCGGGGATTAAGTTAAAAACGGCGAGGATAAAGTTGATCCGCATCAGATATTCGCTGGGAGCGGCTAAGTAAGGAATAGCCCGATCGAGCAGCCATAGCGCCGCAAACCCTCCTGCCAGAGCCAGGCTGACCAGCGGTCCGGCAATCGCAATGCGGAACTCTACCCCGGCGGAAGGCGGTTCTTTGCCAATCTGGGCAATGCCGCCAAAGATGAACAGGGTGATGCCGCGCACGGGGATTTTCTCGCGCAGGGCAACCACCGAGTGACCCAATTCATGCGCCAGCACCGAAGCGAAGAACAACCCGCTGGTAATTACAGCTAACAACAAATGAACGAGGGCGGGGACTTGCGGATAGGCTTGCACAAAGTATCCGCCCGCCAATGACCAGGTCAGCAAACCAAAGATCAAGAACCAACTGATGTGCAACCCAATCGGGATGCCAAAGATTGTACCAATGCGTAGGCTGGTGTCCATGCCATGTTCCTTTCTTCACCAAAGGCGAAAGAGAGCATCTTTTAGCCGGCACAGGCTGTTCCTTGGGTTTGGACGACCCTCCCCCTGTGCCAGAGCCAGCGATTCAACGCCCGAAACCGCGATTTTCCTTCGCCGAATTTGTTAATTATTATGATAATTTTATAACATATTGCAAGGGTTTTGTCAAGATTCCCCCAGGCGGTCGACCGAAAGCCTGGTTCACACCCGCTGCAAGGCTTGCTCGAGATCGGCGATCAGGTCGGCCGCATCTTCGATTCCCACCGAATAGCGTATCAAGTTGTCTTCAATGCCCAGGGCACGCCGTTCCTGACGCGATAGCTCATAGTAGGAAATTACGGCCGGTTGAGAGACCAACGACTCGGTGCCGCCCAGCGAGACGGCTAAGAGGGGAATTTGCAAGGCGTCCAGCACGCGCGCGGCGCTTTGTCCATCGCCTTTGACGGTGAAAGAGACCACTCCGCCAAAGCCCTTGTACTGGCGTAATCCGATGGCATAATCCGGGTGGGAGGGCAAACTGGGATACCACACCCGCTCCACCGCCGGATGGGCCGCCAGGTACTCGGCGATTTGCCGAGCGTTTTCGTTATGGCGGGCGATGCGCAACCCCAACGTCTTGAGGCCGCGGATCAACAACGAGGCAATATAGGCATCGCTGATCGCACCAACCACCCCCTGAAATTCCCGCAGGCCGGCTAGCAGCTCATGGCGTCCAGCCACAACTCCCGCCAGCAGGTCATTATGTCCGGCGAGATATTTGGTGGCTGAATGCACCACCAGATCAACACCCCACTCAAGCGGACGAAGATTGAAAGGCGTAGCAAAGGTAGAATCGACCACCGTGAGTAACCGATGGCGTTGGGCGATCTCTACAAACTGCTCGATATCCAGCAGACGATTATGAGGATTGGTAGGGGATTCGGAAAACAGCAGGCGGGTGTTGGGGCGAATGGCAGCCGTGAGCGCTGCCCCGTCGTTCATGGGGACAACGCTACATTCAATGCCGTAACGGGGAAGGGTGGCGGTACACAACTGACGCGTTTTGCGGTAGAGGTTTTCGGTGATGATCAAATGATCGCCGGCCGAGAGTAAGCTCAACAAGAGGGTGGAGATCGCCTGCATCCCAGAGGCAAATAACACCGCTTCTTGCGCGCCTTCTAAGGCCGCCAGGCGCGCCTCGGCGGCTGTAATGGTGGGGTTGCCATAGCGGCCATACTCGCTGCGATCTAGCGGTTCACCCCATAATTTCTGGCGCATATACTCGTTCACCGCCTGGGTGTTTTCAAACGTAAAGGTTGCCGTAGAGACCAACGGCTCGGTAATCGAGTGGTAGGGATTCTTCATTCGTCCGCTATGCACTGCTTCAGTGGAAGCGCCCAGTTTATGGGAGGTTGGCGGAAGGGCGACGGCTGCCTCTTCGGTAAGGGTAAACCAGTTGTTAGGTGAAATTGTTTTGACCATCTCTGTTTCTCCTGCTTTTTCCAACATTTGAGATAAAAAAGCAGGCTACCCGGTGTGGGTAGCCTGCTAGAGGGTGCTGCGGAATGACCTTAATACCGCAAACAAACCGCTGCTTCCCACACCGAAGCGCGCCGAGACATCATCATGCCCATCATCATGATGCTGACCAGAAGAGAGGAGACCACCAAAAGGTACGCTTCAAGCATGGGAAAACCATCCATCCTTAGCTTTTACTATACAAAAACATTGCTCATTGGACTATAGACAATTTGGATAATCTTTTCCCCTTAAAGAACAACACTTTGCACAAAAGCGGCTTTTAGCGCTCTTCGAGCGGTCGCATCATGCGGTAAATGTGCAGGGCGAGTTGAATTGCCAGGCGATTTTCCGGCTTGTCTAAATCGATATTGGTGATGGCAGCAATGCGCTCCAGGCGATAGACCAGGGTGTTACGGTGAATGTACAGGGCTTCTGCCGTTTGGGACAGGTTGCCGTTGTGGGCAAAAAAGGCTTCGAGCGTATTAATAAACTCTTGCGGGTTTTCGGTCGCCAGCAGATTGCCTAAGACCTCCTCCTGAAAGGCAATCAGTTCCGGGCTGTGTTCGAGTTGAAGCAACAAGCGGTATACCGAGAGATCGGGGTAGTATAAAGGTGCTCGCTCGTTCAGACGCCGCGCCATATCCAGCGCTTGACCGGCGCGAGTGAAAGAAACGCGCCATTCCCCCACTTCCAGAGCGGGTGTGCCAATGCCACAACGGACAATAGCCTGTGGGTATTCGCGCTGCGCCTGACGCAGGATGGCTTCGGCGAGGGCAATGGCTTCTTGTGGACGAGCAGCTTCGCTGCCGAGCGGACAGAAACAAATCACCTCTGATCCCATGGGATGGACAATGGCGCGCAAACCGCGCTGAGCAATCTCGCCGTTGATGATCGTCTCTAAACGCCGCCGGGAGGGAGCAGCGGGTGTATCCCACATAAACCGCAGGGCAACGTGGGCTTGTTGAGGGTTCAGGCCCATGGTTTGCAGCCACAGTCGTGCATCGCGAGGGGTGAGAATCTCTTGCAGTAAAGCATTGAGCAGATCGCCCTTGAGCCGTTTCTCGGTTTCGCGGATGGCTTTATTGCGCGCCATTTCAATCGCCAGCACCAGCCCACCCTGTTCAGCGACCAGATAGTCCAAAGAGTCAAACTCACCCTGCACACCGACCAGAGAGAGATAACCCCGTGCCACTTCGCCAACCACCACGGGAGCGATCAGACAACTCAACCCGCCGCCCAGGTCTTGACAATGAATGGTGGGTTGACTGCCAACCCGTTTGCGGTCGAGAAAGGCTTCGGGCAAGGGGCGCAGTTCACTGAACTGGGCGAGGATGTCCTGCCAGATTGCAGCCAGAGTCGTGGAGGGATAGTGAGCAAGGATGCCGCCCCGTTTATCCTGTAAGATCACGCCGCGGGCGGTCATCTCTGCCATTGCCTGCACCAGACCTTCCAAACCGCGCCCTTCGGCTTCCAACTGCGCCAGTTGAGCGTGAAGATGAGCGCCGCGTTCGATCGTAGCCGCCCGTGCATTGACCAGCACCGCCATCAATCGTTTCTGTAAAGTGCGCTTATCAACTCGCTCTTCGGTAGCGGCGATGGGCAGGGAGAGATCCGCCGGCACTTCTTTGACCTTGCCAATGACAATCACCAGGGCAGCGTTTTTCTGCTGGGCTTCTCGGAGCACTTCCTCCGTGCAATCGGCTGCGGTCAGAATCAAAATATCTCCCGCGCGCAGGTCTTCAAGGGTAAGCGATACCCAATCTGGCGATGGGAGGGCACCCGTGACCGGGCGCAACCAGTGGGGGGGTTGCTCTAGTGCCAGTCGCAGGGTCTCGGTCAGGGTGAGTTCTGAGATAGACATCGTTTCGATTCCGCTTCCGCCGCCTCCGCCGATTCGGTGTCTTGCAAACAACAAAGGAGGATTCTGGCGAATTTCGGGCAATTATACCCTGTAAATGTCTGACAGAACGCTCATTTTTCGTCAGGTGCGTCGATAAGACGGAAGCGTGGCTTGCGCCATCTAGATTGCAATTCCCCGCTCAACCTTCCCCGGTCGGCAGTTCTGACGTTTTCTGCTATTTTTCTGGCGGCCGTGATTTGCTACTCAAAAAGATAAGCGTTTGCTATGTGGTAGATTGGGGTATAATTTTGCCGACATTCAGACACACTTAGTAAGGAGAACAATCAGATGCGTGTGTACAATTTCAATCCAGGCCCGGCCGCGCTACCCTTAGAGGTGTTACAACAAGCTCAGGCGGAGATGTTGGATTATCGTGGTACGGGCATGTCGGTGATGGAGATCAGCCATCGCTCGAAAGATTTTGAAGCAATCCTCACGGAAGCCCAAAACGATTTACGAAGCTTGCTCAATATCCCCGAAAATTACCAGATTCTCTTCCTGCAAGGTGGGGCTTCTCTGCACTTTGCGATGCTGGCGATGAACTTTCGACCGAATGGCGCCTCGGCAGACTATATCGTTACCGGTACGTGGAGTAAAAAAGCCCACAAAGAAGCTCAAAAACTGGGTAAGACGCATCTCGCGGCTAACCTAGAAAGCGAAAACTTCACCCGCTTGCCAGCCCAATCTGAACTTGATCTTGACCCCAATGCCGCATACTTGCATTTCACCTCCAACGAGACCATCCATGGCGTGGAATATTTTGAGGAGCCTGACCCGCCGCAAGGGGTGCCCCTTATTTGTGATGCTTCTTCTGATTTTATCAGCCATCCGCTGGATGTCTCCAAATACGGCATGATCTATGCTGGCGCGCAAAAGAACGCCGGACCGGCTGGTGTGGTTGTGTGCATCATCCGCAATGACCTGCTGGAACGCGTGCCGGAAAACCTGCCCGATTTGCTCAATTACCGCGTCTTAGCCAAAGAGAATTCGTTGCTCAACACACCGCCTTGTTGGAACATCTATATTGTCGGCCTGGTTTTGAAATGGCTCAAAAAACTGGGCGGCTTGGAGGCGATCTACAAGCTCAACCAGCAAAAAGCTGCTTTGGTCTATCAAGCGATTGACGAGAGCGGTGGATTTTATCGCGGCCATGCCAGGTCGCATCGCTCCTTGATGAATGTAACCTTCCGTCTGCCTTCTGAAGCGTTAGAAGACCAGTTTGCCAGTGAAGCGAAAAAACAAGGGCTGATTGGCTTAAAGGGTCACCGCTCGGTGGGTGGCATTCGCGCGTCGCTCTATAACGCCGTTCCGCTGGAGGCCGCCCAGGCGTTGGTGAGCTTCATGAAGGAGTTTCAGCAGAGGAACGGGTAAAGACACCCGAAATGTCCGTGAGTTGAGAGGGCGGAGAAGGATGTCCGCCGGCTCAGCTCCTATGTTCATGCCAGCGGCTCTAAATGGGCGGTGAAGTGGCGCAAACCTGGCGGCGCCCAGACGAGGCGCATGCCCTTGATCGCCTGCCGTCGCGCGTAGATGTCGATGACGCTCCTGGCAACGTGGCGGATGTGATTGTCGGTGTAAACTCGGCGCGGAATAGCTAAGCGCACCACTTCCAGGGGCGAATAGTGAATCTCTCCGCTCTGTGGGTCTTCACAGCCAAACGCCAACTGACCCAAGCCGCAGCCGCGCGTCCCCGAATCAATATACAGCTCGGCGGTGAAGGCTTCGGCCGGATACTGCTCCTGGGGGATGTGGGGCAGAAAGCGTTTCATATCAAGCATCACGCAATGCCCGCCAATCGGGCGCACAACCGGAATGCCGGCTTCTAGCAAGGTGTTACCCAAAAGGTGCACCTGCCGTATCCGACTCGCCAGGTAAGACTCTTCCAGAACCTCTTGTAAGCCAATCGCCAAGGCCTCTAGGTCACGCCCCGCCATTCCCCCATAAGTGACAAACCCTTCTAAAAGGATGAGCAGTTGCTGTGCCTGGCGGTATTTCTGTTCGTCTTTGAGCGCCAAAAAGCCGCCGATGTTTACCAGGCCATCCTTTTTTGAGCTCATTGTACAGCCATCGGCGTAGGAGAACATCTCGCGGGCAATTTCTTTGATCGATTTGTTTTCATACCCTGGCTCGCGCTGCTTGATAAAGTAGGCGTTCTCGGCAAAGCGGGCGGCATCGAGATAGAAAGGTAAACCGTACTTGTCGGCGATTGCCCGCACCCCCCGCAGATTCTCCATTGAAACCGGCTGACCACCGTTATTGTTGCAGGTGATAGTGAGGTGAATCAGCCCGATCTTTTCGCGCCCTTCTTTGCGGATGAACTCTTCCAGCTTGTTCAAATCAATGTTGCCTTTGAAAGGGTGTTCTGCCGCTGGTTGCAACCCTTCGTCAATGATCAAGTCGTGCGGGATGCCCCCTTTATGCAGGACATGAGCGTGGGTGGTGTCGAAAAACATATTGCCCAGCGCAGAGAGCCCCGGTTGCAAATGTAACATCATCAGGATATTCTCCGCCGGCCGCCCCTGATGAGTTGGGATCACATACGGATAGCCGGTGATCTCCTGCACAACTTCCTGAAGGTGAAACCAGTTGCGACAACCGGCATACGATTCATCCCCGGTCATGATCCCTGCCCACTGATACTGGCTCATTGCCGAAGTGCCGCTATCGGTCAGTAAATCGACAAAGACATCTTCGGCCGCAATGTTAAAGATATTGTAGTGAGCTTGGCGCAAAATTGCCTCGCGCTGCGATCGGGTGGTGAGCTTGAGCGGCTCAACGACTTTGATCCGGTATGGTTCGGCCTGGGAAAAGAGTTCCATGATTTTCGTCTCCTCGTCCTATTAATATACGTCCTGAATGAAGGCTGCCAAGTTAGCTGCTGAGTTCGCTTAGCCTGATTATAGATTGCCTTAGGTTACAAAACAAGTGACAAATCACCTGTTCGTCGCTTATTGACTTCCCTGCCCAAGCTCAATGCAAGGTAATGACCTCCTAGACGCTATAGTGGGCATGGCAGACCGTCCACGAATGGATCACGAATGCACGAATAGCGCTATCATACGGTTTCGTAGTCCCATTCGGGGACGGTTTCCTGAGCAAATTAACATCACAACTTGTGATGGTGGGTTCTTACTATTAGAGACACCGAGCGTGCCGCCAACATTTAGGCTCACCAACCGTTGCGCAGTGAAACGCTCCCTTTCATAAAACTCATTTTTATCTTGAGCAATACAATGCAAAGACCTTCTCGCGGGTCAGGATACCCAAACGCAGAAAGATCTAACCTTAGGATTAAAGAGGGGCAACCCGCTGGTTGAAAAGAGCTACAGAATGGCTTGCCTGCTTAGGCAAGCTCTAAAAGGAGCGCGCTGTGCAATATCATGCTGAATTTTTTGCTCGTTGTCTCAAGAGTGCCTCAGAAGGCTAAAGTCATGCACTCAGTTCGGCTGTGATGAGGCATGACTTTAGCCGTTATCCAAATATTGTTTCGTTAGCCCGCTATCGAATCATGAATTCAACGGTACAGATTTCCTTCTCTGGTTCAAATTTGCGACCTAGCAGTTGAATCTTTGCTCCAGTCTGTTTGGAAAGCGCTGCCGTGCTGAACAGCATCGGGAAGCAGGCAAAAGGCTGAATGCCCTCTTCATCTAACTTCTTTGTAACCTCCGTCAAGGCACATTGATGACATCCTAAAGAGACTTTTCCATTTTCATCCACGCTGAAATCGCCTTTGCTGATCAGCCCAACGGCGGTGAGAATTTGCGCTGCCTCGTTCAAAACCTCGTTTGTATTACTTCCCTTAATTTGAACCAGCCCTTCTGCTTCGAGATTCGCTAGCAGCTTTGTGCTGATTTCCCTGACCGTGGCAAAAGAGGACTCGCCGAACAGTTGCCATAGTCCCGAAATTAGGCCGTATAGGAATCGGTTATAGAACTTCAAAATCATTTGGTATTTTTGTTCCTCAGACATTTTGCAATCTCCTCAACGATAAAATCTTTGACCATTCTTATAATGAAGTGTTTAGCGCGGGATTGCCTCCCACAACTTAGGGGCATAGTCATTCATCGTCAGGCGAACAATCCCTAAGGTAGCATCCTTTTTGACATCCAATATCCAGAAATACGATCCATCCCCTAAGGAGCGACATAGCGTAATGTGTTTATCAGCTGTTACAAGATTATCTTCCAGTTCACCGAGATTAAGCTTTTCGCAAACGGTCAGGGCGAGTTTCATCGCTAAGGCAAAGTGCGCGGAAATGGCCTCGCGATTCAAATTCGGGTCAACCGAAAAACCGGCGACTGAAAACCCATCGACGCCGACAATGTCGCTGCCCACTAGGTCAGCTCCGATTTCGTCACGAACATTTTGTAAAAGTTCTTCTAACTTAGTCATCGTTACCCATCCCTCGCAAATTGATCAGGTTATTTCGGCATGGAAGCATTCAGCCGTTCTAGGTAAACCCCGGTAACCAGGCGCAAATTGCCCAAATTGGCACTTTTGCGATCGGTAACAACCGCAAGATAGTGTTGTTTGCCGGGCAGAAAACGCATCATCACATAATGCGTTTGGGTGGTTAACAGGTTATCTTCCAGAATATCTGCTTCGGATTTTTTTACTGCGGTATCGAGCAGCTTCATCAGCAGGGTCAATTGGGCGGCGATTAGCTCCAAATTGACTTTTGCCCGGCTATATTGGGCAATATTTAAGCCGTCCATGCCAATCACCTGCGCATCTACAAAGCCATTGATTTCTTCTGACATTTGTTTTAAGATTTCATCCATTTTTGCCATGCCACTTTTCTCCTCATGAGTAGTTAACAGGTTTTGTTCATCCAGGCGACGTGCTCCTTCTAATAATAGAGCCGTCCAGTTACGATGAACAGTTGTCAGCGGCGGTAAGATATCGCTTTCAATGTAGAAAGTGCCTTCGTCCCAACCTAGTATTTCATAAATCACCTCCTCCCCTTGCATTTGATCGAGCGCAGCATGAACCACGTTTCCCTCTTTGATAAAGACTTCAGCGCTTTTTCCAGCCCGCTGAATCTGCAACCAAACCGTTTTTTTCTCAACGCAGTGATGTTGAATCAGGTCGGCAACGGCGATGTCCTTTAGACTTCCTTGTAAGCTCATCCTTATAACTTCCAGTTTTGATGGATTTCTCGAATGACCTTGTTAATAATCTTCCGATAGGGCTGATTCCGATCGGGAAGAATGCAGGCAAGGATCATGGGATAATGCTGAAGATGAAACAAGCGACACACCAGGCGTTCACCTGAACTGTCAAAGATTACCACTTCTTGAGGCGAGGTCATTCCCATGTGTCTTTGGACTTGCTCAATGGTGCGTTGGATGAGGGCGATGGTAGCGGCTTTGCGATCTAGGTCTCGGGTGTCATTCGCCGCAGCGGCAACTTGAAAACCATCCTTGTCAATAAGCACACAGAAGCTAAAGTTGCCCTCTTGGCGCATTTTTTTTAGAATATCTACCAGACTTCCCAACCCTTGATTGATGTTTTCCATACGTGTCCTTTTTCGCAATTCAGTTTTGTAAGATCCTTTGAACCCTTTGCACCGTCAGGTTCAATATGGCGCGGAAGGTTTCATAGACCCCCACACCTTGCACAGCAATCGCCTCAAAACCTGGATATTTCGAGTCCCCCAAAAGGCGCTTCATTTCCGGAATCGCAACCGCATTGGGAATATCGCGTTTGTTGTATTGAACCACAATGCCAATCTCATCGGCCGGAAGATCCATATCCTTGAGAAAGGCAAACATCTCTTGCCAGGCTTGGTAGTTTTCATTTAGCTTGCTCTGCTCAGAGTCGGCGATAAAAACAATCCCATCGACACCGCGCAAGACCAGGCGGCGGGTGACTTCATAGTAACTTTGCCCCGGCACCGTATAAAGCTGCACCAGCGGCTTGAGACCGCATATTTTCCCCAACTCCAGTTGTAAGAAGTCAAAATACAGCGTGCGATCATCCTTGGTCTGCAAGGATACCATCTCACTGCGGTGAGCTGGGTCAACGCGGCTATAGATTTGTTTGAGATTGGTCGTCTTACCGCTCAACGCCGGTCCGTAATAAACAATCTTAAGCTGCAATTCACGGCTGCGCCAGTTCAGGAGCATCCTACCCTTCCCCCCACAAGTCGTCTAGCATTTGGTCAACAAAAGCTTGTGTCTCACCCTTGAGAAAGTCACTGAGAATCCCTTCTGCCTTCTCAGGTGGCGATAGAAGAATCTGCTTCAATTTGTTGGCATACTGCTTGACGAGAATCCTCACCCACCCAAGCGGCACCTCGATCGAGACTTGCAGGAGCAATAACAGATGCGTGCCAACTTCGTAAATAATGGTATAGTACTTTGACCCTTCGCGCACGATCATTTGATCTTCTTGGTATTCTCCGGAGAGGCGAGCGATCTCGGTGCTGGCGGCTAAATCACCGGCTGCCAGTGACCCGAGGGCTATTAAGTCGGTCTTCCTTGTCTCTCCTTTGGCGTTGATAAATTGTCCGGTGACATCAGCTAATAGAACAAACCGCCCGGTGGCTTTTTCCACCAGTTCGCT
>DAOTZA010000065.1:0-13889 GCA_034434515.1 Anaerolineales bacterium | reverse complement strand
GTTTCCAAGCAATGCCAAAGCGCTTCAGCGCTTGGCGAACTGTTTCTCGACTCACCTTCTCTTCCGTCAGCCCTGCCTCGTAACTGACTTCAGCCAGTAATTCCAGCGTCCAGATACTCGTCTCTTTGCCAAAATTCCGCGGACTCTGATGCAAAAGCTCTTTCAAGGGCTCGATCTTGTCTTCGCTAAAGGTGGCTTTGATGGTATGCGGACGATTAGATTTGGCTTTCAACACTTCCAGCCCATGGGCGTTGAATTGTTTGATCACATTCCTCACCGTCTGATCATCGCAATTCAACTGGCGCCCAATTTGGATCGCCGTCTGCTTGCGCGCACTGGCTAAGATGATTTGGCTGCGGCGAACTTCGAAGCCGTCTTTCGAGCGCAAGCCTTGCTTTAGCCTGGCTTGCTCTTCTTCGGTTAGGTCTCGGACAAATATCGGCTTTTTCATACCCCAAATGATACCATATTCCTATCTACTTTCTTGCATCAGCAATACGTACTGACCTTCAGCAAAATGGTCAAAGCGAATAGTACCGCCAACTATAACGAAGAAAAAGAAATTCGGAATTTCTTTCAGCTTGCCACCAAGCAAGGCTTACACCATTCTTTTTGGCTAAGAAATTGTGAGTGTTTCAAAAATCTATCCAATGTTCGTCAGAATACTTTTTTCCGCAATTTACAATGCTACTATGAGTGTATTAAACCAATCATAAAAAGACCGTTTGGACAAAGAAAATTTTACACCTTAGAACAAACCCCGTTGATCAGAAGTCTTCGCTGGCTCCTGAGTTCAGATTACGTCACAGAATGGGAAATGATTCTCAGGTATTCTTCACGCTTTCATATTCGCGATCTAATTTACGCTTACAGATACAAGCAATTAAAAAATTGCCATCGATTCAGTTTCGTTGGTATACTCCTCTCGGTAATCATATCATCTCTAACCCGCCTCTATTTCCTATCAGTTGCGCTAATCCTTTTCGGTTCGATTCTGCTCATAATGGACGAAATTGCCTGGAATTTCCTTTTATCCCGCTTTCAGGAATGGGACAAGTGAAGTCAAAGGGTAAATGAACAAAGAGCTTATTGCCGAATTGCAAAAATCAGAAATTCAGCCAAACTAAATGCAAACCGTTTTTGTCTGTATTTGACTTGTGTTATAATCTTAAAATAAAACCCCGCCGCTTGCCTCGGCGAGGATTAAGTTCCTACGCGATCGCGGCGCGTAGCGGTGTATGTATTATATCATGTCATTCACCGCCTGCGTTAGCCGTGACGCAGGCGGCTTTGTGATTATCAATCAAAATGGTTTTTTGAGGAATTCATTATTCGTATGGGATCATAAATAATTCAGGTTTCTTTGAGGGAGAGTTTCTCAGTGTAGCAAGAAGCTACATAGGAGGCTTTGAGGTGCAAAATACCGGGGTTTCACTTATTACCTCGTCTTTTTCAAAACTGGTTCAGGAAGAAAACTTTGTTGGCTGGGTATATTCCATCGATTACGAATTCGCTTATGTAATTACCAACGACTTGTGGAAATATCGCTGTCTGGGTATTCCCCATAACTGTTTTCTGGTAGCGGCTTCTTTTGACCCTTCCCATCTTGCCGATGTAGCAGCAGAAGAACTGGAAATTATTCTCTTACGCGTTCTCGGCTCAACCAAACTCCCCCAAGATGATGATCTGGTGCGCACCAAGATTGACCATTTCAAAGACCAAAAAAGTGTTTTTGGCTCTAACGATCGTCTCTTGGATGCAATCACTCAAAGCGAGCTTCAATTTGGAGGATTGAAGTGTAGAGTGCTGGGCACGTTTTACATGTATGAGGAAGAATTATGGTTAGGAAGCGATTTGGAATCTTTCGCCACCGCAACCCGCCTAAATGTGTATCGACCTCATGGTGAGGCACTGGCAATCATTGTAAACTACGTCGATCCCATTCGCCGTAATGCAGCCCTTGAGGTGGCAAAGCAGTTGGGATTGAAGGGTGAAATCAAACCCTTTCGAATTGGAACAGTACGGTACACCTCAACCGATCGCCTTCATCGGCGACATCCCCGCTCACAAAAAGTTCCTGTATTTGTTCAGCCAGCAGATTTTCTCGCCCGCCGTACCGCTGTTCTGGGCATGACCCGAACCGGCAAATCCAATATGATCAAACAAATGGTTTCAGTTGTGAAGCGCGTAGCAGATGAATGTGATGCTAAGATTGGACAGATTATTTACGATATAAATGGTGAATATGCAAACGCCAATCAGCAGGATAGAGGCGCTCTGGCAGATATTTTTCCTCACGACACCGTCCGCTATCGACTGGTCGAAACTCCAGGTTTCAGGGAACTCAGGACGAATTTTTATGAGCAAATCAATGAGGGTTTCGGAATCATTCAAAGAGAACTGGAAGAAGCTAACCGAGTTACCACGGATTACGTTCGAGCTTTTGTCAATTTGTCATTAGATGAGCCTGATCGCCAAGAGATCAACGAATATAACCGCTGGCAAGTCAGAGTTGCTGCTTACAAAACGCTTCTTTATGCTGCAGGTTTTGATCCCCCTGAAAACTTAAAAGTCAGGTTTGAGGTCAATCAAGAAGTGCTTCAGAGGGTCCAAGAACAATTATCTGAACCGTTGCCCCATCCTTCGAATGGATTGACATTGCCGCAGGCGAAAAAATGGTTCAAGGCACTCCGTCTCGCCAACCACCAAACTCCTTTGAAAAGTTCTTCAGGGAAAGATTGGGTGGATGATTCATTACAGACCTTAATCAACATGATCGACCAGCGACAAGGGAATACCTTTATCTCGGGATTTAGAATCCTGGCAGATGCTTTGAAATACCATTCGCCTCAACGAAATACAGAAGTAGCCGATGAAATCTATGATTTGCTAGTGGATGGAAAAATTGTTATTCTAGACTTATCGGTTGGAGATGCCAGAATTCGCGAAAAAGTCAGCACCCGTATTGCCCAGAAAATATTCCACAGGTCAATGGCGATTTTTGTTGAAGGGAAAACACCACCAAACATTCTTGTTTATGTAGAAGAAGCACACAACTTAATCGGCAAAGGGATGGACTTAAGCGAGACCTGGCCGCGGCTAGCCAAGGAAGGCGCTAAATATCGGATTGGTCTGGTCTATGCTACTCAGGAGGTCTCATCCATGCATCCCAACATCCTCGCTAATACCGAAAACTGGTTTATCACTCACCTGAACAACGCCCGTGAGATTAAGGAGTTGGCACAGTTTTATGATTTCGAGGACTTCAGTATGTCGCTCATCCGAGCTCAGGATGTAGGCTTTGCACGGGTAAAAACTCTCTCCAGCCCATTTGTTATCCCAGTTCAAATCGACAAATTTGACCCAGAATTTTTCAGTCCAAGCCCGGAAAACGCTTCAAACAAGTAGGGGGTAGTAATGCCTTACTATCAAGAGATTGCCAACAAGACATCTCATCTTGATTTTATCCGCAACCCTGATGTGCAAGAGTTTTTACAAAAATGTGAATACTTAGTCCCACCGGATAAAAGCCAGATTGAAAAATTGGATCAGCTCTTCAAACCTCCTCCCAGACTACTGAACCCCCACTTGCTTCCCGAACTGGTTTTTGCTTCTGATGGAAGCTATTATGAAGTTGAGCTTGATGATCAAATTCCCCACACTCGTGTTGGCTTTCTCAAAATCGGGGCTGTATTACTCAGCCTGAAAGAGATGAATGGACTGTTCGATGGAACGTTTGTGGATCCTTTTCGTTTAGCTACCTTACAAGATAACCATACAGCGCTTACTTTTGTCCTTCCAGGTGCAAACGTAAGACTTCAAGGAAAAGAAAGTGTGCGCGATAGTTTTCGCGCAGCTTTGGATAGCCAGCTTCTGGATAAAAGAGCCCGCTTCATTGAAAACGACTATCGAACTAGCTTGCGTTCCACCCTGTTCTATCTCGCCTATCATCGGGCGGGAGAGCTGCAATCGGCAGACCCATTCCACCTCAAAATTTTCAAGTGTCCTACTTGCGAAAACGGCCCGATTGAGGTTGAGGACAAAGAAGAGCAGCAATTTTGTCCTTATTGTAAAGCAGAAGTGTATCCCACCGATTGTCTCAGGATTTGGGAATACATCACCGACTTTCAGTCCTCGCAGGCCGCCTTGGGAGTGCTCATGTATGTTCTGGAACATCTGCTTATGGTCCATTATATTCGCTTGATTGAAAACAAAGCCCTCCTTGCCTTACCTCAAATTGCCTTCTTTATCGATGGGCCATTAGCGATTTTCGGCAATAGTAGCTGGTTACATTTGAGCATTCTGCGCTATATTTACCGGGTTAACCAAAAGCTTCAAAATCATCACCAACCCCCACTCCTAATCATTGGTTTACAGAAAACAGGTCAGGTTGCCGACTATGTCAGATTGATTGAGAATTTTTTGCCTGCTGATCGGCTCTTTGCAATCGATGATGAGTATCGCTACAAATACATCATCGTTAATCGCGAACGCTCTCATAGGGGCTTTGGCGCTGAGACTTACTATGGACAAGACTTTATTTTCAAAACCCGCCAGGGGCGTACCTTTGTGTTTGCTTTGCCATATCCTTTTGCTTCCAAAGAGATAGTTGGAGAGAGTTTTGTAAAGCAAAAAACTCAGTGGGAAAAGTATTCCAATTTACCCCTGGCAGTTGAGTTGATTGAAAGGCTACAAACTGAGCTTTTCAAAAACGCAGTGATACCGATTGCCCTTGCTCATCGATACACAGCGATCAGCTTACAACCAGGGGGACGTGTGCTGGAAGTTCTGACCATGCGAGCATTAGCATGAGCACCCTAGCAGACCACTTGCGCTATATCTTCAATCACCGTGAGATCAATATCGAAACCTTGTGGCAGCAAAAAGGCTACCAGCCTACACCCCAGCAAAGAGAGGCTATCCTCCATGTTGAGGGCCCGCTTTATCTGATTGCCGGACCAGGGTCTGGTAAAACCGGGGTTTTGCTCTGGCGCGTTTTGAATCTGATTGTTTTTGAAGGCGTTCCACCAGGCGAGATTTTCCTCTGTACCTTCACCGAAAAAGCTGCTCATCAATTGCTGGATGGACTCCGCGCCTTGCTGGGGATGGTTACCAATATGACTGGCCAGCCCTTCGATCTCAGCCAGATGTACATTGGAACGGTTCACTCGCTCTGTCAACGCATTCTTTCAGACCGCCGCCGCTTTTTTGAAGATCGCCACCGTCAGCGTGCTCCAGCGCTTTTAGATGAGTTGGGACAGTATCTTTTTATTTACAACCCCGATACCTGGGAAAAGATCTGCAGCTCGGCTGCCCTAGAACCCGAATCTGCGGCAGCCATTCTCAACCAATTATTGGAAAAGCGAAACTCTAACTCGAAACACTGCGCCATTGAGAATCTTCGCTCATTACTTAATCGCTTCTCTGAAGAGATGCTGGACACTGAACAGGTTCGATTGCGTTTGGATTCATATTCTGAAGAGAGTAGCTTCACCGCTTGTGACATAGATATACTGCTCAAACTCTATGAAGGCTATTTGACCGCTCTAAAGGAATCGCGTCAGACTGACTTTGCCCTGCTCCAGCGTGAAGCTCTGGACGTTTTGCTACACTTTGCAGACTCAAGCAGGGCGTTTCGCCATGTGATTGTGGATGAATATCAGGATACCAACTATATCCAAGAGAGAATCTTTTTCCGGCTAGCAGAAGGAAGCGGCAATATTTGTGTTGTTGGTGATGACGATCAGGCTATTTACCGTTTTCGCGGGGCAACAGTGGAAAATTTTCTGCAATTCGAGGCACGCTGTCAGACCTATTTGGGAAAAAAGCCCTGCAAAATCGCTTTGGAAACCAACTTTCGTTCGCGCCACACGATTGTGGATTTTTACACTCGCTTCATTGCCCAAATTGATTGGAAGAGCGCCGATAGCACATTAACCTATCGGGTCGAAAAAAACATTCAAGCCAAACGTGATGACAAACGACCGGCAGTCGTTGCCAGCACGCCTGCAAAGCCAGAGCTTGTCTGCCACGAGATCGCCCGTTTTGTGCGGCGGCTGATCGATGAAGGTAAGGTGCAGAACCCAAATCAAATTGCTTTTCTCTACCCTTCGCTCAAATCTGAACAGGTCAGACGCATGAAGGCTGCTTTGGAGGCAGAAGGGCTTTCGGTATATGCTCCTCGCGCCGGGCGATTCCTAGAAGTCGAAGAGGCTAAGGATGTGCTGGGTATCTTCCTCTCCATCTTTGGTCGTCCCGCAATCGAGGGGTTGGGTCAGGAGTTGTCTGCATTTGAGGAATATTTGACGCAAATCAACAACCGCTCTAACGAGTTGCAATCCTTAGACCCGCTGCTCAAACAGTTTGTTCAAGATCGTTGCAACGAGATTCAGCGGGCGGTAAGCGATTATCAGGCTTTGCTAAAAGTGATAAGACGCAACCACTGGAACACGAGCCAGGTATACGATCCTGCACTAATGAAACGCACCCTTATCAGCGCGCCAGGTCTTTCCGAGACCGGTCAACGGCTGATTGCCAGCGTGTACCTCGACCGAATCGCCAAGATGCGTGCGCGGGAGGGGAATCCTCTTTCGCTAGAGTATTTTCTGCGCCGCGCCACTTCACTGGATTGGAACGTTCTCGACCTGTTCTATCAGTTGATGGGTTTTGAGCATTTCAAGCAGATGTTCGACCTGGCTGAGCGCAATGGCGATGAAGGCCCTGTTGCTAACCTGGGCATGTTAACACAATACCTTCAGCGTTTTGTGGATGAGCGGGTCAACGTGCTTACCGCTCCCATCCTCGAAGACCAAAAATTTTCTGGTATCTTTTTTGGCTCATATCTGTTTGCCCTCTTCCGTCTAGGCGAGACCGAACTGGAAGACCGCGAAGACCCCTTTCCCCGAGGTAGGATTCCCTTCCTGACCATTCATCAAGCTAAAGGACTGGAGTTTCCAGTAGTGGTATTGGGTAATCTTGATCGGCGTGAGCATGGGCCACCGGTCATTGAGCAAATTGTCCGTCTGCTTCTTGACCGTTCAGGGAGCGAGCCGCTGGATCGCATTGAAGAGTTCGACACGATGCGAATGTTCTATGTTGCCCTCTCGCGTGCAAAGGAATTGCTTATCCTAGCCCATTTTGCCGGAAAGGGTCGGCGCATTTACAAAGCATTTGTTCCTCTCATTAAGGCTGCAGACCTTGTTCGCCTAAAAGCTTTTGATCTCGATACACTACCGACATCGGAAACCAAGGACGAGACGCTACCCAAGATGTACTCTTTTACCAGCGACTATCTGCTTTATAAGAAATGCCCCCGACAATACATGATTTTTCGTAAGTTTGGATTTGTCCCTTCTCGCTCACAGACAATGTTTTTCGGCTCACTGGTTCATCGAACGCTGGAAGACCTCCATCATGAGTTGATTCGGCGGCGGAAGATGAGCACAGATGGACAGCAGACAACGCACAACACTCATTGAAGGAGGTTCCATGCCCGAAGATACCCTTGCCGATATTGAATCGTTCATTCGCCAGGTTTTTGAGGAAAACTTTGAATTGCTGGCTGCCGAAAGCGGACACACCATCTCGGCAGCCTCAAAAGAAACCGCCTTGCAGCAAGTCCTGCTTTACTGGCGCAAATTGCGTGATGTGGCAGAGCATGTCACCGATACCGAAGTACACTTAACGCTCCCAGGGCAGTACACTCCCCAAGGCCGGGAGTATGCTATCGAAGGTGTGGTTGACATTGTGCGCGAGGACGACCGCATCCTCATGTATGACATTAAGGCTCATGATGCTGAATATGTGCGCCATAATATTGAACTTTACCAACAACAGTTGAACGTGTATGCCCATATCTGGCAGGAATTGCGCCAACAACGCCTTGACGGTACAGCCGTCATCGCTACTGACTTTCCACACACAGTCAAAGAAGCCCTTGCCAACCCTGACCCCCTGGCTCTACAGGCAGCACTGGACGCCTGGGAGCCACTGGTCCCCATTGCGTATGACTCGGTCGAGAAAGACCACACCCTGTTTGAGTTCGGGCGGGTAGTGGATGCCATCGAGAATGGGCAGTTTGCCCCGCCGCCGCTTGAACGTCTGCAAGAGACCATCCCTGGCGTATGGACGCATGAGCGTTTCGGCACGCGTGTCTGCCGCAATTGTGACGCCCGTTTTTCGTGCGATTCTTACCGCCGCTTTGCGCGCGGCATCCGTATGGCTGCTGAGCGGGCCATGACCTATTTTGTTGACCCTTACCCCGATCAGGAAGATTGGCGCACTGCCGGGTTGGAGCAGTTTTCTAGCTAAGCTGGCTTGCCACATATGTGAAAGGAGGAAAAATGGCTTTCTATACTTTTATCTCAAAAAAGTGTGAACAAGAAGCACAAAGTCACGGTAATCATGACAGACTTCAATCGTTTGCTGAGAGAATTGAAAGCCAACAGGCTATAGATCACCTTGAACCTTATGGTTCCGTTTTCGTCAAAAAAGATTTTGGGCGGACTTATCGCCTGATTATCGGAAAAGTCTACGACGCCGATGATTGTATGCTAATTTTTTGGCATTTTTGGCCACGAAGTTCCCAAACATACAATGATTTTGTAAAACGTACAGAACATTATCTCAAGGAATTTGAGAGCGAGTTTGATAAAGAAAATTTGGCACAAATTTGGACTCAAAAACGCCAAAGCCCTCCCTCAACTTCTATCCCCGAACTGAGTCTCGCCGAAAAGAATTTTTTATTCGGTTCTGTGGGTTTTGACAATCTCGGTGACGATTGGATGATCTTAGAGAGCAAAGATTGGATTGAAAGAACAAACCCTTCATTGGATAAAAGGTCGGGCAAAGATCTTTCGGGCTATCTAAGCCAGTTATACCAGTTGGTCTTTGATGCTCTAGATAAGGAGGATACCCTCATTCATAATGATAAAGTTGGCATCATTTATTACCGCTTTCCAGAACAGAAAATATTGTATCTCGTTGCCCCAATTTACATGAATGAAAAAGAGAATATAGAGTACCTGAAAAAAAAGTATGAAGAGGAACTTGCAATTCGAGATACCACAAACATTGCCCGAAAAGCACGCCGCGCATATCCAGAACTTATTCTGGCTGACGAGGAATTATGGATCAATGAAATCCAGAGACAAGATGAAAAAGCTAATCTGGCTTTATCTGAAGAGGAAATCAAATTACTTCGACAAGAAGGCGACTTTTATCCCTTATTCATTAACGGACGGCCAGGTAGTGGTAAATCTACGATTTTGCAATATTTATTTACCAAATACTTATTTGGCTATTCCGAGTTGCTCAACCAACATGCAGATATTGCCCCTCCTCTTTATCTAACCTATAGTCCCGATTTGCTGGAAGTTGCCCGCACAATTGTTTCAAAACTCCTAACCAGCAATGCATTTCGGTTAATCCAACAATCAAGACGATTTACACTCCATGAAGCTGAAGAGATAACTCGCCAAACCTTTTTCGTCTTTCGTAATTATTTATTGGGTTTGCTTCCTGATCGGCAAAATTTCCAACACGAAAACTACATCAATTATCCCCGTTTTCGCAAACTTTATGAAGAGCGATTCTCGCGCAGCGCGAATCCGTCATTGCGGTCAATGGCAGAAATTGCCTGGCACGTTATCCGCACCTACATCAAAGGTATTGTGCCAGAAACGGGAGAATTCATGGATACGGATAGGTTTGCTGAATTCCCCGCTAAGCAACAATCGGTCACTCAAGAGACTTTTAGACTTGTTTACGATGAGGTATGGGAAAACTGGTATCGTGACTTATCAGAAGAAAATGGCTACTGGGACGATCAAGACTTGGCAAGAGCAGTTTTGAGCGCCATGATGGAAAACAGGCTGCCTGAATCCTTTCAAGGACACTCCGTTGTGTTTTGTGACGAGGCTCAAGACTTCACCCGAAATGAGCTGCGCCTGATCTTGCGTTTGTCAGTGTTCTCAAGGCGTAAACTGACCCCCGATGTTTTGAACCGCATCCCTTTTGCCTTCGCCGGCGACCCATTTCAAACCCTAAATCCAACTGGGTTCGACTGGAAGAGGACAAAGGAAAACTTATACCTCACAATCCGCGATCAGCTCGATCGTCGACAAAGGCCCACCCTAGAATTCAATTATCACGAACTGACATTCAATTATCGTTCCCAAAAGAGCATTGTGCAACTTTGTAACTTCATTCATCTATTACGGGGAATTGCTTTCCAACGAGAAGATTTAGCCCCACAAAACACTTGGTTTGATGTTGTTTCAGATATGCCTGTTTACTTTGACGTAAAAAGTCCCCTCGTTTCAACCTTCCTAAAAAACCAGGAAACGAACGTAATAATCGTCCCCTGCCACGAGGGTGAAGAATTGGAATATGTCCAGCGCGATCCGATACTCAGGACTTTTGCTTTAGATGATGAGGGTAAATTAGTTCGAAATATCCTCAGCCCAATGCGAGCTAAAGGGCAAGAGTTTGACCGCGTTGTACTGTATTGTTTTGGAGAAGCCTGTGTAAAAGACCGTCAATATCAAAGACTTTTGAATTTAATAAACCCAACTGTTGCTCAAGTTAGCTCACTATCTGCTGATGAGCAGATACCCTTGGAGTACTTTATCAACCGCTTATATGTGGCAGCCAGCAGAGCTCAGAAACGAATCCTCATCGTGGATACACAAGAAGGCCTTAATCATTTCTGGAAGTTCTTCCGCGACTATGACTTAGCAATGTTCGTTGAACGCTATAGAAGCCTAAATCCGACCCACACATGGGATGCTTCGAGAGACCTCGTCCGTATTCAGGAAGGGAATGAGTTAGACTGGGAAAAGGATATTAACAGTCCATTGGAATTGGCAGAACAATTTATGGAAAAGGGCAAGCGCACAGATGATGCTTACCTGCTCGAAAGAGCTGCTCAGAATTTCCGACTAGCCAAGCACGAGGCAAAAGCAGTTGAGTGTGAAGCGCTTGCTCATTTCATTCGGAAGGAGTTTGTACTTGCCGGAGAGAAGTTTCAACAATTGGGCAACTTTCAGCGAGCTGAAGAATGTTTTTGGAGAGCCAGAGATTACTCTAAAATTTGTGCCATGCAAACCAATACCATGCCATACAAGGCAGCAGTTTTCATGGAAAATCAGCAAGATTACGATTTTGCTCAAATTCTTGCGTTACACAACGAGATTGTTGATGCATTAGGCATCAAGCTACAGATGGACAAAGTTTGGGGTGAAATTCTAGAAACAATCTACAAAAATCTAATGGAAAAGGGCGGAGAAAACGACTTAAAACCCTATGAGTGGGACCATCTCTACCAAAAGGCTAATAATTTTTTGGAGAAAGGGCTTCTTTCATACGCTTCAGAGAAGTATGTTAATGCACTATTGGTAAGAAGCACGACCTATCCACAAAAGCTAGAAGTCCTGCAAAAAACAGGAGCATCAGCTAAAGAGATCATTACTTATTATCAAGCAAATCTTCACAAAGATCTGTCCACTGGTCAGTCCGAAATCGTTTTTCAGGCCTTTAGGCAGATGAGCAGGTATGATGAGGCCGAATCTTTCCTGCGTCAGTTCCCGACTCTAGAACGGTATGGTACGTTATTAATGATTTACTTGCAAAGCGAACATCTCAAAGAGCGGATAGATAATCTAATCTTAAGTTTATTTACATTTCTGATCCGCCAAAAAGAATGGGACACCGCCTTTGATTTTGTCCAAAACCAACACTTGCCCCTCTCCGAAAACATCCTAACCTTCTTGTCGAAACATCATTGGGGCTATACCTTGCAAGCGGCTTTTATCAAAGCGCTATCTGTGTCTGACGAACTGGTTCAGGCAGAGCGACCGACACTTATTCGGGTTTCGGATTATCTGGCTGAGTGCTTGCTTGAACGTGCTAGCGCTTTTTATGAGCTGATTACGGTTGAGCAAGCAGGTGCAGCAATGGAGCGGGCAGGCAAAATTATCGATTGTCTTGAATTTTACGAAAATGTGTGGAAGAAGCAAACCTGGCCAGCCGGTGAAGGAGAGCAACAGTTAGCGAAAGAGCGATGGCTGGTATGCAAAAAGCGTCAACTTGACAAGTTGGCGGTAAGCCAAAAAGAGAAAATGCACATTTCCCAAGAGATTCGCAAATGCCAGCAAGAGTGGCAAATCGAGAACCTATCTTCGTTACCTGAATTTCCATCTGTTGACTTGACTGCCAGACCCATACCCGTTTCAAGTAAAGGACTAAAG
This sequence comes from Anaerolineales bacterium, assembly GCA_034434515.1. Lineage (GTDB taxonomy): Bacteria > Chloroflexota > Anaerolineae > Anaerolineales > UBA4823 > NAK19. Next base: position 1,641 of record DAOTZA010000065.1, on the reverse strand, counting down.
AAATCACCTAGCAAAGTCTTCAGCCCGAAAGAGCCACAGAAGATCACTGAAGCAATAGGGTCAGTAGAGGCTGAAGGGCCTTCCACAAACCTTTCTCCTTCGGTGACCACGTCTCCTTTGAACATTCAAATTGCTTTCTCCGAACATATTTTCTCTGTTGAGGTTGCGCGCGCAAAGGGAAAGATGGTAATCCGTAAGCAAGGAGAGATCGAAATGGTCACGGTTACCGCAGGCGATTTGAGGATGCAAGGTTCGGATGATGATTTCAATACCCAAATCGAAACCCGAGATCAGAGAGCTCATCTTGCGCACTATTTTATTCGTCCCTGGAATTTGAGCTGCCGACTGCGGCGAAGAAATGAGGCAGTATACGCCAAACTCTATCTTGGCGATAAACATGATGAGCCATACACGCTCCGTATTAGCTAAGATTTTGAGAGAGGTGCCATCATGGAAAAACTTCGCCCCACTTTCACCTTCACCGAAGACCGCCTGCGCCAAATGCAGCAGGTCGTCCCCGAAGCCTTTGCCGACGGCAAAATCAACTGGGAGACGCTGCGCGAGGCGCTCGGCGAGCACCTCGAGGACGAAACGCAAGAGCATTTCGGACTGACCTGGCCCGGCAAGCGCGAGGCGCGCCGCCTGGCCGCCCTTCCCCCGCAGGGGACGCTCGTCCCCGCCCCCGGCGAGGGCGTGGATGAAGAGACTACCCACGATATCTTCATCGAAGGCGAAAACCTGGAAGTGCTGAAACTGCTGCAGAAGAGCTACGCCGGGCGGATCAAGATGATCTACATTGATCCGCCTTACAACACCGGCAACGACTACATCTACGAAGACGATTACAGCGAGCCGCTGGAAGCTTACCTGAAGCGCACCGGGCAGATGGACGAAGCCGGACACAAACTCACCACCAACACCCGCGCCAGCGGACGTTTTCACTCCCGCTGGCTGAGCATGATGTACCCCCGCCTGCTGCTGGCGCGCCAACTGCTGCGCGAAGACGGGGTGATTTTCGTCAGCATTGACGACAACGAAGTCCACCACCTGCGCCAGGTGATGAATGAGGTGTTTGGGGAAGAGAATTTTGTGGCTTGCCTTCCTACAATTATGAACTTAAAAGGCAATAACGATCAATACGGATTTGCGGGCACGCATGAGTACACTATAGTTTTTGTTAACAACAAAGAAGCTGCAGTTTTAGGTGAATTTGAGTTAGAGGAGGGCGAAAGCGATGAATGGGAAGAGGATGAATATGGTTATTACAAGAAAGGCGCTAACTTAAAAGCAACCGGTAAGAATGCTCCTCGCGAAAAAAGACCCCATCTCTTTTTTCCGCTATATTACTCCCCGGAAAGTAATGCTTTGTCTCTTGTGCGAGAAAGCAAATCCGACATTGAATTACTTCCTATAACTGATGGAAAAGAAATGTCATGGAGATGGGGAAAAAGAAAATTTTCCCAAAACTGGCATAACTTAATCATAGTTCGTGATGGTAACTCTATTGAGTCCTCTGCAAAAAGCTATAACTTTACCTGATAAAAACTGGGCATAGATGCGGTCGGAGGGTCAAGAATCGCCACAGCAGCGCCCGAATCACGCTAACAAAAGAAAACAAAGGAGAACAAACCGGCTGCTCCC
>DAOTZA010000064.1:0-6405 GCA_034434515.1 Anaerolineales bacterium | reverse complement strand
TGTATGACCTGCGAGGCAACCGGAAATTGTTTACTGCAAGACCTGGCTTACGAATACGGTATCACTGGCGATCGCTATCAGGGCGAAAAACATCACTACCCGATCGATACCAGCAATCCTTTTATCGTTGTTGATCGCAATAAATGCATTTTATGCCGGAGATGTGTGCGGGCTTGTGCTTATATCAACGGCGTAGAGGCAATCAGCGTTTTTTATCGCGGCTTTAATGCCTACATCGGGTTTGGGGCTGATAGCACCATGCAAGATAGCCCATGTGAATTTTGCGGCAGTTGTGTTGAAGTTTGCCCAACCGGAGCACTCTGGCCGAAGGCGGCCATCGGCAAAGGCCGTCCGTACCAACTACAAAGTGTTCAGACGGTTTGCACATACTGCGGCGTGGGGTGTCAGATTGCATTGCAAGTGCGCAACAACCGAATTGTAAATGTTGTTGGAGTGGAAACCGGTCCGGTCAATCAAGGCTTTACTTGTGTAAAAGGTCGTTTTGGCAACGATTTCGTCCATCATCAAGATCGCTTAACCAGGCCGCGGGTGCGCAAATATCTCCTGGAAGGAGGCAAACGGGAAGGAAAAGAACGCGACGAATGGGTTGAAGTGGATTGGGATACGGCTCTGGATATTGTGGTGCGCAAGCTCATTGAAACACGGGATACCTATGGCAGCGATTCGGTCGGCTTGTTGACCTCTGCCAAATGCACCAATGAAGAAAACTACTTGATGAACAAATTAGCCCGCCAGATTATCGGAACGAATAACATCGATCACTGCGCCCGCCTCTGTCACTCCAGCACCGTAGCCGGCCTTGCGATCTCCTTTGGCAGCGGAGCGATGTCAAATTCCATCGAAGATGTTACCCGGCAGGCAAAAGCCTTTTTTGTCATTGGTTCGAATACCACCGAGCAACATCCGGTTATCGGTATGAAGATTCGGCAAGCGGTGAAACAGCGGGATGCCGTATTGATTGTGGCAGACCCGCGCCAAATTCCGCTAGTGGATTTTGCCACCCTTCACTTACAACACAAACCCGGTACAGACATTGCTTTGTTGAACGGTCTGATGCACATTATCTTGAAAAACGGCTGGGAGGATAAAGTTTTCATTGAAGAGCGCACAGAAGGTTTCGAGGAATTCAAAGCCGTCGTGGAGCAATATCCACCTGAACGAGTGAGCGAGATCACCGGCGTGCCACAGGAAATGCTCTATGAGGCAGCCCGGCTCATGGCACAGAACAAACCGATGGCTGCAATCTGGGCAATGGGGATTACTCAACACACCACGGGGGTTTACAATGTGTTCTCATTGGCAAACCTGCAAATGCTTTTGGGCAATATGGGCATCCCTGGCGGCGGGGTTAATCCGTTGCGCGGTCAGAACAACGTCCAGGGAGCCTGTGATATGGGTGGCTTGCCCAATGTCTACCCCGCTTACCAACCAGTGACCAGCGAGGAAGCTGCGTCGAAATTTGCCCAAGCCTGGGGCGCGCCGATGTCAACGAAAGTGGGCATGACGGTCACCGAAATGATCCCTGCTGCCAAAGAGGGCAAGATCAAAGCTTTGTACATTCTGGCTGAAGACCCCGTGATGAGCGATGCTGACACGAACCACGTTCGCGAATGCCTGGAAGCCTGTGAGTTCGTTGTCTTACAGGAGATCTTTCCCACCGAAACTGCACCATATGCTGACGTCTTGCTGCCTGGCGTCAGTTTCGCCGAAAAGATGGGTACCTTTACCAACACCGAGCGGCGCATCCAGCTTGTGCGGCAGGCTTTGCAACCCCTCGGAGAAGCCCGGCCCGACTGGCAAATCCTCTGCGAGGTAGCCAACCGCCTTCTGGCAGCTTCTTCAAACGCTTCGGGGAGAAAGATTGATTTACAAGCGCCTTACGCTCGCTGGGATTATCGCCATCCGAAAGAGGTCATGGATGAGATTAATGCTCTGGCGCCAAGCTACGCTGGGGTGCGCTATGAGCGTCTGGAACGCGGTGAGACCTTCCAATGGCCGGTCAAAGACGAGCATCATCCCGGAACACCGATTCTGCACGTGGGCAAGTTTGCCAGGGGTTTGGGGAAGTTCGCTGCCGTGGAACACATTCCGCCGGCCGAGTTGCCAGATGCAGAATACCCGCTGGTGTTATCCACCGGACGTGTCTTGTACCATTGGCATGGCGGTGAATTGAGCCGCCGCGCTCAAGGGTTGTTAGAAATCTATCCCAAACCGCTGATTGAAATTCACCCCGAAGACGCCGAGAGATTGGGGTTGAATGGACACCGGCGAGTGCGAGTGACTTCGCGGCGAGGAAGCATTGAGGCTGAAGCCTGGATCACCGAACGGGTCTTGCCGGGCATGGTGTACGCCAACTTCCATTTCCCGGAGGCATCGGCAAACGTCTTGACCCACGCAGCCTTAGATCCGATATCAAAGATCCCGGAGTTCAAAGTGTGCGCGGTCAAAGTTGAGGTGGTAGAATAGGGGCTAAGATTGAGAGGAGGAGTATATGGATATTCGCAAAATCTATGAATACGCCTTGCAACGCGAGATCGAAGGGAAGCGGTTTTTTGAAGAAAACGCTGAACGACTTCAACACGCGGCTGCAAAGGGGGCCTTCAAAGTCCTGGCGCAAGAAGAACAAAAGCACATCTTCTTCATCGAGAAACAACTGGCTTCCCTGAATGAAGGTCAAGGGGTGGTTGTGATGGAGGAGAGTTTACAACCAGGCAGTTTCTTTGCCCAGCGGGCAGAAAGCGAACAAGTCGATCAAAGCGTTGCCCAAGCCATGGTGGCAGATCTACCCGTCTTGCGCATGGCCTATCTGATCGAGCGAGATTTTGCCGAGTTTTATGAAATGGCAGCCAGCAAAGCCGAAGGTTCAGCAAAACAGGTTTTACAATCCTTAGCCGAATGGGAACGAACTCACGAAGCCCTGTTTAAGAATATGCACGACACAATCTTCGAACAATATGCCCAAATGCCATGGGGCGGTTAGATGCCAGACCCATCAAGGTACCAGATGGCTCAAATGGTCATCGCCCGAATCTTAATCGTCGATGATGATCCAGATTTTTGCGAGATCAGTCGCACCATTTTGGAGGCCGCCGGGTATGAAGTGGTTACCGCCGCTGACAGCGTTCAGGCAATGGAACGCATCGAAAGCGATTGGCCTGACCTGATCCTTTTGGATCTGGTGATGAACCGTGTAGATGAAGGATTGGAGTTTGGCAAGCGCTTGCATCATGATCCAATCCTGCGCCATTTGCCCATCGTTTTTGTCACCTCGATTGCAGATACCTGCTATGCAGAGCAAATTAAACCCGAAGATGCACACTACGCAGCCGCCTGGCTACCCAAACCTTTCTCTCCGCAAACTCTGATTCAAACGGTCGGGAGCGTCTTAGAACAAAGGAAGTGACCGATGATCGCAACCCCACCAGCAACTCCCCAAAAAGTCAATCCACCGGAAGACGGCCGCAAACGGGCAATGTTACTGGCTGCTCTCTACATTGCTCAGGAACAGTTTGGTTGGTTGAGTGATGAAGCGATTCGGCGCGTGGCCGAGCGATTAGACCTGACAGTTGGACAGGTCAAAAGCACAGCCAGTTTTTACACCATGTTTAAGCTCCAACCACAGGGAAAATATCGCCTTCAGGTCTGCGAAGGGCTGTCTTGTTATCTGGTGGGTGGCGCTGAGCCGATCATCAACTATGTGGCTGAAAAGTTGGGCATTCAACCAGGCGAGACCACACCCGATGGCAAGTTTACCCTTGAAGTCGTCCAATGTCTGGCTGCGTGCGGAACAGCCCCAGCGATTAAGGTCAATGATGACTTGTATGAAAACATGACCCTCTCCGCCATCGATCAGTTGCTGGAACGCCTCCAACAAGAACGATAAAGGTTTGATGAGAAAAGAAAGCAGAAAAGATGTTCGAACCGGTCCTAACCCGTAATATCCATCGCCCCAATTCGGAAAGAATTTACACCTATCTCGCAAATGGCGGGTACGAAGCGGTACGCCTGGCTCTAACGAAGTCTCCAGACGAATTGATTGAGATGGTTAAACGTTCTGGATTGCGGGGACGAGGCGGGGCAGGATTCCCAGCCGGGGTTAAATGGAGTTTCATGCCCAAGGAAACCGATGTGCCCAAGATTGTGGCAGTCAACACGGACGAAGGTGAACCAGGCACCTTCAAAGACCGCGAAATCGTCGAACGCGATCCCCATCAAGTGATTGAGGGAGTGATTATTGCCAGCTATGCAGTAGGCGCCCATCGAGCGTATGTTTATATCCGCGGCGAGTTCTTTCTAGGTGTTAAGCGGTGGATCAAAGCCATTGCCGATGCCTACGAACACGGCTTTTTAGGGAAAAACATCCTCGGTTCCGGTTTTGATCTGGATATGTCCGTTCATCGCGGCGCGGGCGCATATATCTGCGGTGAAGAAACGGCCATGCTGGAATCGCTGGAGGGCAAACCGGGCAATCCACGCCTGAAGCCCCCTTATCCAGCCCAGGTAGGGCTATTCGGTTATCCGACACTGGTTCACAACATCGAAACGCTGGCATGTATCCCCCATATTATCTTGCGCGGCCCGGAGTGGTTTGCCAGCATCGGCACGGTGGAGAGTAAAGGGCCTAAAATTTTCTCGGTAAGCGGGCATGTCAACAAACCAGGCAATTACGAATTGCCGCTCGGAACCACCATTGGAGAAATTATTTATGAACACGCCGGAGGCATTCGAGGCGGTAAAAAACTAAAGGTCGTGATCCCTGGCGGAGCTTCGACACCGGTTCTAACCGCCGAGCATGTTGATGTGCCAATGGCTTTTGAAACCTTGGCCGCTGTGGGCAGCCAGCTAGGAACCGGAGCATTAATTGTGATGGATGAAACAACCTGTATGGTGGAAGTTGCCCGCCGTTTGACCAAGTTCTTTGCTCATGAATCCTGCGGTCGCTGTGTTCCCTGTCGGTTAGGCTCCCGCAGACTCTACGAAATCCTCGAGCGGATTGAACGTGGTAAGGGCAAAGCGGCCGATATTGATTTGGCCCTCGAATTGGCGCGGGAAATCGATGGGCTTACCTTTTGCCCGATGGGTTCAGCGCTGGTTAACCCAGCCCGCTCTACCATCGAGCACTTTCGCGAAGAGTATGACTTTCATATCACCCAGAAAAAATGTTGGGTGGGGAACCAAATTCTTTAAATAGTTTGGGAGCGAATTATGGCAAAAATATTAATTGTCGATGACGACCCGGATTTTGTCGAAGCCACCCGCATGGTGTTAGAAAAAGCCGGCCACACAACCCTCAGCGCTGCCAGCGGCAATGAGTGCTACGAGAAAATGAAGGCTGAGAAGCCAGATTTGGTCATTCTGGATGTCATCATGGATACCGTGTTGGATGGCCTGACTATCACCCAACGTATCCATGAGGACGAAGAAATCAATCAAATCCCGATTATCATGGTCACTTCGATTGCCAATACAGACTATGCCGCTCTGTTCCCAACCGATGAATATATTCATATCAATGCCTTTATGAGCAAACCTGTGGAGCCGGCTGAGTTAATCCGTCAGGTCAACAAATTACTCAATCATTAAGGTACGGTGGAAAAAATTAAGCTCGGCGGCATCCTTCGGCATGAAAATTTATCCATGCTGCGGATTCAGGGGCTATCCAGCGCCAAAATGAATGCCGAGGCAAGGTTATTAACCGAATTTGGCTTGCATAAGATCAACATCCAGTTTCTTGTGCAGCTTTACAATCACACCGCTCAGGGACATTTAACCTTAGCTGTTGCCCGTGAAGACACGAAAGCAGCGTTTGATCTGTTGACCCGGCTGCAAAAACCGCTCGGAGTACATTCCATCAAGTTAAAAATAAATATTGCCAGCATTGGAATTTATGGGCCAGATTTTCGCCTTCGACCAGGCATCGCCGGGACATTTCTAAAATGCTTGAATGAACGGGATATTCCAATCTACGCCATCTCCACCTCGGTTTCGACCTGCTCGGCTTTGATTCCCGAAAGCCAGGCATCCCAAGCGCAAACTGCTTTGGAAGACTGTTTCCTTTTGCCATGAGGTTTTGCATAAAGGAACTTGCGTGATTGATCCCTCTCAAAAATATTCCAATTGGTTTATTCGCTTTTTCAAGCAACTGTTCCCTGCTCCGTTTCAATTTACCCTTGTTGTGGCTTTTTCATTGGTAGCGGCGCTTTCGTTTGGCGTCGGCGCCTGGGTTATCTCAAAGACCATTGACCAGTATCTTGTCACCTCCATGACTGAACGGGTCTCACGGGATATGCGCCTGGCCCAAGCATTCTATGTCGATCACTTGAAGTGGATCGAAGACACTACCGTGCGCCTGGCAAAGGAACCGAATGTACTTGGTTTCTTTCA
>DAOTZA010000063.1:0-9079 GCA_034434515.1 Anaerolineales bacterium | reverse complement strand
GATTAAACTCCAGCTCAAGCGTGGTCCCAGCGGCGGCGGTTGTGGATAAAAAGTCCCTCATCCCTAACCCTTCTCCCTAAGGGAGAAGGGAATCAATCTCCCCTCTCCCGCCCTGGGAGAGGGGCTGGGGGTGAGGGATTCTCCCCCCTTTATTCTTTCTCGTAGGGCTTTCCGCCTGCCGCCGGTGGTTGACCGCGCCCGATCACCCCAGCCAGGACAATGATAGTCACCAGATAAGGCGCCATTTCCAGGAACTTGTTGTGAATGGGCACGCGTAGGATGGTTAGCTTGCCGGCTAGCGAATCCGAAAAACCAAACAACAGCCCCGCTCCAAAGGCGCCAAACGGATTCCAGTTCCCAAAGATCATTGCAGCCAGGGCGATAAAGCCCCGCCCGGCGGTCAGCACCTCATCGAAACGCCCCACCGAGCCTAAGGTGAAATAGGTGCCGGCAAAGCCGGCCATCAATCCGCCCAACAGAACCGCCATATAGCGCGTGCGGTTGACCGGGATACCCAGGGTGTCAGCAGCTTTGGGATGCTCGCCCACCGAGCGTAAGCGCAACCCCCAACGGGTGTAGAAAAGCGCCACGGTTAGGATGATTAACAGCACATACATTGTATAGACATACAGATTATGGCTGAAAAAGATGGGCCCGATAAAGGGAATTTGTGACAAGCCCGGCAGATCCCAGTTGGGAAAACGGCCGGGGTTGTTAAGCTCCTGATATTTCTGTAAAAACTTTGCCGAGAGGAAGGAAGTCAAGCCGGTGGAAAAGATGTTGATGACCGTGCCGGCGATTATTTGGTCCACTTTGTACTTGATGGCTAAGACAGCTAAAACACCACCCAGTAACATCCCGCTTAACATGCCGCTTACCAATCCGATCCAGATGTTTTGGGTCACGCTACCAAACAAGGTTGCCGTGAAAGCGGCCGTGAGCATCATCCCCTCGATGGCAATATTAAAGACCCCCGAACGCTCACAGAGGATGCCCGAAAATGCCCCCAGGGTCAATGGCACAGAGCGAATGACCATCACCCGCAACAGGCCGGCTAAATTCAAAGAAACCCCGGCTGTCCCCCAAGCCAGGAAGGCGAAAATGAAAAAGCCGCTCACAAGACCAAGGATAAGGTTGGTGCGCTGCTTGAAGCCACGCGCCAGTTGATATACACCCAGGAAAGCGGTGAGAAAGATCAAAACCTGCAGCGCAAAAGAAGTCTCGAAGACCCAATCTGGTGCGGCAACTTTTGAACCGCCGGGGGTCATGCCAAAAGTGGTCACCACGCCTGGTTCGGTATTGCGCAGGAAAAAGAACCACATCGCCACCGCAGCAATTAGGAAAAGCACTCCCATCACCCGTTCGCGGGCAGGGGAGATATACTGGGCTGAGTTGCGTCCGATCGTTTGTGCAGTCATGCCGATTCTCCTTCTGAGCGGATTGCCACTTCGACTTCTTTGGGCAGTTTCAAACGATAAAGGGTGCGGATAATCGCCGGGGCAGCAATGAAGGCGAGGATCATGGCTTGGATAATCGAAATGATGTCAATCGGAATGCCGGCGGTCAATTGCATTTGGATAGCGCCATTGCGCAGGAAACCAAAGAGCAAAGCAGCTAAAACAACCCCCAGAGGATGGCTGTTGCCCAGCAAAGCCAGGGCAATGCTATCGAAACCGTATCCCGAGGAGAACGCTACTCCCAGGTTGCGGTTGACTCCCAAAACTTCGTTGGCGCCGGCGAAGCCAGCCAGCATGCCCGACAGGGACATGGTGATCACCATACTGCGCACAATGTTCATGCCAGCATAGTGCGCAGCGCTGGGGTTTGCGCCAACCGTGCGCAGTTCAAACCCCCAAGTGGTCTTGAACAACAACAGGTAAATCAGATAGGCAATCCCCAAAGCGATGAAAAACCCCAAATGGAAGCGATTAGGATCCGGGAAAAAGCGCGGAATCCAGGCAGTGGTTTCGATCGGGGCGCTGATGGGAGTGGTCTTGTTGGGATCGCGTAAATAGCCGGTCAAGAGATATTCGCTCAAGCGGAAGGCAATGTAGTTCATCATGATGGTGATGATCACCTCATGGGCGCCGGTTTTCGCCTTCAACCAGCCTGGCACAAAGCCCCATAAGGCACCCCCCAAGCCACCGATCAGGAAGGCTAAAGGAGCATGGATGATGGCCGGCAGTCCCTTGATAAACACGCCAGCCCAAACAGCTGCCAATGCACCAACAAAGATCTGCCCTTCAGCGCCGATGTTGAATAATCCCACCCGAAAGCCAAAAGCAACGGCCAGCCCGGCAAAAATATAGGGCGTAGCCTGCACCAGACTTTCAAAGAAGGGGCTGAGGGCGCGGTTGATTTGCAGCCAGTCCCCTGTGGCAAAGGCGGCTGAAATCTTAGCCGGGTCGCCAAACGCGCCAAGGAACAAGGCGCGATAGGTGTTCCAGGCCGCCTGCGCGCCGACTTTGATTCCTTCTCCCAGCGAGACGCGGAAGGCCGCATACATTTGCTCGGACGTCAGCGCAGCAATAATGCCACCCAGGAATAAACCGGTGAATATTGCCAGGAACGTCACCGTCAAAGGGCTACGGCGGACTTCCTCCAAGAAAACGTTCAGTCTTTTGGGATTCTGTTCTTGTCTCTTTTTCGAATCGTCCATGATCTTTTCCTAGCGGGAGTTTAGCTACACTTTCGCCATTTCGGGTTGCAGGCCGGCCATGTAGAGGCCGATCTGTTCTTTGGTGACCTCGGCAGCGTTGACAGTTGCCACAATGCGGCCGCGATACATGACCGCAATCCGATCGGAAAGTTGCAGGATCTCGTCTAGCTCGGTGGAAACCAGTAAGACCGCGCAGCCTTCATCGCGCTTTTCGATCAGACGGTTGTGGATGTACTCGATCGAACCGACATCCAAGCCACGCGTTGGTTGAGCGGCGATGAGCAGTTTGATCGGCCGGGAGAATTCGCGGGCGACAATCACTTTCTGCTGATTGCCACCACTCAACGAGCTGAGGGTGGTGAAGATGCTAGGCGTGCGGATATCGAACTTTTCCACCAGTTCTTCGGCATTGGCAATAATTTGCGGTTGTTGCAGGACAATACCCTGCGCAAAGGGTGGCTTGTAAAAAGTGTTCAGGATGAAGTTGTCCTTGACCGGGTAAGTGAGAACCAGACCATCTTTTTGACGGTCTTCGGGAATATGGGCTGCGCCGGTTTCAAAGAACTCTTTGGGGCTGGCGTGGGTCATCTCTTTGCCCAGGATGCGGATCTCGCCTTCGATCGGATGTTGCATGCCCGTCAGGGCGCGCACCAGTTCGGTCTGACCGTTGCCTTGCACGCCAGCAATCCCCAACACTTCTCCGGCGCGCACTTCGAATGAAACGCCATTGACGGCGATCAACTTGCGTGCATCCAGCACCTTGAGATTGCGTACCTCGAGCACTACCTGCTGGGGAGCAGCCGGTTTTTTCTCGATGGTCAGATCGATTTGGCGGCCGACCATCATGGCCGCCAGTTTATTTTGGTCGGCCTCCTGAGGGGTGGTTGTCCCGACCACTTTCCCGTTGCGGATGACGGTGATGCGGTCGGAAAACTCCATGACTTCGCGCAGTTTATGAGTGATGAAGATGATCGATTTGCCGCTGGCAACCAGTGATTTCATGATCTTGAATAATTCATCCACCTCTTGAGGCGTCAAAACGGCAGTTGGTTCATCGAGAATGAGAATATTGGCTTCGCGAAAGAGCAATTTGATGATTTCCACCCGCTGTTGTAGTCCCACGGGCAGGTCCTTGATGTAAGCGAAGGGGTCAACTTGCAGATTGTACTGTTGGGAGATTTCGAGGATACGGTTAGCGGCTTTGCGTCGGTCGAGAAAGCCGCCACCGCGCACGTATTCATCACCCAACATCACATTATCCAGCACGGTAAACACCGGCACAAGCATGAAATGCTGGTGCACCATGCCAATGCCGCACGCAATGGCATCGCGCGGGGAGTGGATTTCGACCCGATTGCCGTTGACGCGAATCTCACCCTCATCTGGTTTATATAATCCGTAAAGAATGTTCATCAGAGTTGTTTTTCCGGCTCCGTTTTCCCCCAGCAGGGCATGAATTTCACCTTCGCGCAAATCCAGATCGATGTGGTCGTTGGCAAGCACCCCCGGAAACCGTTTGGTTATCCCATGTAGCTCTAGAATAACGCCCATGCACACCTCTTGGCAGCAAAATGGATAAATCCATTTTATCACAGGTTGACTCCCCTTAAAAATGCCTTTTTTTCACCACTGGGTTCACTGAGAGCACAGAGAAAAATCCTATCCGTACTCTCCGTAGGCTCTGGGGTAAAAGAGAGAATAGAAATTCTTCTAGGTGAAGGACTTTGCCGGCGAGCTAATCAGGTTCGACATTTTCCTCTTTTTGGTATTCTTCTATGGTATCATGTCCTGTCGGACAGGTTTCAGGTTGCAAGGGATTAGGGATAGATCGGATGCCCTGATAAGCAGTTTTCAAAGAAGCAGGTCACCTATCTGGCAAATCCTGTATCTTAACTTAGAGGAGCTGAGCCGCTTGAAATTCCAAAAGATTTGCGTTTTAGGATTGGGATATATTGGTTTGCCGACCGCCAGCACGTTTGCAACCCATGGGATGCAGGTGATCGGTGTGGATGTCAACCCTGAGGTAGTCAACACCCTGCGCAATGGCGGTTTGCACATCCAGGAACCAGGTTTGCGAACCCTGGTTCAGGCTGCCTTGCGCTCTGGCAATCTGACCATTCAGAATCAACCGGCTGAAGCGGATGCCTTTATCATTGCCGTGCCCACCCCCTTCCGCGAGCAGAAACTTGCCGACCTGCGCGCTGTCGAAGCTGCCGCCCAGGCGATTGCACCTCACTTGCAAAAGGGCAATCTGGTGGTTTTGGAATCCACTTCTCCGCCTTTGACCACCGTCAAAAAAGTTGCTCCTCTGCTGGAACAATGCGGCTTAAGGAGCGGGGAGGATTTTTATCTCGCTTACGTACCGGAACGCGTTTTGCCGGGCTCAATCCTGCGCGAACTGATCGAGAACGATCGGGTTATCGGTGGCGTCAACCGCCACTCCGCAGAAGCGGCGCGTGACCTGTACAGCCTCTTTGTGCGCGGTGAAATCCTGTTGACCGATGCCACCACCGCTGAGATGGTCAAGCTGATGGAGAACACCTATCGGGATGTCAACATTGCCATTGCCAATGAGTTTGCCCGTCTGGCAGAGCGGTTTGGGATCAATGTGTGGGAAGCCATCGAGCTGGCAAATCGCCATCCAAGGGTGAACATCTTACGCCCTGGACCTGGCGTAGGAGGGCATTGTATCAGTGTGGATCCATGGTTCCTGGTCGAAGCCGCGCCCGACCTTGCCCACCTGATTCGGACGGCGCGAGAGGTCAACGATGGTCAACCGCGCCACGTGGTTGAGTCTGCCCGGTTGGCTTTTGGCGAACTGAATGGCTACCGCGTCGCCGCTTTGGGATTAGCGTATAAAGCCGATGTGGATGACCTGCGCGAATCGCCGGCGATTGAAATTTGCCAGCTTTTCCAACAAACTGGCGCCGAGGTGCTTGCCTTTGAACCCTATCGCCAGGAGATTCAGGTGAATGGCATTCCCTTAGGGCGCGATCTCGCCCAAGTTTTGCAGGGAGCCGATTTACTGGTTATTCTGGTTGCCCATCGCCAGTTTCGCAACCTGTCTGCAGCGATAGCTGCTCAACTCATGCGACGCCGGCTTGCCCTGGACGCCGTTAACCTGCTCAACCGCACGGTTTGGGAGAAGGAAGGGTTCCAGGTGCATAAATTAGGAGAGGGGATTAGATGACACTGCGCGTCCTTTCGATTTTTGGCACCCGTCCCGAAGCAGTCAAGATGGCGCCGGTAGTACGCGAGTTAGCCTGCCACCCTGAGGTGGAATCACGGGTGTGTGTCACCGCCCAACATCGTCAGATGCTCGACCAGATTCTCAACCTGTTTGATATCCAACCCGATGTAGACCTGAATCTCATGCGTCCAAACCAATCCCTGGCAGAACTGACAGCCGCCATCTTCATCCATCTTGATCCCGTCCTCAGCCAACTGAAACCCCACTGGATTCTGGTACAGGGCGATACGACCACGGTGATGGCAGCCGCCTTGTTGGGCTATTATCATCGCATTAAGATCGGACATGTGGAAGCCGGTTTGCGAAGTGGAGATAAATGGCAGCCCTTCCCGGAAGAGATCAATCGTTCGGTTGTAGGAGTCCTGGCAGACCTGCACTTTGCCCCCACTGAATGGGCGCGGCAGAACTTGCTTAGGGAGAACGTCCCTGCCAATCGCATTCGGGTGACCGGCAACACGGTGATCGATGCGCTTCAGCACGTGGTCAATCTGCCCCTGACGCCCGAAGTGGAGGCTTTCTTCCGCCAGTATCGCCTGCCCCCCTACCAACCGCCTGAGGAAAGGCGTTTGATCCTGGTTACGGCTCACCGCCGTGAGAACTTTGGTGAGCCATTGGAAAACATTTGCCATGCCCTGCGCACTTTGGCGAGCGAGTACGGTGAGAGTGTGCGCATCGTCTATCCGGTACATCTCAATCCAAATGTCCAGGAACCGGTTTATCGCTTGTTGGGCAAGGTTACGAACATTACTTTGCTCCCACCAATGGATTATCTGCCGTTTGTCCATCTGATGAAGAACGCCACGCTGATTTTGACCGATTCGGGCGGTCTGCAAGAAGAGGCGCCTGGCTTGGGCAAACCGGTCTTAGTCTTGCGCCGCGTCACCGAACGCCCCGAAGGCGTGCAGGCCGGCACGGTGCGCCTGGTGGGAACCGATACCCAAACGATTGTGATGGAAACCCGGCGCTTGCTCGATGATCCGCTTGCCTATCAAGCCATGGCGCAGGCAGTCAATCCGTATGGCGACGGAAAAGCCGCTCAGCGCATCGTCCAGGCGATACTCGAAGAGGAACGGATTAACTGAAATGACAGCCGAGCAAGTGCCGATTCTGGTTACCGGCGTTCATCGTTCTGGGTCGACCTGGGTGGGGAAGATGCTCACCGCCAGTGGAGAAGCGGCTTATATCAGCGAGCCGCTGAATGTCTGGCATCGGCCGGGCGTTTTGGCAGCCGACATTCCACACTGGTATTTCTACATTTGCGATGAGAATGAAAGCCAATACCTGCCCGCCTTTCGGCAACTGCTGGATTATCGCTATCATTGGGGAAAAGAGCTTCTCTCTCTGCGCTCCCTTCATGACTTGGGGCGGATGGGGCGCGATGGGAGCACCTTTTTGCTTGGCAAGCTGTTGCATCGCCGCCCGCTGCTGAAAGACCCCTTTGCAGCCTTCTCGATTCGCTGGTTTCTGGAGCGCCTGGGTTGTCGTGTCGTGGTCACCGTCCGTCATCCGGCCTCCTTTGCCAGCAGTCTCAAGCGCTTGAACTGGCCCTTCGACATGCGAGACCTGCTGGCTCAGCCGCTGCTGTTGCGGGATTGGTTAGCCCCCTATGAAGCGCAAATGCTGGCTTGCCTTGCTAACCCGGAAGATATCCTTCGACAGGCTGCGGTATTGTGGTCGATGGTGTATCAGACGGTATGGAAGTTGAAAGAAGAAGGCGCTCCGATACTCCTGACCTGCCACGAAGATTTGTCGCTCGACCCCTTGGGAGAATTTCAGAAAATCTATCAAGCCCTGGGTCTGAAATACACCGCAAAGGCGCAGCAACGCATTGCAGAGTCGAGCAGCGCCGACAACCCAAAAGAACTCAAAACTGAGCGACGTCACGCAGTGCGTTTGGACAGCCGCGCAAATCTGATGAATTGGCGCAAACGACTAAACGAGGCGGAAATCGAACAGATCAAGACGCTCACCTGGGAGGTGGCGGCTTGCTACTATCCTCCAGAAAGCTGGGAGGGCGTTTACCCTTCGCCCCGAAGCCCGTGATGAGGCTTGATTCTTGTTCTGTCAACCGCCCTTTTCGGCAGCATGGAGTTCGCTAAGGCTCTCCTCTGTGCCCGGCGACAGGATCAAGAACAAACAGAATAACCTTCCATAGGCTCTGCTTGGCAGGGAGACCCTCCACAAAGGACTCACGAATACACGAATGCCTCTCTCACTCATTCCTAAGGTGTCATTCGTGGAAGGTTTTCTCAGCCAATTTACTGCGTAGCCAGTGATGGTAGAGATGGTAATGAACAAATAAGGTTGAGAAGGCTATAAAGCTGTCAAGACCACGGATACAAAATGGTAAAATCAATCCAGATGGCAAAAAGCTCTCTCTTACAAACCTTGCAACCGGATGGGAAAGCGGAGCTTCCTCTGGTTTCCATCGTTACACCATCCTTCAATCAAGCCCTGTTCCTGGAAGAAACCATCCTTTCGGTTTTAGGCCAAGATTATCCCAATCTCGAATACCTGATCGTTGATGGGGGTTCAACCGATGGTAGCCTGGAAATCATCCGCCGTTATGCCGATCGCCTTGCTTGGTGGGTTTCCGAACCCGACCGAGGCCAAACCGAGGCGATCAACAAAGGCTTTGCTCACGCTAGGGGGGAAATCTTTGCCTGGCTGAATTCCGATGACACGTATCTTCCTCAGGCCGTCTCCGAAGCAGTGCAATACTTGCAAAACCGTCCCGACGTTGGTTTGGTGTATGGAGATGCCAATTTCATCGATGAACAGGGGAGGGTGTTGGGAAAATTTCCCGCCCGCCAGACCGATTACCGGCGTTTGCGCCGCGGCTATGTGCATATCCCCCAACAGGCTGCTTTCTTTCGCGCCGAATTGTGGCGTAAGGTAGGCCCGCTGGATGCCTCGTTCTATTTTGCAATGGATTATGATCTCTGGGTGCGGATTGCCCGCCATGCAAAGATCGTTTATCTACCCCGCCTTTGGGCGCACTTTCGCCTGCATGGCTCGGCAAAGACCATTGCCGCCGACGAACGCTGTTGGCCTGAGATGTTACGGGTTCACTACCGCGATGGCGGCAGCTCCTTTGCCATCATCGTTTGGAAAAGCTGGCTGCGCAGACTGGCAGCTCCCTACCTGCGCTGGAAACGCCGCCGCCTGCT
>DAOTZA010000062.1:0-61014 GCA_034434515.1 Anaerolineales bacterium | reverse complement strand
CCGGCCATGGCATCCGGTAACCAGACATACAAGGGCAATTGGGCAGACTTGCCGGTGACACCAATGAGCATAAAAACCGTCATCATCAGGATGCCGGCCGGCAAGAGCTGGGAAATTTCCTCCACTTTGCTAAAGACTTCGCTGAAGTTGAAGCTGCGGAACAGCCCAAACATGGTAAAAGCTGCCAGCAGAAACCCAAAATCGCCAATCCGATTGGTGATAAAGGCTTTGTTGCCGGCAAGAGCGTTGCCAATGCCATCCTTACCTTTATCGTACCAAAATCCGATCAGCAGGTAAGAGCATAATCCCACCCCCTCCCAGCCGACAAAGAGCATCAGGTAATTGTCAGCGCTGACCAGCGTCATCATTGCCAGGATAAACAAATTGAAGAAGACAAAGAAACGGCGATAGCGGCTCGGATCGCCCTGGATGCGCACATCGTCATGCATGTATGCAATGGCATAGATGTGAATCAAACAGCCTACGCCTGATACGACCAACATCATCGTTACCGAGAGGGTGTCAATCTGAATGCCCCAATGGATGTTCAATTCCCCAATGGTGATCCAATCTGCCAGTGGGATAACAGTCCCTTCTGGGTGAGCGATGAGGGACACCATTTGTAAGATTGCTACCAAAAAGGTCGCTCCAACAGCTCCACTGGCAATGCCTCCGATGACCTTTTCGGAAAAACGGTTACCCCAGATTAAATTGATCAGCAATCCCAACAGGGGGAAGAGCAGCACCAGGGGCGCCAGAGGAAAGAAAGATAAAGTGGCTGTGGCTGTTTCACTGATGAGCATAAGATTCTCCGCAGCTAACCTTTCATCATGTTCATCTGATCGATGTCGATACTGTGCTTGGTCTCAAAGATCTTGACGATCAAGGCCAGGCCGACCGCAACCTCTGCAGCCGCGACCGCCATCACAAAAAAGACAAAGATCTGTCCACTCAAGCCGCCATGCATGCGGGCGAAAGCCACGAATGCCAGGTTGGCTGCATTGAGCATTAGCTCGACCGACATAAAGATAATAATTGCATTGCGGCGGATGAGGACACCCAGCGCCCCCAGGGTGAAGAGGACAGCAGATAAAGCGATGTAGGTATAAATTGGCACCATTTACGACTTTGCCTCCAATTGGTTCTAACGTGCCTTGCGACCACGGCTCAGGAAGATTGCACCGATCACTGCCACTAGCAGCAATAAGGCGATAGTTTCAAAAGCCAGCAGGTAAGTGCTAAACATGAGCTCACCAATCTGGACCGGGTTGCCAAAATCACCTATGGTTGCCTGCAGAGCCGGGAAACTGGAGCGGTGAGTCACGATTAGATAAACGGCTTCGAGGATTAAGATGCCCGCCAGGCTCAAGGCGAGGGGTTGCATCCACCAGGTAGGGGGTGTGCGGCCAGTCTGTTCTGCACCCAATAACATGATCACAAATAGGAACAAGACCATAATGGCGCCAGCATAGACAGTGATTTGCGCCAGAGCAATGAAAGGAGCGCTGAGCATGAGATAGAACACCGCCACGGTCGAAAAGTTAAAGATCAAATATAAAGCCGAATAGATGGCATTGCGGCTGAACAACATGCCCAACGCAGAGAGAATGGTCACCAGAGCCAGGCCGCCAAAGAGCACCAGATCAACGCTCATTCAAAACCTCCCAAAACGAGTCTCCCTCGCCCTGTGGAAGCGGGTAGGAGTTGAGTCCATCTCTCCCCTCTCCCCTTGGGAGAGGGGGTGGGGGTGAGGGCGTCTCCCCTTGCCCTGTGGGAGAGGGGTAGGGGGTGAGGGCGTGTCCCCTTGCCCTGTGGGAGAGGGGTAGGGGGTGAGGGCGTGTCCCCTCGCCCTGTGGGAGAGGGGGTGGGGGTGAGGGTGTCTCCCCTCGTCCTGTGGGAGAGGGGGTGGGGGCGAGGGAAGGATGAGGGTCTCTTTCCATCAAACCGGATCCTTCATTTCCGGGATCGCGCGGGTATACACTCCCGGTGGCGTCTTCTGCGGTGTAGGCTGGCCGCCTTCCGGCACCGCTTCCAGCAACATCTCCTTGGTATAAATTGATGAGCGCCGGTCGGTAAAGGATAGCTCATAATTGTCACCCAACACAATGGCTTCCGTTGGGCAGGCGTCCTCACAATAGCCGCAGAAGATACAGCGCAATAAGTTGATCTCATACACCCGAGCATAGCGTTCACCGGGCGAGTAGCGCTCGTCATCGGTGTTTTCGGCCGCTTCAACAAAGATCGCGTCCGCCGGACAGGCGGCCGCGCACAAAGAACAGCCAATACATTTTTCCAGACCATTTTCATAGCGCTTGAGCACATGTCGACCTTTGTAGCGGCTGCGCACCGGGCGTTTTACTTCCGGGTATTGAATGGTTACCGGTTTTTCAAAAAACATTGCTTTGAGAGTGGTGGCTAAGCCACGCGCCAAATCACCTAACATTACTTATTACCTCCTGCGATTGAACCTCGCATCGAATAGACTACCAGTAAAAAGAAGACAATGGTCGTAAGCGGGATTGACCACAGCCAGAGAGGGTTTTGAAAGGTATCTGCCAGCAAGATGCCTAAGGCAGTCAGCATGGCGTTGCCTAAGGCAAGGGAGAACAGCACCTTCCAGCCAAACGCCATCAGGCGATCATACCGGATGCGGGGCAAAGTTGCCCGCACCCAAACCATCAGGAAAAGAAAGCCGACTACTTTGAGCAAGAAGTAGATCGGTCCCAGGATGGGAAGCTGATCAACAAAAGGTCCACGGTAGCCCCCGAAGAAGAGCGTAACCGCAATGGCCGAGACAGCAATCATCTTAACGTATTCTGCCATGAAGAACAGGGCAAACTTCATCCCCGAATATTCGGTATGGTAACCGGCGGTTAATTCTTGTTCGGCTTCGGGCATATCAAAAGGTGCGCGATTGACCTCTGCCAGCGTTGAAATCCAGAAGATAAAGGCTCCAATCGGCTGATACAGGACAAACCAAACGCCGCGTTGGGCTTCGACGATTTCTGACAGGCTGAGGGAAGAAGTCAACAAGATTGGGCCGGTAAACGCTAACCCTAACGCCAGTTCATAGCTGATCATCTGCGCCGAAGAGCGAATGCCGCCCAGGGTGGCATACTTGTTGTTTGAAGACCAGCCGGCCAGGACAATGCCATAGACCGAGATCGAAGCGATTGCCATAATATAGAGAATGCCTACGTTCAGGTCGGCAACCTGCAGG
The DNA here is from genome assembly GCA_034434515.1 of Anaerolineales bacterium. GTDB lineage: Bacteria > Chloroflexota > Anaerolineae > Anaerolineales > UBA4823 > NAK19. The sequence goes on along the minus strand of DAOTZA010000062.1, from coordinate 57,794 downwards.
GTGATCGTGCGCCCAAACAGTTGAATGGGCGGACCAAAGGGCACAACCGCCATAATTACCAGCGCCGGCACCACGGTTACGATCGGGGCAAGGATAAAGATGATTTTGTCCGCATTAGCAGGGATTAGCTCCTCTTTGAAGATGAGCTTAATTCCATCTGCCACAGGTTGCAAGATGCCAAACGGACCGGCGCGATTTGGCCCAATGCGCACCTGAAAGCGCGCCAAAACCTTGCGCTCAAAGAGGGTTAGATAAGCAAAGCCGCCTAGCAAAGCCAGAATCAAGGCAAGCGATTTGATGGTCCATTCGATCAGAGATGCCCAATCCATAATTCCCTCGTTTTTAGCTCCGTTCGACCACCTTGAGTTGCACCAGGTGGGGTTCGTGGAGCGGGATTCCCGTGCTGCGCGGGGCCAAGATCACCCCTTCGGGGACTTGCTCATCCAGCAGAGCTGTTGCCATCGCAGAGGCTTCGCCAATTTGCAGATGCACCAGGTCGCCTTCCTGGATGGCGTTGGCGCTGGCCTGGGCGGGGTGCATCCAGATGACCGTCCTGACCCGGCGTTGATCCAATAACCTGGAAGGCAACAGGGTGCTGCCGCCGTCATAAAGTCTGGTGATCGGCACCGCAAGCGTACCCTCCTCGTCAGGTGTGCCTGCTGCCAGAGAGGGCCAGGTTAAGGTGAGCTTTTCGCCGCGCTGAATGCCGTTTGGCAGTTGAACGCCAATTCCCTGTTTGTTTTCATAGGTTGTACCGCCGTAATAGAGGTCTGCGCGCCCAATGATTGGCCACTGTTCGGGAGCTTGTGCCAGTGCTGAGTAAGTGATGCCTGCAAAGGCTGGCACTTCGGCCGCGATGCGCATCATCACCTTCGACGCAATTCGATCTTCCAGGTCAATGCCAAGCATTTTGCCTAACTGTCCGCTGATGGCAAAATCGGGGCGGGGGCCGGGGCGAGCAGGCACAGCCGGATAATAGCGTTGTGCCCGCCTTTCGCCGTTAACAAGGCTACCTTCGCGCTCGGTGAAGGGCAAAGCCGGTAGCACGACGTGAGCAAGTTTGGCAGTCGCTGTCAGGAACAGGTCTTGTACTACCAGGAAATCGGGCGTTAAGGACAGGGCAGGATCATCTGCAGCCGGATCACAGGCCACAAGATACAAGGCGCCAGCCTTACCCATCTCCTCGCCAAGGTTGGGCAAAGGTCGCCAACCCAGTTCCCAGGCGCCTTGATCGTTGGGTCGTTGCCAGACGGGGATCAATCCGTTGTTAGGGCGGCCGAGGTGATTGGTCACCGAGAGCAGGTTGGTACAGGCTTGAGCGAGGGCTTGCGAAGTCTGCAAACCAACCCCTTCGCTGCCAAAGAAAATCACCGCATTTTGAGCTTCTGCAAAGGCTTTCGCCGCAGCTTGCACCTCGGCATCCCGCCAGAGTGCATTAACCTTCTGCGGCAGTTCAGGACGCTTGGCAGAGAGGGCGTTGATCATCGCCAGAATCAAGCCACTTTCGTCTCGGTAACGGTAGCGCAAAATGTGCTGAGCAAATTTATCCAGGCGGTTCGGACGCGGCAGGGCAACGATCAGCGTTGCGCCGCGCTCCGCCGCTTGTTTCACCCGCAGCCACCAGATCGGCGCTTCCTGGTGTAAATCGGAAGCAATAACCAAAATGGCATCCCCTTTCCCCAGTTCACCCAGATTACTCCCCTGTGGCATGCCTGCCAGAGCAACCAAATCGCCGCCGCCCATTTGCGTATAGAGGGCGGTTTTGCCGCCGATGCCTTCGGTGAGCTTGCGCAGGTTGAAGAAATCTTCGTTCGAGAGGCGTCCACCTGCCACGCTGAGAAGGTTTTCACCGGCCTGCCGCAAGCGCTCGATTACTACCTCCAGAGCTTCCTCCCAACTGACCGGTGACAGTTCCCCTCCTTTGCGCAGCAGAGGTTGGGTCAACCTTTCTATGGATTCGGTGTAATGATAACCAAAGCGACCTTTGTCGCAAATCCAGATCTCGTTCACCCATTCGTTCTGCCGCGGCATAACCCGCTTGATGACAACCTTGCCACTCGCCACTGCCTCACGGCGCACGTTCAGAGTCAGGTTACAGCCCACTGGGCATTGTTGACAGATGCTGGCGGCGGCGTTTAACTCCCAGGGACGTGCCCCGAAGCGAAAATCGGCTGTTGTCAAGGCGCCAACCGGACAAATGTCGGTGGTGTTGCCGGAGAAGATTGAATCAAAGCCGGGCTCAGAAAAGGTGACGATTTGCAACGAACGCCCGCGCTGAGAAAAGCCGATGACCGGATCATCCACCAATTCGTCCTGGAAGCGTACGCACCGCCCGCACTGGATGCAGCGCTCCTGGTCTAGATAAATCAGCTCGCCTAACGGAGTGTGTTTCAAAAGATGTTTCTTCTCATCAAACAGGAAGCGCGAGGTGCCGGGCCCGTGAGCCATGGTCAAATTTTGCAGAGGGCACTCACCGCCTTTGTCGCAAATCGGGCAATCTAAGGGATGAGAGGTGAGCAAAAACTCTAGGATATCTTTGCGCCCGCGCTTAACCTTGTCCGAAGTGTTGATGACCACCATCCCTTCGGAGACAGGGGTGGTGCAGCCGGTCTCTAGCTTGGGGTTGAATTGAATTTTTAGCGAGCCATCTTCATTGCGGACAAACTGGCCGGTGGCGCGGTCAATCACCGGGCGACCAACCTCCACCAGGCACATGCGGCACATGCCCACCGGGTGCATTTTGGGGTGATAGCAAAAGACCGGAATATCGATCCCGGCTTTTTTGGCCGCATCGACAATGTTTGTGCCTTCCGGTACGGTAACCTGAATGCCGTCTATGATCAGGGTGATCATCTTGGTCATAGCGCAGGCTCCTGTTGAGCAACGCGAGCTGCAAAATCTTTGGGGAAGCGTTCGAGGGCGGATAGTACTGCTTCAATGGAGAACTCTCCCAGAGCGCACAGGCATTTGCCGCGCATCTGGCTGGCAACATCATAAAGCAGCTCAACATCATTTTGGCTTGCTTCGCCGCGATGAATGCGGTCAATAATGTGTTTCATCCAGTACGTACCTTCACGGCAGGGTGTGCACTTGCCGCACGATTCGTGCTGGAAGAAGTGAATCGTCTTGCGGATCAGCCAATCCATGCTCACCGTTTCATCAATAACGATGATCGAAGCCGAACCGAGTTGCGCGCCCAGGGCAGGTACACTCTCGTAGTCCATTGGAGTATCCAGGGCACGTTCATCTGCCACAATCAGGGCAGACGATGCGCCGGCCGCCATAATGGCTTTGATCTGTTTGCTGTCTGGAATGCCCTTGCCATGCTCAAAGATTAATTCTCGGAAGGTCGTGCCTAAGGGCAATTCGTAGTTGCCGGGACGATTGACGCGACCCGAAAGGCAAAAAATCTTAACCCCGGGGCTTTTTTCGGTGCCGAAAGATCGATACCACTCGGCGCCCCGCTCGATGATCAGCGGTACGTTCGCCAGGGTTTCGACGTTATTGACAATGGTTGGTTTGCCGAACAGGCCTACCGCAGGTGGAAATGGAGGACGTAAGCGCGGTTGACCCAGTTTGCCTTCTAACGATTCCAGCAAAGCGGTCTCTTCGCCGCAAATATAAGCGCCTGCTCCGAGGTGGGTGTAAATCCGCAGTGAATACTCTGTGCCAAACAAGCGCTCGCCTAACAAACCGGCGCTGTGTAACTGCTGGATGCGCCGATCGAGCTGATGGGCTAGTTGCCAGAATTCGCCCCGCAAGTAGATGTATGCCACGTTGGCTTGAACCGCGTAAGAAGCAATCATTAAACCTTCCAAAAACTGGAAGGGATTGCCTTCCATAATTTCGCGATCCTTAAAAGTACCTGGTTCGGATTCATCTGCGTTGGCGACGACGTAGTGAGGCCAGTTTTTATTGTCGATAAACGACCATTTCATCCCGGTAGGAAAGCCAGCCCCACCCCGCCCGCGCAGGCCAGAGGCTTTGACAATCTCAACCACTTCGTGGGGTTGCAGCGTTGTGACCGCCTTACGAAAGGCCTCAAAACCACCGTGCTGGCGGTACACGGCCAAATCGTTCAGGTCGGGAATGTCGCGGTGTCGAAGAAGGAGATAGGATCGTTTCATGGGGTACTCTGCCAGGTTCGAACGAGTTTCAGTGCGCTTTCCACGCTTTGATTTTCGTGGTAGGTGATGCCTTCGGCGGTTTGAACTTGAAAGAGCGGAGCGCGGTCACAACCCGCTAAGCACATCACCTGCTCAATCGTGATCAATCCATCCGCTGTAGTCTCACCTACCTGAATGCCCAAATTTTCGCATAACTGCTCAAGGAATTCTTCTGCACCTCGCAAAGCGCAGGGAAGATCGGTGCACACCTGAATGCGGTATTTACCGCCGGGTTCGTCGTGGTAAAGGGTGTAAAATCCAACCAGTTGCCCGATTTCGGTGGTTGGGACATCGAGGATTTCGCTGATCTCAAGCAGCGCCTGTTTGGTCACGTATCCATATTCACGCTGAGCCAGATAGAGCAACGGCATTGCTGCAGCGCGTTTTTGATCAGGCGGGTATTTCGCCAGGGTCATTTCGATTTCGGATGCGTATTTTTCCAGTAGATGGTTCACCGGTCTACATCTCCTAAGACGATGTCAATTGTGCCGATCAGGGCCACCAGGTCGGCAACCAGATGCCCTTTGGCAAGCAGTTTCAGCACTTGTAGATTTGCAAAGGACGGTGTGCGCCAGTGAATGCGATACGGTTTCGGCCCGCCATCGCCTTCGAGATAGACGCCTAGCTCGCCGCGGGGCGATTCGACGGCTACATAGACTGCTCCCTTCGGCGCCGGAAAACCTTCAGTGAAGAGCTTGAAATGGTGAATGACGGCTTCCATGCTGTGTCCTAACTCAGAGCGCGGCGGTGGCACGAATTTGCGGTTGTTGGAGCGAGTGGGCCCATAGGGTAGTTTATCCAAAGCCTGTTGGACGATGCGTACGGATTGGCGCATTTCCTCCATGCGTACCAGGTAGCGGGCATAAGTGTCGCCATCGGTGTGGGTAGGAATCTCAAAATCGTATTGCTCGTAGCCGGAATAAGGCCGCACCTTGCGCAGGTCGTGGGCTACGCCGCTGGCGCGCAGGCTAGGCCCGGTCACGCCCCACTTAATGGCGTCTTCGGCGGACAGAACGCCGATATGCTTGGTGCGCTCGATGAAGAGAGGGTTTTTAGTTAGTAAGGCTTCATATTCATCGATGCGGGCCGGGAAGATGCGCAAGAATTGGCGCACAGCATCCTCAAACTCAACCGGTACATCCCGCCAAAGCCCGCCTGGACGGAAATAGCTGGTCATCATGCGTTGCCCGCTGCACATTTCCATGATGTCCAGAATCATCTCGCGCTCGCGGAAGCAGTAGAGGAAAACCGACATGGCAGCTAAATCGAGGGCGTGAGTGCCCAACCAGACCAGGTGAGAAGCGATGCGCTGCAATTCGGTCAGGATGACCCGGATAGCCTGGGCGCGGGGCGGGACATCCAAATCTACCAGCTTTTCGACCGCCAGGCAATAAACCAGATTATTGCCGATGTTGTTCAAGTAGTCCAGGCGGTCGGTCATTACTACCGCCTTCTCAAAAGTTTTGTATTCCATGTGCTTTTCGACACCGGTGTGCAAGAAACCGATGTCGGGAATGACATTAACCACGAATTCACCGTCTAGCTCCAGGAGCAACCTCAACACGCCATGGGTACTGGGATGTTGAGGGCCCATGTTGAGCAACATGGTTTTCCCCTCAATGGCTTCTTGCGTCACCAGACGGGTGAAGCCATCGAGCATACGTTCGTCGATATGAGTATTGATTTCCGGCATAGCGCTACCCTACCTGCTATTCTGTGGCATACCGTTTGCGGGCGTTAATCTCGTCAAAATTGAAGCTAAACATGATCTCTTCATGCCCTAATGGATAATCTTTGCGCAAGGGGTGGCCTTCCCAATCGTGCGGCATGAGGATACGGCGCAAATCCGAATGGCCTTCATAATGAATGCCAAACATATCCCAGACTTCGCGTTCATACCAGTTGGCATTGGGATAAACCCCCTCGATGGTGGGGATGGAAGGAGAATTGCCATTCAGAGGCACCCGCAGGCAAATGCGTTCATTATGTTTATAGGAATAAATTTGATAAACAACGTGAAACCGTGGCGCCTCTTCCGGCCAGTAATCTACGGCAGTCTCGTCTTCAAGCATCTCAAACTCGAACTCATCGCGCAAAGCCTTACAGGCCTCAACAATTTGTTCGGGTTGTAAGAAAACGCTCACCTCGTCACGGAATTCATTGACGGTTGCGCCAAAACGATCTTGTAAGGCTTGAACCGCTTTGTCTAAATGTTCACCCATCGTGCGCCTGCCTCCCCTATGCCCAATCGCGTAGTTTCTGGTTACGCACTTTTTCGTGCAAAGTCAAAATTCCGTGGATCAATCCCTCCGGGCGAGGCGGACAACCGGCGACATAGACATCGACCGGCACTACCTCGTCTACGCCGGGCACAATAGCATAGTTGTTGAACACACCGCCACAAGATGAGCAATCGCCCATGGCGATCACCCATTTGGGGTCGGGCATCTGGTCATAGAGACGGCGCAAAACAGGCGCCATCTTGCGGCTGACCCGTCCGGCGACAATCATGAGGTCCGATTGACGTGGGCTGGCGCGCATGAGCTCCATGCCAAAGCGGCTCATATCGTAATTAGCTGCCTGGGCAGCCATCATTTCAATGGCGCAACAAGCCAACCCGAAAAGCATCGGCCACATGGCTTTGGTTCGCGCCCAATTGACTACATCCTCTAATTTAGCGGTCACAACCCCCATGTTCCCGAGCTTTTGTTCTACTCCCATTCTAATGCTCCTTTCTTCCACGCATACACAAAGGCAATTTCCAAAATACCGGCAAAAATGAGCATTTCCACAAAGCCAAACAATCCCAGTTTGCGATAGACCACAGCCCACGGCACAAAGAAGACCACCTCGATATCAAACAAGATGAAGAGTACCGCCACTAAATAGAAACGCACCGGCATGCGGCGGGTGCCGGGTCCAAAGGGTGTCATGCCGGATTCGTAGGGGAGAGATTTTTTCGGGGTGGGGCGGCGAGGACCAAAGAGGTGACCCAATGCGATTGCAATGGCAGCAACGAGGGTGGATAGAATTAAGAGAACCGCCAGGGGCAGGTATTCGCTCATCTTCGGAGTCCTTTGGCTTTGAGATGTGAATTGTTTACCTGAGCAGTAAGTGTATCACAGAGTCGGTATGGTGTCAAATTTCACAAAGTGTTAATTTGGGGTGATTTCGCAAATGATTTTTTTCTTAAATCAGCCCAGGGAGAAACAAAAACAGCGGATCACGAATTCAAGCCAGTTCTTTCTCGAATATTCCTGCTTTTTGCAAATTCGTGAACTCCGCAGATTTTGGCGGCAAGGTAGCTTGCATAGACCAGGGTCCAGCCCAGGTGATCAGCACCGGCAAAGTTTTGCCACCCAGGTCCTCTTCGCTTTCCAGAAAGACCAGTTTATTGGTTGGCGTGCGCCCTTTCCAGCGGCTGCGTACTTTTTCCTCAAATAACACTGCGACGGTTTTCCCGACATAGGAGGCGTTGATTTCGCCGGCGATGCGCTCTTGCAGTTCCTCGAGCAGGCGGAAACGGCGCATTTTTTCCTCTTCGGGGACATCATCCACCAGCTTGCGCGCTGCCAAAGTGCCAGGTCGCGGCGAGTAGCGCGCCAGGTGGGCAACATCCAGCTTTAGTTCGGCGAGCAGATCATAAGTGCGTTGAAATTGTGCTTCGCTCTCGCCTGGAAAACCCACAATGATATCGGTGGCAATTGAGACCCCTGGAGTTTTAGCGGCCAGATGGGCGCGGATACGTTCGATCAGACGGCGGTAATCGTCAGCCGTGTAACCGCGCTTCATGCGGGCAAGCACTTCGTCATCTCCGGCTTGCACCGGCACTTCGATGTGAGGCATGACTTTGGGCAATTCGGCAACGGCATCCAGCAAATCTTCGGTCAGATAATTGGGGTGCGAGGTCAGAAAGCGGATGCGCTCCAGGCCCTCCACCTCATGGACGGCGCGCAGCAGGCTTGCCAGTGACGAGCCATCGTCAAGGTCTTTGCCATAACGGTCAACAATCTGTCCTAAAAGGGTCACCTCTTTAACCCCTTGTGCAACCAGCGAACGAACTTCCCCCAGAAGTTCGGCTGGCGGACGGCTGCGTTCTACGCCCCGCCGATAGGGAATGATGCAGAAAGTACAGGCATGCGAACAGCCTAAAACGGCTGAAACAAAGGCAGAAACTTGCCGCCCACGCTGATGCTGCGGAAGGAGCAAATCCCCATCCATTAAAGCGAATCGCTGCAGGGTAGCAGCCTCTTCGCTTGAACGGCTTTCCTCTTGAGTCAGATAGGTCACCAATGGCCCTACGTCCGAAGGCGGAGAGAAAACATCCACAAAGGGGAACCGCTCCTTCAATCGTTCGGCGTTTTTGATGCCAACCAGACAGCCCATCAAGTTGATAACCAGGTTTGGGTTGCGTTCTTTCAGCGGGCGTAAGGAATGCAAACGCCCATACGCTTTGTCTTCCGCGCTCTGACGCACGACACAGGTATTCAAGACGATGACATCCGCTGCTTCGGGTTGCTCGGTCATCTGGTAGCCGAGCCGCTCCAGGGCTGAAGCCACCCGTTGCGAGTCGGCCACGTTCATTTGACATCCTTCTGTCCAAATGTGATATTTCATGTCCAATATTATACTCTATGTTACAATCGATTTTACAAGGCGCTCAGTGTTCAGCTTTCGGCTGTTTTTTTGCTCAGGCTGATGGCCGACGGCGCAACTTGTTCTCGAATGCATGACCTGCGCTGTCAAACTGATCCGTTTGGCTGGCGAATGAAGAACAAAAGGCGGTTGGGCTTAATCTGGAATGAATAAGAGGAAAATGTGGCTATTCATTGCCCTGATCATCCTGTTTGGAGGGATCGGGATGGGCTATTTGGGTGACCCGGCTATCCAAGACCGCTGGCTGTGGCGCTGGGAGCGATTGCGCGTCTACACTCAAGGCATCCTCGATCCGGTTGAGCCGCCGCCAACCCCCTTGCCCCAGCCGGCAATCGCTGTCACCCGCCATCCAACGCCTGCACAAACATCCAATCTACCTCAAGCACCAAATCTTTCCCCGACCAGTACGCCCACGCCCTTTGATTTGCCGCTTGCGGTTACACTGCCCGCGCCGCGTTGGGAACGTCAGGATATCAACAACTGCGGGCCGGCTGCCCTGGCGATGTACCTGCGGTATTATGGCTGGGAGGGTGACCAGTTCGACATAGCCGAGTTGGTGAAACCCCAACGCGACGATCGCAACGTCAATGTGGATGAGCTGGCTTTCTATGTCCGTACGAGGGCCGGCTGGTTGAACATCGAATACCGTGTTGGGGGCGACCTGGCCTTGCTCAAACGGCTTCTGGCAGCCGGCTTTCCGGTGTTGATCGAGGAAAGTTTTTACTTTGAATCACCGTTTTACCCCAACGATGACCTGTGGGCAGCCCATTACAACTTGCTTACCGGCTATGACGATAGCACAGAGACGTTCATCAGTCAAAACAGTTATTATGGAGCAAATCTCAAAGTCAGTTATGCTAACCTGCAAAAAGATTGGCAGACGTTCAACTACCTTTACATCCTCGTTTTCCGTCCTGATCAGGCGCAAACCATCCGTGAATTGCTCGGCGAAGATTGGGACATCGAAGTCAATCGCCAGAAAGCCCTTGAGCTTGCCCAAAACGAGAGCCAAACCGATTCGCAAAACGCCTTTGCGTGGTTTAACCTGGGGACGAATCTGGTTTACTTTGAACGCTATCCTGAGGCGGCTCTGGCTTATGACCAGGCCCGCCAGATTGGCTTGCCGCAACGCATGTACCGCTATCAGTTTGGCCCATTTCTTGCCTACTTTCACACGGGACGGATCGATGACCTGCTGGCGATTGTCGAATATGCTCTCAAACGCACACCGAACTCAGAAGAGGCTTTGCTGTGGCGTGGTTGGGCGCATTATCGCCAGGGCAAGATTCAAGAAGCGGTGGCAGATTTCCGCACCGCATTGGAGCAGAATCCCGCCTATCTGGATGCCCAATACGCTTTGAACTTTGTCTTGAGCAATCCCTAAAGGGAGTTCTTTGCCCGGCGGTCGAGCAGCCAAAAAGCAAGGCCCATAACCAGCCAGGCAAGCGCTTGAATGGCGCGAATGCCTCCAGGCAAAAGCGGACTGTTGGCGCGCCAGGCTTCCACAAAAAGCCAGACCGCGGCGGTAAAAAGAGAATATTGCAGAAAAACCTGTCCAGCAAAGCGACCCTTGCCGAACTTTGCCCACAAGCCAACCAGAATGAATGTGCCAGCCAGCGCTTGATACAGAGCCACCGGATGGCGTTTTGTCCCCCAAAGCTCCACACCCCAGGGCACTGCGGTGGGATTGCCATACACTTCTCCCGAAGCCAGGAAAGCCAGGCTGAGAAAAATTGCCCAGACCGCTAGGAGCGGGGTGAGCGCATCCAGGGTTGTCCAAAATGAAAGCCTGTGTTGTTGTCCGTAGATCAGCATCGCGAGCATTCCAACTGTGCTCCCTATCCACGGGTCAAGCAAGCCTCCATCCAGCGAGATCAGGCTGAGCGGGGTTTCGACAAAGAGCGCCCAATGTTGCAAGGCAAAAGCCAGGCGGGCAGCGATCAAGCCACAGCCCAGGCCGAGGAACACCAGGGTATTCAGTTGTGCGGCAGAAAGCGCATCCCTGGGCAAACGGCGCTCGGCAAGGCTGAGTCCCAAATACAATCCCAGCAGAGCCAGAAGCAACGGTGTGCGCAGGGCAAGCGGTCCGATTTGCAGGATGGGCAACATTACGGCCTCATTTCTATAAGCGGTTCAAGGCGAGCCCGTAAGCTGACTTCGCTGAGCGGTCCGCCCACCACGACCTCGCGAATGATGCCTTGCCGGTCGATGAAGAATGTGGTCGGCAGAGAGAAGACCCGATAAGCGCTTACGGCTGTGCCACTGCTATCCAACAAGATCGGAAAGGTCAAATTCAGCTCGGCGATCAATTGATAGGCTTTGGGCAAGCTATCTTGTGTGCTGGCGTTGATGCCCAGCAAGACAAATTCGCTGCCGTAGCGCTCATGCAGAGCCTGGAGAGCAGGCATTTCGGCGCGGCAAGGCGGACACCAGGAGGCCCAAAAATTCAGGATGAGCGGCTTGCCGCGCAACGCCGAGAGTTCAATCTTTTCTCCTTGCGAAGTTTCGAGGCTGAAATCGGGTGCGGCGAAGCCCTTCTGCGGTGCGACTCCACTCGGCGAGGAAAGGGCCGTGGCGGGAACCCGACTCAACAGAATCCAAACCAGCGCAGCGGTTAGAGCCAACCAGGTAAAGATGCGGGTTGAAGAAGTTGTCATCGCGCAGAGATTATATCGTCAAAGACAAACTCGTTGGTGCCGAAAGATGAGCGTTTCCTTAATGTGTGGCTGTCTTGATAAAAGATATGCTATAATATATATCGTAAATATCTTAATTATGATAGGGAATAACCTGATCTCTCAGGACGTGAGAAAATTTTAAGGAGGATAAAATGGACAATGGCAATCACAAAACTCTAAAAAGTCCGGCTGGGCGTACTTCACCAATGCGGGGAACTTCGAATCGCGATTGGTGGCCCAATCAACTCAACCTGAACATTTTACACCAGCATCATCCGGCTTCGAATCCGCTTGGCGCGGATTTTAACTATCGCGAAGAATTCAAGAAACTGGATTATTTTGCCTTGAAGAAAGACCTGGCAGAGCTGATGACCACTTCACAAGACTGGTGGCCGGCCGACTGGGGGCACTATGGCGGTCTGATTATTCGCATGGCCTGGCATAGCGCCGGCACTTATCGCATCTTTGATGGACGTGGCGGAGGTGGTACCGGCGGACAACGCTTTGCGCCTCTAAACAGTTGGCCCGACAACGTCAACCTGGATAAAGCCCGTCGCCTGCTCTGGCCGATCAAGAAAAAATACGGCAATAAAATTTCCTGGGCTGATCTGATGATCCTGGCCGGCAATGTTGCTCTCGAGACGATGGGCTTCAAGACCTTTGGCTTTGGCGGCGGCCGCGAGGACATCTGGCAACCCGAAGAGGATATCTATTGGGGAGAGGAGAATGAATGGCTGGGCGATAAACGGTATAGCGGTGATCGCGAGTTAGAGACTCCTTTAGCGGCCGTGCAGATGGGACTGATCTATGTCAACCCGGAAGGGCCGAATGGCAACCCAGACCCGGTTGCTTCTGGGCGGGATGTGCGCGAGACCTTCCGCCGTATGGGGATGACCGATGAGGAAACGGTCGCTCTGGTTGCTGGCGGTCATACCTTTGGCAAGGCGCACGGCGCCGGCGATCCCAAACATGTCGGTCCTGAACCTGAGGCTGCTCATCTAGAACAAATGGGATTGGGATGGAAAAGCAGTTATGGAAGCGGCAAAGGATCCGATACCATCACCAGCGGCATTGAAGGCGCCTGGAAACCGAACCCAACCCGATGGGATATGGGGTACTTTGACATGCTCTTTGGCTATGAATGGGAACTGACCAAAAGCCCGGCTGGCGCTTATCAGTGGACGCCGAAAAACGTCAAGCCTGAGCATTTGATCCCCGATCCTCATGACCCGACCAAGAAATATCCGCCCATGATGACTACTGCGGACCTTTCCTTGCGTTTCGACCCCGGTTTTGAGCCGATTGCGCGGCGTTTTCATCAAGACCCTGAAGCTTTTGCCGATGCTTTTGCCCGCGCCTGGTTCAAGTTGACGCACCGCGATATGGGGCCGAAAACTCGCTACCTCGGTCCAGAAGTGCCGGCAGAAGACCTGATCTGGCAAGATCCGATCCCCGCCGTGGACTATCGATTGATTGAGGCGGCGGATATCAGGGACTTAAAGAGCAGGATACTGGCTTCTGGCCTATCGATCTCGGAGCTGGTTTATACCGCTTGGTCGGCCGCCTCCACCTATCGCAACTCGGATAAGCGCGGTGGCGCTAATGGAGCGCGCATTCGCCTTGCGCCTCAAAAGGATTGGGAAGTAAACCAGCCCGAACAACTGCAAAAGGTGCTTGCCACTCTGGAGCGTATTCAACAGGACTTCAATAACGCCCAAAAAGACGGGAAAAAGGTCTCGATGGCTGACCTGATTGTGCTCGGCGGGTGCGCAGCGATTGAGGCGGCTGCTAAAGCGGCTGGCTATGACATCGAAGTACCTTTCACACCGGGCAGAAACGACGCCCTGCAGGAACAGACTGATGTCAATTCCTTTGCCGTCCTAGAGCCGCTTGCCGATGGCTTCCGCAATTACATCAAAGGAAAACTCAATGTCACTCCCGAAGAGATGCTCATCGACAAAGCTCAATTGCTCAAACTGAGTGCTCCAGAAATGACCGTACTGGTCGGTGGGATGCGGGTCTTAGGAGCAAATTATGGTGGGTCTAAGCACGGTGTCTTCACCGAGCGCCCGGGTGTGCTGACCAATGACTTTTTTGTCAACCTGACCGATATGAGCCTTGAATGGCAACCAACTTCAGAGGAGCGGGAGACATTTGAAGGCCGCGATCGCAAATCGGGTCAACTCAAATGGACGGCTACCCGCGTTGATCTGGTCTTTGGCGCTAACTCGCAATTACGAGCCATCTCGGAAGTCTATGCTCAGGATGACAACCAGGAGAAATTCGTGCGTGACTTTGTGGCAGCCTGGAACAAAGTCATGAATCTCGATCGTTTCGATCTCGCCTGAGTTTTTTGAAGTGCGGAAGCCTTGCTTCCGAGTTCTATAATCAGCCGGTTTTTGGAGTGCGGAGATGATCCTTCCGCACTCCATTCCTTTTTGACGGAGCAATTCGCCTTTCTCTTCTCAAAACGATCTTCTGAGGGTATGATTCTTTCTAGAGCGCATACCTTTGTCACCGATGAAACCGCTCTGGGCGACCCACCTTTTGCCACCCGATTCGGCAACCGATCACCCCGTCCATTGGGCGGTAGTTGTTTGGGAAGAATGAGCCGCGGTTATAATTAAAGCGCAGGCCGGGTGAACTAAGAAGAGGCAGTGGGTTTTGCCATTCCTTTCAGTCGTTGGTGAGGCCTGCGGGGGAGAACTCCCCAATCCTGTTTCAATTCTTTGGAGGGCAAAATGTCTGATCAATTTGAAAACGTCACCGTTGTCAAGAAAGCGAATGTTTATTTCGATGGCAAGGTTACCAGTCGCACCGTTCTCTTTCCCGATGGTAGCCGTAAGACGCTTGGCTTTATGTTACCGGGCGATTATGAGTTTAACACCGGCGCCCGCGAAGTGATGGAAATCCTCGGCGGCGAAATGGATGTCCTGTTGCCAGGGCAGGAGAACTGGCAGACTTTTCAGGCCGGCCAGTCTTTTGAGGTGCCGGCGAATTCCTCTTTCAAACTCAAAATAAAAGTGCCTGTGGATTATTGTTGTTCATATGGATAGTTGAGATCCTTTCGTGTGATGTCTACCGATCTTTTTCCCAAAACCGCACCCTATCAGGTGTTCTTCGACGTTGAGACAACGGGGTTATACCCTAACTTGGGCGACCGCGTGTGTGAAGTTGGCATTGTGGTCGCCCAAGGCGAGCAAATTCTCGAAACCTATGCTGCGCTAGTCAACCCTCTCAGACCTATCTCTCCAGGTGCAGCAGCCGTGAACGGTTTAAACGATGAGATATTGCGCCATCAGCCGACCTTTGCCGAAATCGCCGATGAGGTCATTCGACGCTTACACGGTCAGGTTGTCGTTTGTCACAACGCACCGTTTGATTTAGGATTTTTACAAAGCGAACTTGCCCGCTTGGGACGCGCATGGCAACCCCATCAGATCATTGACACCTTGCAACTCGCCCGGAAATACTTTCATTTTGCATCTAACAGCCTCAGCGCGGTCGCTAGCGCCCTGGGCATTGTTGTTCAAGACGCCCACCGTGCCCTTGGGGATGCTCTGACCACCTATCGCGTTTTTTGCTATTTCCAACAGCAGTTAGGCGGGAAAAGTGATCTTTCCACTTCTATTCCTTGGCAAACAGCCAGAAAACCGGGTTTTGGTCTTCAGGGAGACGTAGAACTACCGCCGCTCCTGCGAAAAGCTCTTGATACCCAATCCGACCTTGAGATTCTCTATCGGGACGGGAGCGGCAATCTCACCCGCCGGCGGATCCGTCCCACCCAAATCTTGAGCGGCTTTGGGACAGTGTATGTAGTCGCCTATTGTCATCTGCGCGGTGAAGAGCGCTCTTTTCGCCTTGACCGCATGAAAATCTTATCCAATGGAGGCGATGATGGGTTCTGATTTAGTGGTAGAAAAAGTAGCCCAGGCAGTTAAAATCCTGCAAGAGAAAGATATTGACCTCTGGCTGACCTTTGTGCGCGAGACAATGCTGGCTGCCGATCCAATCCTGCCGCTGATCTATGGCGAAGGCGACCTCACCTGGCATAGCGCTCTACTCCTCTCGCGAAGCGGAGAACGCATCGCGATTGTCGGGCATTATGAGGCAGAAGCTGTTCAACGCCTGGGTGCCTATACTCAAGTGATTCCTTACCATCACGGAATCCGCGAAGTATTGCGGGAGCTTATCGCTTCGCTCGATCCACGCCAGATTGCCATCAATACCTCCCTGAGCGACCCTCTAGCAGATGGCTTGACGCATGGTATGCACCAGCACCTGCTGGACATATTGGGCGATACCCCTTATGCCGGTCGTTTGATTTCTGCGGAAGACATCATCCACGCTCTCGTGGGGCGTAAAACCGAGGGGGAAATCGCCCGCATCCGTGCAGCAGTTCAAGTGACTGAAGAGATCTTTGTGGAGACGTTTAACTTCTTGCAACCCGGACAGAGCGAGCAGGAAATCGCATTGTTTATGCAAAAGCGGGCGGCAGCGCGAGGGGTAGGGTTAGCCTGGTCGGCAGAGAACTGCCCGGCGGTCAATGCTGGCCCCGATTCACCCGTGGGACATAGCGGACCGACCGCGCTGCGCGTCCAACGTGGTCACCTGCTCCATTTTGACTTTGGTGTGCGCAAAGAAGGCTTTTGTTCCGACATCCAGCGTGTGGTCTATTTCCTTGCTGAAGGTGAAATCCAACCACCTGCAGAAGTGCAACACGGCTTTGAGGTGGTTGTCAAAGCCATCCAAAAGGCTGCCCAGGCGATGAAACCCGGTGTCTTAGGGTACGAGGTGGATGCCATCGCCCGCAAGACGGTCATCCAGGCTGGCTACGAAGAATACATGTATGGCACGGGTCATCAGCTTGGCCGGCGTGCCCACGACGGTGGCGGTCTGCTTGGACCTCTCTGGGAACGCTATGGCGATTCACCCAAGAAACCGCTGGAGTTAGGACAGGTGTATACGATTGAGCCTGGGTTGATGATTCCCGGCAGAGGTTACATCGGCCTCGAAGAGGATGTTGTCGTAACAGCAAAGGGGGCAGAGTTTCTCTCCCGCCCGCAAGTTGAATTAATTTGTCTATGAAGGATGAATAATGCGCTCTTTCGCTGGCGATTAGGGTTATTTATCGGTTTTCTCCTGGGTTTATGGCTTGTCGGTGTGCTTTGGATGCCAGCCTGGCAAAATGACAGTTTGCGTAACTCCCCGCGCTTACTTGCCGGCGGGATCGTACTGCTAAGCATCTGCCTGGTTGCGGGTGGGTTACTGATAGGAAGTTTTACTTCGCTAGGGGGGATATTTTTGGTTGATCTGGGTGAGCGACTGACCGAGCGGCTTCATTTACTAGGGAAGAAGAATCTGGTTTTATTAGCTATTCTCTATTCGACATTTTCTTTCTGGATGGCAGGGGATTATAGCTGGTATTTTTCTTCGCTCCTGCGACGGTTACCGCTTTACCTGACTTATGCCGGCTTAGCAACGCTGATTTTGAAGGCCTGGCTTAGCAACGTTGGATGGCGCAAACTGGGCTTAGTCAGTCTCCTTCTCACCGCTGCCATCCTTCGCCTGAGCGTATTTCTCGCCGAGGTCACAGATTATCCCTTTTCCCTGTACTGGTCGGAAACGACCCGTTTTTATTATGCCTCACTGTTTTTTTCAGAACGCCTTTACGGTCAACGAATTGCTCTGCCACCTTACGATGCCAGCCGTGCCCTTCTGCAAGCCATTCCTTTTGTGTTTTCGGATCTGCCGTTGTGGATTCACCGTCTCTGGCAGGCGTTCCTCTGGATGGGGATTACAATTCTGACTGCCGCTGGGGTGGCGCGCCGTTTCGCAATCGAAGATGCTCTGCAACGCTGGGCATTTCTAAGCGCAACGGTTCTCTGGCTGCTCCTCGCCCCGGTTTATTTTCAGCTTCAGTTGGTTGTCTGGTTGGTATGCGCGGGATTAGAAGGTCGTTTTTGGGAAAGGCGAGTTTTGCTCAAGACCTTGCTGATCCTTTTGCTTGCATCGGTATGGAGCGGTTTGAGCCGCATCAATTGGTTTCCGATGCCGGCTTTAATCGCCACCTTGCTTTATCTGCTGGAAAAACCAAAAGGCGAACAACCTGTCCAGCGATATTTTGCGCAACCATTTCTTTGGGGATTGTTCGGTAGCTTGATTGCGGCTCTGAGCCAGGGGGCTTATATCTTGCTTTCTGGGGCTGAAGCGCATACGTATGGCTATATCTTTACTTCTAAAATATTATGGTATCGCCTTTTACCAAACCCAACCTTTCCTACCGGTATTCTGCCTACCGCCATTGCGGTCTCTTTACCCTTACTGATCTGGATTGTCTGGTGGACAAAAAGCGTCAGAGTTGAACTGGGTTTTTGGCGCACGGTGGCAATTGCTGCGATGTTGATTGTGCTGTTTATCGGCGGAATCGTAGTCAGCGCGAAAATCGGTGGTGGGAATAATCTCCATAACCTGGATGCTTACTGGGTGTTGATCTGGCTTCTCTCAGCGGCTCTATTTTTTGGCAAAGTCAATGGCGAGAAACCGACTGGTGAAGTCGTGACCCCTGCCCGAATTCCCTGGACTGAGAAGGTCGGCAGGCAGGTTTTGCTGGGGTGGCTTTGCCTTGAATTGCTTGTTTCAGCATTGAGCAGCGGTTCTCCCCGTCTGCTGTATTCTCGCAGTGAAGTCGAAAGTGATTTGCAAGTGCTCGGAATGGCTATCCAGTCCGCCAGTCAACGAGGGGAAGTGCTTTTCCTCACCGAGCGACAATGGTTGACTTTTGGAACGCCTCAACACCTAAAGATAGCGTATGACTATGAAAAGGTTTGGCTCATTATGATGGCGATGGCGCATAATCAAGCCTATATGAATCGTTTCCGTGAAGATATTCGCTCTCAGCGCTTCTCACTGATTATCAGTGACCCGTTGAGATTGCGTAAAAAAGGCACTACCGCCCATTTTGGCGATGAAAACGATTATTGGGTAGATGAAATCGCTACCCCAATACTATGCTATTACGAACCGAAAAAGTTTCTGCGGACGGCAACCATCCGCTGGTATGTGCCCAGAGCGGCTCCACTGCCTTGTCCTTGAGTTCAATGGAGTGACTATCTCCCCAATCCCAGCGCAGGAGGACGTTGACAAGGGGGTAAATCAAAAGCTCTTAGCTCGCAGCCATGGGGGCATAAGTCATCTCACCATACAACTGGCGGTGGATGACGCTCAAGGCGCGCACCTGTTCGGCGGCGTGGTAGGACGATCGCACTAGCGGGGCGCTTTCCACCCACTTGAATCCGATGCTTAACCCATAGTCCTTCAGCTCGGCAAACTCTTCGGGCGTGTAGTAGCGGGCAATCGGCAAGTGTTTTTTACTGGGTTGCAAATATTGACCGATTGTCAGGATGTCTACGCCCCAAGAGCGTTGATCGCGCATCACTGCCTTGACTTCCTCAATCGTCTCGCCTAGACCGACCATGATTCCCGATTTGGTCAAGACCTGAGGGTCGAGTTTCTTGGCGTTGCTCAAGGTGGCCGCCGCCCACTCGTAGTGGTCTTGAGGTTGAACGAGCTTGAACAGGCGCGGCACGGTTTCGACGTTGTGATTGAGAATTTCAGGACGGGCGTCCATAACGATCTTCAGGGCTTCGAGGCTGCCCTTGAAATCCGGGATTAATACTTCAATTGAACAGCCTGGGTAAACCTGACGGATGCGGCGGATAACCATGGCGAAAATTGGCGCGCCGCCATCCGGACGGTCATCGCGGTTGACGCTGGTGATGACGGCATGTTTGAGCCTCATCGCTTTCACCGCCTGGGCGATTCGTTCTGGTTCCAACCAGTCCAGAGCTTCTGGCCGACCGCGCTTGACGTCACAGAAGCCACAACTGCGCGTGCAGATGTCACCCATCATCAAAAAGGTAGCGGTGCCAGCCCCCCAGCACTCGCCCATGTTGGGACACATGGCTTCCTCGCAGACCGTGTGAAGGGCTTTGCTGCGCATTAAGCCCTGTAACCATTCGTAGGTTTCGCCACTGGGGGCGCGCACCCGAATCCAATCTGGACGGCGTTGTGGCGTGGTGTTTTGGGTTTGTGGATTGATCCGATCACGCGTTGGTGTAAATGGCATAGTCTTTTTCCGCTGCAAATCAGAGATGTTTGGGGTTATTTTACCTTAAATTACGGGTGAGTGTCGTGCACTTTGGCGAAGTTTGCTGTTCGATTGGGCAAATGGGAGGGGATTTTATTCCCTACAACCTTCTGGCTTTTTGAGCGTATAATTTATCAAGTGCGAATTCAAGAGGCGAACCGCCCAAAGTTTGGAAAGCGGAGAGGGATGCGCGCAACAAAACAAAGGTTCACTTTTAGGCTGGAGATTTGGAATTGCAGCGCTTTCTGTGAGCGTCTGCATCCTGCGCTTGCTGTCTTTGGCGATAAAGTCCCAATTATCATAAAGTCAATCGGATTGGAGATTGGATTGGAATAGAAAGCGAGGAAACGATGGATTACGGTCAAATTTTACGGCGGGCATGGCAGATTACCTGGAAATATAAATTGCTGTGGGTGTTTGGCTTTGCGATTGCCCTGTGCCGGGGTCAAGGCGGGGGAGGCGGCAGTTTTAATTTCAGCGACACATTTTCTCGAGGCGACATGCAAAATAGAAACATACCGATTTCGCCCGAGGTTTTGCGTCAGATCGAACAATTTGTCAACAGTCCAGCCTTTTGGGGATTGATTGTCGGTCTCATCGTGCTCATTCTTTTGCTGAGCTTGCTTTCTATCGCAATTGGCGCGTACGCACGTGGGGCATTGGTGCGTTCGGTGAATCGCATTGAAAATGGCGAGGGGATAGATTTCCGTCAAGCCTGGGAAGAGGGCAAAATTTCCTTCCGTCCGCTCTTCTGGTTGGAATTGATTTTGAGTCTCCCGTCACTGGTCATTGGCTTATCGATTTTGGGAATTATGTTGGTTTTTTTCCTTAACTTAATGCGCAGCGGTATTCTCACTAGCGAATTTTCACCTGATGAGCTTGTGCGTCAGCTTGGGTTGTTAGCGCCATTTGCGCTCGTTGCTTTTTGCGGCTTGATTTGCCTCGGCCTGATCATCCAGCTACTGGTTGCTATCTTTACCGTGTTTGGCAGCCGCGCAATCGTCTTAGAGGAGCGGAGCGTGATGGCTAGCTTTGGGCGCGCCTGGGAGGTTTTTACTAAAAATCTGGGGCCGATCCTGTTGTTTGCTTTGATCCTTTTTGGGATTAACCTGGTGGTTGGAATTGTCCTTGCCATCCCCATCGCAATTTTGTTCGCAGGAATTATCGTCCTCAGCATTGGCGCGACGATGAGCGGCTTATGGCCTGTGCTTATAGTTATTGTTGTGGGGATGGTGTTCATCATTGCCATCCTGTCTGCGCTGGTGGGTGGAGTCTATCGGGTCTTTGTTGAAACGCTATGGACGCTGGTGTACCGTCAACTGGTCGGTTTGTCTCAGCCGTCAGGGGTGGATCAGGCAACTTCTGGGATGCCTGAACTGACCTCTCCGTAAGTGGCTGGAGGCGCTTTATACGCGCTGTTGTAAAGCCTGATTGTGCAAGCCGAGGATCTTCTCCAAACAGCTATCCTTGCCATCCAGAATGGGGATAAGGCCCGCGCGATTGGCTTGTTGCGGCGTCTCTTGGAGCAGCAGCCGCGCCATGCCGAGGCGTGGTACTGGCTCTCCAAAACCCAAGACGATCGGGCGCGCCGGCGCGAATGCCTGGTGCGGGCATTGCGCTTCCAACCCACTCACGCCCGGGCGCGGGCAGAGTTTGCAGCCCTGGAAGGGCTCCCCCTTGCACCACCAACCCCGGCACAGCCTGCCAGGGCAATCCCTGACGCTGTTCCAGTTATGCCTCGACCTCAACCTGCCCCTGAGCGAGTTCCCCAAGCGCCTCAACGGCGTGCCAGGCAAACGGGGCTTTGGCTGGCTCTGACTGGGTTATTTTTTATCGGTATCGTCTGCCTGAGCACCCTGCTTTTGACCGCTTCGCTTTGGCAACCTTTTTGGCATCAATGGATTGGAGAGCTGGACTTGCCCGCGCCTTCCTTAAGCCGTTCTGAGCATTTACCGGCCGGATTATCGATTGGTTATTGGATGTTCGAGGTTCAGCGCCCATTGCCGCCCGGTGTGTACATCGGCGATTTGGTGCTGCTCTCCGACGGTGTGTTCTGGTTTGGGTACTTGCGCGGTCACTATCACCTTGTAGATCAGCAGACCCTGTCTTTGTGCGTCGAGCCAAAGGATAAAGAAACTCCATCCTCTTGTTTTCGGGTGAGGGTTGTTCAAAATCAAGCTGAGCAAGTGCTCCTCGATTTACAACTGAACCCTGCGCAGGGTGAGCAATGGGTGGAAGGGTTGGTGTATCGTAGGGTGCTCGGGGATACCCGCCGCGCCGACCTTGCCGCCGATTTAGTGGGACGTTGGCAGCCTTTCCCTTTGGATCATTACACACGCATCGCCCAAAGTCGCAGCGGCGAGGCTTCACCCGACGAAGTGTATCTGTTCACAGCCAGCGGCGAGTTATGGGCTGGCGGACGGAAAATCTCTACTTATCGGGTTGAAGATGACATGCTTCGCGTCCCAGACTATTTTGGGGATTTCGGCGAGCGCTTTCAAGTTGACCGCTTGGGGGATTGGATGGCTTTGAGCGGTCAGATCAATAAGCCGGCCATCGTCCTTACTTTACGGCGGGTGCCGTAAACGAGCGTCCTCTAACCCAGTTCGTAGCCTTCCTGCGACAGGGAAAGCAATGTTTCGAGAGAGAGCGTTTGACGCACGGCCTCGGCGCGTTCGATCACCCGCCGCGTCCACAGGGTAGGCGGGGTCGAGTCGGTCAGCAGGTGAAGCGCTTCGGTGGCGTTCAACCAGCGGGCTTGCGTATGTTCTTCACTCAAACGGGGAGAGGCATCGCCCGTATAATGGCAGAGATAGACAACCCCGATGAGTTCGTTTTCCGCAAGCGCTTTGCCGCGATAAAAGTGTGTGGTACCCAGGATACAAATTGGTTGGGCGGTAAGTCCCACTTCCTCTTGAAGTTCCCGGTACAGGGCATCTTCAAAGCCTTCCCCCTGTTCAAGACGCCCGGTGACCGGTTCCCAAATCTCCTGGGCGTAATCCTTGTGCGGCGAACGTTGCAGTAAGAGGTAGCGGTTATCGCTGCTTCGCCAGAGCAGCGCACCGACTCCGCCGATAAACCGACCCACGCTCATTGTGAACCCTCCAACTTCTCTTTATCAAATAACTCAGTGATTTTTATCACTATCTAAAATCATAATTGCTATTTATACTCAAACCGAGTAAAAATCTTTCAAATTCGTGCAAATTCAATCATATTGATTAATCGGGATGGCTCTCTTCAACATCCCTTAACGATACCAAAAAGGATTAGAGCAATGGACCAACCGGCATTGACCAAGCTGATTCGAGATGATGATTGCGATCCAGGAAATCTCATTTTTCTACTGCAACGCATTCAACAACTGGAGGGATACCTATCCGAGCAATCGGTTCGCCAAATTGCCCGTCTGCTCAAGCTCTCGGAAAACCATATCTACGGTGTGGCTTCATTTTACTCTCAATTTCGCTTTCAGAAGCCTGGTAAACACCACCTGAAAGTATGTTTAGGTACTGCCTGTCATGTTCAAGGTGGTGTGCAACTGGCTCAGGAAGTAGAAAAACAGTTAAACCTCCGCTCTGGCGAAACAACCCCCGATGGTGAGATTGACTACGAAGAAGTAGCTTGTTTGGGGTGCTGTGCCCAGGCAGCGGTGGTTGAAATCGATGGCGCTATCTACGCCAAGATGACCACCGACCGCCTGGTAAAGAAATTGAAAGAACTCCGTTCCCAAGAGGCACTTCTTTCAAAGGCAGAGGGACAATCCCTTTCTGCAGCAGGTTCTGCTTGACAAAATGGGGCAACCATGAACAAATCTCCTTTTTCCCGTTTTAATCATTTGCAAAGTCAGGCACAAAAAAAATGGGCAGCCTTACAAAACAGCCCACAACCGCTGATTTATCTCGGCGCAGCTTCCTGTGGACGGGCGGCTGGCGCCTTGCTTACCTTGCAGGCTATCCAGGACACCTTAGCGGAAATTCATCGTTCGGCGCAACTCCTGCAGGTTGGATGTATTGGTCCCTGCTACCTGGAACCCTTGATGGATCTACAATTGCCAGGTTTGCCGCGCATCTCGTATGCCAGGGTTACCCCTGAAAAAGCCGAACGCATTCTGCGGGCGGCCCTGCTTGAAGGAGACCTCTCTCCGAAATTAGCCATTGGACACTTTGGGGATGAGTCCTTTACCCAACAAACTGGCATTGGACGCTTCTTTGACCTACCAATGCTAAAGCCACAAGTGCGGGTCATCTTGCGGAATTGTGGCTTAATCGATCCTCAAGATATTGATCACTACCTTGCCCAGGATGGTTATGCGGGTTTTCTGCAGGCGTTGCAAAAAGGCCCCCTGGGTGTTATCGAAGAGGTGAAACAATCGGGCCTACGCGGACGGGGTGGGGCTGGCTTCCCCACCTATAAAAAATGGGAAATCTGCCGTGCAGCCCCAGGTGAGAAAAAGTTTGTTATCTGTAACGCCGATGAAGGTGATCCCGGCGCATTTATGAATCGTTCTTTGTTGGAAGGCGACCCCCATGCTGTGCTGGAAGGGATGTTAATTGCCGGCTTTGCCATCGGCGCTCAACAGGGATATATCTATGTGCGCGCTGAATATCCTCTCGCTGTGGCACGCCTGCGCCAGGCTATTGAGCAGATGCGCCAGGTAGGTCTCTTGGGCGAAGATATTTTGGGCAGCGGCTTTCGTTTTGACATCGAGGTCAAAGAAGGCGCTGGCGCCTTCGTTTGCGGTGAAGAAACCGCTCTGATCGCCTCGTTGGAAGGTGAGCGAGGGATGCCCCGGCCGCGCCCGCCCTTCCCGGCTGAGAAAGGATATCGTGGCTACCCCACGCTGATCAATAACACCGAGACCTTCGGCATTCTGCCCAACATCTTGCGCAATGGCGGTCAATGGTTCAGCCAGTTAGGCTCGCCGGGCAACGCCGGCACCAAAACCTTCTCGTTGGTTGGCAAAGCCCGTCACACCGGCTTGATTGAGGTGCCTCTGGGAATGACCCTGCGCCAGATTGTCTTTGACATCGGCGGCGGCACGATCCAGCCGTTTAAGGCGGTTCAAACGGGTGGTCCGTTGGGGGGGTGTCTCTCTGCGGCTCATCTGGATACTCCGGTAGATTATGAAAATATGCGCGCCAGCGGATCCATCATGGGATCGGGTGGCTTGATTGTGTTGGATGAATCCACTTGTATCGTCGATCTGGCCCGCTATTTCCTGACCTTCTCCGCAAGCGAATCGTGCGGCAAGTGTACCCCCTGTCGGGTTGGCACGCGCATCCTGGTTGAAACTCTCGAAAAAATTGCCCGCGGTGAAGGGGAAATGGGAGATTTAGACGTATTGTATACAGTTGCCGATACGATGCAGCGCACGGCTTTGTGTGGCGGCGGTCAAACGGCGCCTAATCCGGTCTTGACCACTCTTAAATACTTTTTGAACGAATACCTCACTCATATTCAGGGACGTTATTGTCCGGCTGCTGTTTGCACGGCGCTCTTCGAATATCGCATCATCGCCGAAAAATGCACCGGTTGCGGGCGATGTGTTCAGGTCTGTTCGAGCGGGGCAGTGCACGGCGAGAAAAAAGAGCCTCATGTCATTGACGTCAATCGGTGTATCAAGTGCTGCGCTTGTGTAGAAGTGTGTAAATTCGATGCCATCGTTGGCGTTCCAATTAGCAACCGCCAACCGCAGGAGGTGACACTATGACCCCGCTGCGCATGACCATAGACGGACGGGTTTTAGAAGTCGAAAAGGGCGAAACAGTCCTGCAAGCTGCCCGCCGCTATGGCTTTTATATTCCTACCCTGTGCGATTATGCCCATCTCACCCCGCATGGCTCCTGTCGTTTGTGCATTGTCGAGGTAGAAGGTTCGCCTAAGACCCCTACAGCCTGCACCACGCCGGTTGAAGAAGGGATGGTGGTGCGCACACATTCACCGCGCTTGCAGGCTTTGCGCTCAGAGATCTTACGCCTGTTGCTCAGCGAACATCCGGTCAGTTGTCTGATCTGCCCCGAGCAAGATCACTGCGATGAGTGTATGATTACCCTGCGCAAGAGCGGTGTGACCACCGGCTGTCGTTCCTGTTCGAAGGACGGATTATGTGAATTACAGGAACTGGTGGTGCGCATTGGATTAAATGGGCAATCCCCGTATCCGGTTTATTATCGCGGTTATGCGGTTGAGAAAGGTGACCCTTTCTTTGATCGCGATTATAACCTGTGCATCTTGTGCGGACGTTGCTTGCGGGTCTGCGAGGAATTGCACTTTGCCACCACCTTGACCTACGTTGAGCGAGGTAACCGCACCATGGTGGGCACTGCCTTTAGGCGCAATCATGTGGAGGCCGGCTGTAGTTTTTGTGGCGCTTGCGTGGAGGTCTGTCCAACCGGCGCGCTGATCGAGAAGTATTCGAAATGGGATGGCAGGGCTGATAGCGAAGTGGAGTCGATCTGCCCTTTGTGTTCGCTGAATTGTGAGTTGCGCTTGTTGACCAAGAAAGGGAGAGTAATCAGCAGCCTGCCGGTTGACCTGTTAGGTAAAGGGCCTTTGTGCCTTGCCGGACGATTTGGCATCCCCGAACTGGTCAATCATCCGCAGCGCCTCAGAGTGCCCCAGGTACGCGAAGGTACAGGCTGGCGGCAATTGACTTGGGAAGAAGCCGCCCACCTTCTCGCTGAGAAGTTGTTCAACTGCCCCTCGGAGACCTTCGGATTATTGATTTCAGATAACAGCAGCAATGAAGACCTGTATATTGCCCAGAAATTTGCCAGGGTCGTCATGCGCACCCATCAGGTCAGCACGTTGGCAGCCCAGCGGTATGGGAATGGTTTTCCGCAAGTGATTAATCTCTTAAGGCAATCCGTCTCCCTTCAGGCGCTGGCTACGGCGCGAGCTGTGCTATGCGTTGGTTTGGATACCCGCTATCTCCAGGCCGTGGTGGAAACCAGGTTGGTGCAGGCGCTGCGGCGCGGGGCAAAATTGGTTACGTTACATACCAGACCGCACAACCTCTCGCTTTTCGCCGATGAAGAACTGCTTGTTGCCCCGGGTCAGGAGGCTGTGCTGATACACGAATTGACTCGCTACCTGCAGGGCAAGTCTTCTGGCGGTTCGGCGTTAACAAAAGAAAGCCGAGTGGCATTAGAACAGGCCGCCCAACTTCTATCTGCCTCTCCATTGGTTGTTCTGGTTGGTTCAGAAGCGTTGGAATCGCTCAAGAATAAACCTTTGCTCCAGGCGATTCAGGAGTTTGCCGATACGCTTCATGCGATTGTTATTCCCCTGCCAGCCCAGGGGAATTTGAGCGGCTCGCTGATGATGGGTGCCTTTCCTCACCTGTTGCCGGGTGGATTTGGTTTGGACAATGAAGACCAACGCCAGAAGGTGATGGGGCGTTGGTCAACGCCGCTGCCGGCTATCTCTACCGACCCGCTCTTCTGGCGCCAGCGGGGAAAAATCCGGGTGCTAATGACCATCGGCGAAAATCCCCCGCCGAATTTAACTGATTCGGTCTTTGTCATCACTCAACATCTCCTCTATCCCCCGGCGGATAGGCGCGTTGACTTGCTTCTGCCCCTGGCAACCTTTAGTGAAAGCAATGCCTCGTGGATTGATTACGCCGGCGTGATGCACATTGGACATGCAGCCGTTCCTCCCTTCGGCGAGGCAATGCCAGCTTGGCAAATGCTTTGCCTGGTTGCCCGTTCGATGGGTGCCAGAGGCTTCGACTTCGCCAACGCAGAAGAAATCCGTGCCGAGATTACCCGCGTCGTCAGCGGTTTTTGGGAGGGGGGTACGGTCGATCGCTTCAATTTGACTGTCGGTACAGATCATAAATTGCGCCAGCCTTTGCCCTCTTCAGAATTTGAATATCTATCGTATCCGCTAAGCCATTGGGTGCAAGGCTGGCAGTGGCTACAAACGCAGAGGTAAAAACAATGTTCACGATCTTAGAAAACCGCATGATCGTTCCCAATATTTACCAGATGAAGGTTCAGGCGTCCGACGTGGCAAAGAGCGCTTTAGCAGGTCAATTTGCCATCTTTCGTCCAGAAGAGGATGGAGAGCGCATTCCTCTTACCCTTGCCGACTGGGATGCCCAGGCAGGTACCATCACAGTTATCTATCTCAATGTCGGTCGCTCTACGGAAAAACTAGCCACTTTGAAAGCCGGGCAAACCTTGCCTACTGTGGTTGGGCCGCTGGGTAACCCAATGGAAATCGAACGGTTTGGGTCTGTGCTATGTGTGGGTGGCTGTTATGGCATTGGCAGCATCTACCCAATTGCCCGCTCCCTTAAAGAGGCCGGCAATACGGTGATCTGTGTTCTGGAAGCCCGCTCGTCCTTTTTGCTTTACTGGCAAGAAAAGCTCACTTCCGTCTCCGATCGAGTGGTCTATCTCACCCGCGATGGCACACGTGGCAAACGCGGCCATATTGGCAGTTTAGCAGAGGTCATCCGCACCTTGCCCATGCGCATTGACCGGGTGATCTTGAACGGCTGTAATTACCTGATGATGCGCGGTTCGCAAGAAACGTTGCCCTTGAAGATTAAAACCATGGTTACCTTGAACACGTTGATGATCGACGGCACCGGCATGTGCGGCGTTTGCCGGGTGACGGTCGACTCGGAAACTAAATTTGCCTGTGTGCATGGTCCCCACTTTGATGGTCATCAGGTGGATTGGGCAGAGGTTACCCAGAGACGCAAGGCTTACCTGACAGAAGAAGTTATCCCCCTGCGCACCACCCGCCCGCTTTAGAGGAGTGCATCATGGAACAACCGATCAAGAAGGGTCTTGACTTAAATCGCCGCCCAATGCCCAAGCAAGCGGTGGAGGTGCGGCGGCGCAACTTTGAAGAGGTCGCTTTAGGCTACGATGCTAAACTCGCCATGGAAGAAGCTGCCCGTTGCATTCAATGTAAGAAACCCGGCTGTGTGGAAAAATGCCCGGTGGAGGTGGATATCCCTGGCTTTATCCAGGCAATTGCTGAAGGGGACTTTGAGCGCGGTGTGCGCATCCTGAAAGCGAAAAACTCACTCCCCTCGGTGTGTGGGCGGGTTTGCCCGCAAGAAGAGCAATGTGAGGGCGGCTGTGCCTTGCTGAAAAAAGCGGGGCAGATCGCCATCGGGCGTTTGGAGCGTTTCCTGGGCGATTGGGAAGCCGCCCAGGCCGATTTTATGCTGCCGCAGATCGCTCCACCCACGGGCAAACGGGTTGCTGTGGTAGGTGGCGGACCTGCGGGCCTCACGGTTGCTGGCGATCTGGTCAAACTGGGCTACGAGGTGACCATCTTTGAAGCCCTGCACAAGATGGGCGGGGTGTTGGTCTATGGCATCCCCGAATTTCGCCTGCCCAAACGCATTGTGGAACGCGAGGTGGAATATCTGCGCCGTTTGGGAGTGAAGATGGTAGTGGATTATGTGGTGGGCAAGACCCGCACTGTGGATAGCCTCTTAGAGGAGTTTGATGCGGTTTTTGTCGGTTCTGGAGCTGGTTTGCCGTGGTTCAGTGAGATGCCAGGTAATAACCTGAATGGGGTTTATTCAGCGAATGAGTATCTGACTCGCTTTAATTTGATGCGCGGCTATACCTTCCCGATGGTGCCGACGCCGGTCAAGGAGCATCGGCGTGTGGCAGTCATTGGAGGCGGTAATGTTGCTATGGATTGTGCCCGCACCGCTTTGCGGATGGGCGCAGAGACCACAATTCTTTATCGCCGCTCGCGGGAGGAGATGCCCGCTCGTCTGGAAGAGATCGAGAACGCCGAAGAAGAAGGGGTGATCTTTCGCTATCTGACCCTGCCGATTCGTTGTGTAGGTGATGAGCGCGGGTGGGTCAAAGGCTTGGAATGCATCCGCATGGAACTCGGCGAACCGGATGCTTCGGGTCGACGCAGCCCGGTGCCTGTGCCTGGTTCGGAGTTCTTCTTACCCTTCGACGCGGTGATCCACGCTATCGGGAACAGCCCGAACCCTTTGATCCCCCAAACCACGCCTGGGATCGAGATTGGTCGTAAGGGGAACATTGTCGCTGACCCGCAGAGCGGAAAAACCACCAAGCCGCGCGTCTGGGCTGGTGGAGATGTGGTCACCGGCGCGGCAACAGTAATTCTGGCGATGGGCGCCGGCCGCCGCGCAGCGCGCTCAATCCATGAATTCCTGATGAACCCCGGCGAATGGTGAGGCAACATGGGTTGAAACACCTGGAAACAAAGAAACAACCTGCCATCTCAAGGTGGGTTGATAATTTGCAGGGAAAACCGTCCACGAATGGAATACGAATAGACCACGAATAAACCACGAATGCACGAATAACAGCGCTATTCGTGCATTGGTGAAAATGTCGTGGACGGTCTATACTGCCACATAGAGCCTTTGGTAGGTAATTATCTTTCGGCGCAATAAACTTCGTACAATGTTATTGTTGAAATTCTCGTCGGCGACCAACCGAAGCATGATTACAGATTTCCGCTTGCTCGCCGGGCTAATAAACGATCACGTATGCCTGCAGGATCGAAGCGGGATTCGTTTAGTTTGCGTATCTTTTCAGCTTGCTCTTGCCGCCGCTGAAGGTACGCGTCTACCTCAGCTCGATGTCTTAAGTAATAAGCAATCACCGAATATACATCTGCCAAATCCAGAGATGGATATTGATAGGCTATCTCTTCTGCTGTCGCACCGTCTAGAAAGGCCGAGATAACCGTATCAATGGTTACCCGCGTCTTTCGTACCCGGATAACGCCGTCCGCGTCAAGCTCCAAAGGAACCTTTTCAGTCACAATTGAGAATGTCATCGGTTCTCATCTTTCAGATGCGCCAGGCCGTCTAACCCCTTGTAGACTGCCATTTGATAAAATCCGCTTAAGGGGTAAATAAAAATATACATCCCTCTTGCTGCCATGTCAATCGGTGCTTTTCAAAATTTGTGCTTTCAAAAAACTGCCTGACCAGGTGAATGAGGTCAGTCCTTTCGGTCATTCATGGCGAGAGGGTGTTGTAAAAGGCGAAGACGATGCCATTTTGGGTAAGGGCTATCTGCAGGAAGGGTTTCATGAAGGTCGCAGGAGCGGCCATGTCCCGCCAGGTGAAGAAGGTATTTTCGCCTTTGTTATCTTCCTCATAGGTTAGCGCAGTTGAGCGCTCGGCAAAGTTGGGGATGACCGCCTGGGCAATCGCTGCGGCTTTGGCGCGCAGTTCTGCGGCGCTGAAGGGGGCTGTTGGCGCAGACAGAGAGGGAAGGGTTTGCCGCCCATCTACTTCGACTACTTGCTGGCGCAGTGGATCGTAGAAGTAGCGCCGCCCCTCAGCGTCGGTGTAGACCTGGACGAGCAGGTCGCCGTTTGGCGAGTTGATCATGCGATCTTCCCCGCTGTATTCCAATGCCGAATCGGAGTATCCCAGAAGCGTGCGCAGAGTCTGGATTGCCTGTATGGCCGCGTCGTTCATTGAGACCGAAGCAGGCGTTGCAGTTGGCGGCGCTGAAGTGTGGGTCGGGGGCAGGGTGGTTGGGGAGGGCTCGCTCTGTGGCATCTCATCTGGAATTTCGGTGGCAAGAGAAGGCGCACTTTCCAGCGAGGCCTGGGCGGCTTGTTCGGCGGTCTCGGGCGCGCCACCAAGCACCCATCGCTCCAGGATCTCCACCAGTTCAGGCTTCAAGGCTTTGGTAGGCGGCATCGGGCCGCCAGCTTCGATTTCTTCGCGATGCACCATGCGGATCAGGTTCGAACCCAAATCGCCCGGGAGAATGTTGGGAGCATGATCGCCACTCTGCATCACCTCTTCGTAGGTGCGCATTAAATAGTTATTGTTCTTTTTGCCGGGCACATGGCAGGAGACGCAATATCGTTTGAAGATCGGTGCGACATGCACCTCGTAAGATGGCACTTCCCCTTCTTTGAGGGTAGGCATAGCGGCGGCAACGGTTGCCTCAGCCGGCAGTTCAGCGCGATCGTCCCAGGTATAGCGCATAAAGGTCACAATAGCTTCAATCTCGGTTGGGCTGAGTTCGCCGCCAAAGGCGCGACCGAAAGGCGGCATACCCTGGATGGGTTGCCCCATGGCGATAATGTTGTAGAGCGTCTCATCCGTGAAAGGATACATGACATCTTGATCGTTAATCGGCTTTATGACTACACCTTCTAAGCCGGCTACACTGGTGATCTCACCGCCTTCCCCATCTGCGCCGTGACATTCAACGCAATGCAAGCCATAAAGCTCTTCTCCCAGAGCCATCTGCTCGCTAATGGTCGTGGCAGCCGACACCTCTGCCTGGGGTGGGGTGGTTACGGCAGCCAGAATAGTCAGAACAACCATGCCGGTCACAATTACGCCCATCACGCTCAAGGCGACTTTGCGTTTTGACCAGTGACGATGCGGATTGCGGTCGATGAAAGGCAATAGAAAGAGAGTCAGAACGGCTAAGCCAGGCAGCACAGCCGTGCCGATCCATTCAATTTTTCCCGGAAAGTATTTGAGCAATTGGAAGAGAAAGAGGAAATACCACTCCGGGCGAGGGATATAAGAGGTGTCGTTGGGGTCGGCTTTGGGCTCGTTGGGCACGCCAACAAAGACGGCTAAACCGATCAGCAGGAGAAATATCCCAAAGGCAACCAGGAGGTCTTTGTAGATAATATCGGGGAAGAACTTGACACCTTTTTGCTTAGCGAGGGTATATTTCTCTTTGTAGCGTTGTTTGATTTCGTCGTTCATCGTTGATCCTTCCCAAACGGAATATTCTCTCGACCTCCGTCTCCTCTTATCAGCGCCAAAAAAGCAGGGTGTTCCTCTCTACTTAATCGCTTTCATCCGGGATGTGAGAGATGCCCAGGCGGATGACCAGATAGAGGTGCAAGCCAATCATGGCAGCAATCAGGGCTGGTAAAAACCAGATGTGCACAGCAAAAAAGCGCGCCAGGGTAATGGCACTTAGCTCTTCACCGCCGCGCAGCACACTGAGAATGAAAGGTCCAATCAGGGGTACAGTGCCGGCAATCTCTGTGCCAACCGTGGTTGCCCAGTAAGAACGTTGATTCCACGGCAGCAAATATCCCGTAAAGCCCATCCCCAAGGTGGCTAAGAGCAGAACCACGCCGCTCAACCAGGTCAGCTCGCGTGGGTACTTGTAGGCCGCATAGAAAAAGGTACGCAGCATGTGAATAAAAACCACCAGTACCATCAAGGAAGCTCCCCAGTGGTGAATGCCGCGGATCAGCCAGCCAAAGCGCACTTCATTCATGATATATTGCACGCTGTCATAGGCATGGTCAGGGGAGGGCACATAATAAACGGTGAGAAAGATGCCCGTAATGCCCTGCAGGAGGAAGAGAAACAGGCTGGCGCTGCCCAACGTAAACCACCAGTTCACTTTGGGCACTTTACGGTCTAAAACCACATCGTGGATGGTGGTCAATCCCAGTCGTTCGTCAAGCCATTGAAAGAGTCGTCTAAACATTGTTAGGCTTCCTTGAGAAAGATAAACAGATTCCCGTCTTCGATCTTGGTTTCGTACTCTTCTAACGGACGCGGTTGTGGTCCGGAAATAATTGCGCCATCGATGGCAAAATGCCCATCGTGGCAAGGACAGAGATATTCTTGCAATTCAGCATTCCAGTTAACCCGACAGCTCAGGTGAGTGCAGACATTAGAAAAGACCCGCACCTGCGTTTCTGAAGTGCGCAAAACGTAAACCCCATAACTTGTGACCGTTTTCTCCCAACCGTGCTTCTTGGTACGGGTGAACGTGAACAGGGTGGGTTGGTTGAGGGGATATTTCTCCAGCGGCCCGAGGGGTATCCAGCTTTCCCCCTTTTGTTTTTCAAGCGCTGGCGAGAGCAGGTAACCGATTGCCGGTAAGCCAACGACTGCTCCCATGAAAGCGCTGATCGCTGCTCCAATCACGGTGACGAATTGTCTGCGGGTCATATTGGGCGAATTAGCCATCCAGTTTCCTCGTTTGTGCTTTGTGGAACAAATTATTGCGATATATTCTATCAAAATATAGGATGATCCTCAAGCCGAAAAGTGACATGAAAAAATCGGTGACATCCATCACGGAGAAATAATACCTTAAATGCTTTGAATTTCAAGTAGAATTAAGTATAAACCAGAAAATTTATTGGTTTTCCTTTTTCTATCTCAGGAATTTTAATCGGTGTGCCTTCAGTTTCGTTTGGCGAACATGGATGCTTACGATTTGGATGGGCGGTCTTGCGCCCTGGCGTTTGCCGGCAACGCCCGGCAATCTTCCACACCATCAAGGGGAGCTTATCTGCTCGGAAAGGAGACAGACGTGAGAGCGAAACTTCAGACCTGGTGGCAAGGGTTGCGCTATCGCGGCGGCGGAACAATGATTGCCTGGCTGCTCCATCGCCTGGGGGGACTGGCTATGGTAGTGTTTGTCGGGATGCATGTTTTTGCCTCGTTCTTGACCCAGCAGTTCGGCAGTGACATAGGCACGGCGATCAACATTGTTTACCAATCGCCATACTTTCAAGCGCCGCTCTACTTTCTGGTCATCTTTCATGCCTTGAACGGCTTGCGGATCATCCTCTTAGATACTTTCCCGAAGCTCTTAGAATATCAGCGCGAGGTCACCTGGTTGCAATGGGTGGTCTTTATTCCTCTCTATGGGTTAGCGGTATTTTTTATCATTGCGCGCATTATCAGCGGTGAATGAGGAGGTCTTTGATGCGCAGTAGAACCGTTCCACAACCGGCGATGAGCTTTGAATATATTATGTGGATGTTTACCCGCATTTCGGGTTTGGCGTTGCTCTTTCTCGGCGGGGTAGGCCTAGTGATGGCGTTTGTGATGGGAGGACGCGAGCTTTTAGATTTGCCCACACTGGCGCGCTGGACGTTCTTTCCCAACCCCAATCATGTGGTCAACAGCAATATCCCCGATGTCACCCAGGGTTGGGCAAACGCCTACTGGCAAATCATGCAGATTGTTATTGCCTTCTTCGGCATTTCGCACGGCTTTAACGGATTGCGGGTAGTCATCGAGGACTACATCGGCAATACGATTTGGCAGCCGATGTTGCGTGGCTTGATCTTCCTGGTCTGGCTGTTCTTTATGATTATGGCTGTCTTTGTTATCCTGGCTTCCTGAAGGAAAAAAGGAGCGATAACGATGAGATTGCATCAGTACGATGTTGTAGTTGTAGGAGCCGGCGGGGCGGGTTTGATGGCAGCGCTTTATGCCTCGAAGACGGCAACGACGGCCGTGATCAGCAAACTCTATCCGACCCGTTCGCACACTGGCACAGCGCAAGGAGGGGTTGGCGCAGCGTTGGGTAACCTAGAAGAAGATCATCCTGAATGGCATACCTTTGATACGGTGAAAGGCAGTGACTATTTGGGCGACCAGGACGCGATTGAGTTCATGTGCACCGAAGCCGTGCGAGCGGTCTATGAGCTGGAACACATGGGCTTGCCCTTCTCGCGCACACCTGATGGCCGCATTGCTCAACGGCCGTTCGGCGGACACACAAACAATATTACTGGCAAACCGGTGCGCCGTTCCTGTTACGCCGCCGATCGCACCGGACACATGATATTACAGACGCTGTACCAACAGTGCCTCAAGAATAACGTCACCTTCTATGATGAATTTCAAGTCTTAGACTTGATTTTGGTAAACGGTGTGGCGCAAGGCGTTGTGGCAATCGAACTGGCAACCAGCGATATTCATGTCTTCCACGCCAACGCGGTAATCATTGCCACCGGCGGTCATGGTCGCATCTGGAAAATCACCTCAAACGCTTATGCGTTGACCGGGGATGGGATCGCCATTGCCCTGCGGCGGGGCATCCCGGCTGAAGATATGGAGTTTTTCCAGTTTCACCCCACTGGCATCTACAAGCTGGGCATCTTGATCACCGAAGGGGTACGCGGCGAAGGCGGAGTGCTGATCAACGGCAAGGGCGAGCGTTTTATGGAACAGTATGCCCCGCGCGTCAAAGACCTGGCTTCCCGCGATGTGGTCAGCCGAGCCATGTACCTGGAGATGCGGGAAGGGCGTGGTATTGACGGGAAAGATTATCTCTATCTGGATGTCCGCCCTGAGACGGTCAATCGATTTGCAGCTCTCGATGGACGCACCCGTCCGGATGGCAGCCCCTATCGGGTAACGGCTGAGGAATTGCTTTCAAAATTGCCGGATATCATCGACTTTTGCCGCACTTACCTGGGGATTGACCCTATTCAACAACCCATGCCGGTGCAACCCACGGCGCATTATGCTATGGGTGGCATTCCGACCAATCGTTTTGGCGAGGTCGTGATTGACGAAAAGAATAAGGTCTTACCCGGTTTATATGCCGCCGGCGAGACAGCTTGCGTTTCCGTGCATGGCGCCAACCGTCTGGGCACCAACTCGCTCCTGGATTTACTGGTCTTTGGCAAACACGCCGGCTTGCGGGCAGCCGAATATGCCTGCCGGTCTCAATTTCAGGCTTTACCCAAAGACGTGGCTGATTTTGCCCTTGAGCAACTGGATAGCCTGCGACGGTGTAAAGGCGAAGGCGAACGAGTTTCAACGATTGCCGAAGAGATGAAAGAGGTCATGATGGAACACGTCGGCGTCTTCCGCACCGCTGAGGGAATGCAGCAGGCGCTAACCAAGCTGCGTGAATTAAAGGAACGCTATCGCAACTTGAAGTTGGATGATTGCGGGAAAGTGTTTAACACGGAACTGTTGAATGCCTGGGAGGTTGGCAATTTGCTCGACCTGGCGCTGGTGACGACGGCTTCTGCCCTGGCTCGCAAAGAGAGCCGCGGTGCCCATGCCCGCGAAGATTACCCCAAACGAGATGACAAAAACTGGCTAAAGCACACCCTTGCCTGGCTACAAGAGGATGGCGAAGTCAAATTGCGCTATAAGCCGGTTGTTATCACCAGATATCCGCCCAAGGAACGAACCTACTAAGCGAGGCTGCCATGGAAGTTAAAGTCAAAATTTTGCGATTCAACCCCGAAACCGACAAACGGCCGCACTATCAGATCTTTCGCGTTGAGGCGGAGCCAACCGACCGCGTTTTGGATTTACTGGAAAAAATCAAAGGCTATCAGGATGGCAGTTTAGCTTTTCGCCGTTCTTGCGCGCACGGCATTTGCGGCTCCGATGCCATGCGCATTAACGGCGTGAATCGCCTTGCCTGCAAGACGTTGGTAAAGGATGTGGGGAAGGGCACAGTTACGGTTGAACCCTTATTAGGGTTGCCCTTGATTAAAGACCTGATCGTGGACATGGAGCCTTTCTTCGAGCATTACGAATCGGTGATGCCCTATCTGATCAACGATGAGCCACCGCCCTTGAAAGAACGGCTGCAATCGCCGCAAGAGCGGGAACGCTTTGACGATACTACCAAGTGCATCTTGTGCGCCGCTTGTACGACCTCGTGTCCCTCATTCTGGTCGAACAATCGCTATGTTGGCCCGGCTGCAATTGTCAACGCCCATCGCTTTATTTTTGATAGCCGCGATCGGGCCGCAGCGGAGCGTCTGCGCATTCTGAGCGATCAGTTTGGCGTCTATCGGTGCCACACCATCTTTAACTGCACGCTCGCCTGCCCGCGTGAAATCCAGATCACCAAAGCTATTGGAGAGGTGAAAAAGGCAATCGCTACCGGTAGTTTGGATTAGAGCTAGAAAAAGGGTGCTTCGAAATGCCTTGAGCAAGGCATGGCAGGCGTTTGTGGCGAAGCAATCTCGACATGTTCAAGTTGGTCCGAGATTGCTTTGCTGGTTATCTCATTGCTTGTCGAAACAAGTTGCAGAACCAGCCCGCCCGTGTTAGAATTACATCCTAGCAGAGAAAGCCAAGTTCATCCGTAGGAAAAATCTTATGGCCGAAGAAATGATCGAAGTTGTGATCGATAGCATCCGGGTTAGCCTGATGTCTCAGCAACGGATTGTGATCTTGCGCGAAGTCAATGCGGAACGCTATCTCCCAATCTGGATCGGAGTCTATGAAGCCGAGGCGATTACCATTGCCTTGCAAGAAGTGGAGGTTGCCCGTCCGCTTACCCATGACCTGTTAAAGAACGTTTTCCACGTCTTTAACGCCCGGATTGTACGGGTGGAAGTGGCTGCCTTGAGAGATGATACCTTCTACGGCAACATCATTGCGGAAGTCAACGGTCAATCGGTCAGTATCGATGCTCGCCCCTCGGATGCGCTAAATCTGGCAGTGCGCGCCCATGTTCCGATCTTCGTTGCCAAGTCGGTGATGGACATTGCTGGGGTAGTGCCGGAAAAAGACTTGCAAAGCGAAACCCAAGAAAGCCTGCCGGCCGCTCCATCTTCAAAACCAAAACCGGCTCAAGAAGAAGAAATCTCGGATGAACGGTTGTCGGTCTTTGAGGATTTCTTGGAAAAGCTGGATTTGGAAGGCCCAGAAGAAGATGACGACGAGGAAAAGGACAAATAACCTCTGGGCGAAAGTGCTAGCGTAGCGTTTATCCACGTAGCTCACTTTTTTAAAATCAAAGATGGAACCGTTTTACCCACCGGAGGAGACTTCCACTCCCAGCCCTCCCCTCGTCCCCTATAACCGCGAAGCGGAGGAAGCTGTCCTGGGCTCGGTGTTGATCAACCCCGAAGCCTATTTTGAGGTTGCCAGTTTTCTGCGCCCGGAAGATTTTTACCTGATTCGCCATCGCTGGATCTGGGAATGCTTTACCCATCTTTATGAAACCCGCACGCCAATTGACTACCTGACCGTCACGGAAGAACTGGCGCGGCGAGGAAAGCTGGAAGAAGCCGGGGGTGCTGCCTATATCTCCTACCTGATCACCAATGTCCCCACTTCTCTTCACGCTCAGGCCTATGGGCGAATTGTTGAAGCGGCCTCGATCCGCCGCCAGATGATGAGCGCCGCCAATGAGATTGCCAAACTGGCGATCAAAGAAGAGACGACGGTCGAAGACCTGATGGACGAAGCCGAAAAGGCGATTTTCGGCGTCAGTGAGCGACGTTTAGAGCGCGACCTGAAAACCATCCGTGCCGTGCTGGGAGAGTATTATGACCACCTCGAGGAAATCGTCCTGCGCGGCGAAGAAACCGCCGGTATCCCCACCGGCTTTATCGACCTCGATCGCCTCTTGGTTGGCTTACAGCCTTCGGACTTTATTATTGTCGCCGGTCGGCCTGGCATGGGCAAGACGGCTTTCTTGCTTTCGGTGGCAAAATATGTGGCGCAGGTTAAACGGAAACACGTGGCAATCTTTTCGCTGGAAATGTCCAACGAACAATTGGTGCAACGGTTGCTTTCTCAGGAGACTGGTATCGATTCGCAAAAACTGCGCACAGCCCAACTGGATGCCGATGAGTGGCAGGTGCTGACTCAGGCAATCGAGTCCCTGCGCAATGTGCAAATCTTCCTGGATGATACTCCAGCCCTTACCCCACTTCAAATGCGCACCAAGTGCCGCCGCTTACACCTTGAGTTCGGCTTAGACCTGGTTCTGGTGGACTACTTGCAATTGATGAGCAGTGGGATGCGCCATGAGAACCGGGTGCAGGAGGTGTCTTATCTCTCGCGCAATATGAAAATATTAGCCCGTGAATTGAATGTGCCGGTTGTGGTCGCTGCGCAACTCTCTCGCGCAGTTGAACAACGCGCCGATAAAGAACCACAACTCTCCGATTTGCGCGAAAGCGGCAGCTTGGAACAGGATGCCGATGTAGTCATCTTTCTCCATCGCCCGGTTGAGCACAAGAACGACCCGCTCAAACAGAATATCATCGAATTGAGAGTGGCAAAACACCGCAATGGCCCGGTGGGTAGTTTAGAGTTGGTCTTTCGGGATAAAATTGCCAAATTTGAAAACGCCGCCACGCGGGTGATCGATCTCACCCAACTCTGAAGGGAAAAGAGATGCGAGCCATCAAAGCCTTCTCCGGTTTTTCGAGCCATAAACGCAGCGCGGTGCCCGTCCCAAACGAGTTTTTTCAGGAACTCCTTGCGGACATTGAAGATATCAATGAGCTTAAGGTCATCCTTTACACCATCTGGTTCTTACACCGCAGCGGGGACGTGGTACCCTATATCCAGATAGGAAACTTTCAGAAAGATGCGGCCTTTATGGAAGGATTGGTTTATGGCGAGTCTAGCCCTGAGCAGGCGCTCTCTCTGGCGCTATCCAGGGCAGTTGACCGGGGAGTGCTGTTACGCGCTTTCGTACGGGCGAATGGAGGCGAAACCGCTTTGTATTTCCTCAACACGGCTCTCGGTCGGGCTGCGGTTGAGGCGATTCAGAAAGGCAACTGGCGCTATACAACCGATTCTGAAATCCCGATTGAGATTGGTCAAGAACCCCCCAATATTTTTCATCTCTATGAGCAGCACATCGGAGCGCTCACGCCGCTTATTGCCGAGACATTGCGGGAGGCAGAAGGTTCCTATCCACCGGCATGGATCGAAGAAGCTATTCAGATCGCTGTCGAGAGGAATGCGCGCAATTGGCGGTATGTCGAGGCGATCCTGAAACGTTGGAAGGAAGAAGGTAAAGGTGAGCGAAAGACTGGATCAGATTCTCAAGAAGCTCTCCGCAAATACTCCGAGCAGTGGCGAAAACCGGCCCGAAAAAGCGGTTGAGAACAGGGCTGAGCTGAAAACCGAGGCAGAAGCGGGAGATCCGAACTGTCCTATTTGCCA
This sequence comes from Anaerolineales bacterium, assembly GCA_034434515.1. Classification (GTDB taxonomy): domain Bacteria; phylum Chloroflexota; class Anaerolineae; order Anaerolineales; family UBA4823; genus NAK19. The sequence goes on along the minus strand of DAOTZA010000062.1, from coordinate 17,474 downwards.
TGGGCTGGGCTATGTGCGTTGGGATGTGCCGCTAGACCATCCCAGATTTGGGCGGGTGGAGATTTGTGAATGCCGCGCCGCTCAAAGCCGGCAACAGGTTTATCAGCGTTTGTATGCTTACAGTCATCTCGAGCATTTGAATCATTTGACCTTCGAGAATTTCAATCCGCGCGGGCGAGCAGGGTTGTACCCTCAAGAAGCAAATTCGATTGAAATGGCCTATCGCCAGGCGCGCACGTTTGCGGAAACCTTGCAGGGTTGGCTGTTCCTGCAAGGTGGTTACGGGTGTGGAAAGACGCACCTGGCAGCCGCCATTGCCAATGCTGTAGTACTAATGCATGTTCCTACCTTATTTCTCACCGTTCCGGATCTCTTAGATAGCTTGCGCGCAACCATGGCAGATGCGGACAACCGTTTTGAGGAGCATTTTAATGAAATTCGTACAGTCCGCTTATTGATTTTAGACGACTTCGGCACCCAAAACGCCACTCCTTGGGCGCAGGAAAAATTATTCCAAATACTCAACTATCGTTATATCAATCGCTTGCCAACGGTGATCACTACCAATCTGCGCCTGGATCAAATAGAAGGCCGCATTCGCTCGCGGTTGGAAGACCCCGATCTGGTGACCAAGGTGGTGATCCTGGCGCCGGATTATCGGCGCCCGATGGATGAGTTGGGAATGCACGAGTTTGCCATGTTCCCCAGGCTGCAGCAATGCACCTTCGCCAATTTCGATCTCCGCAAAAACGAGGGGTTACCGGCTGACTCCTTGCGTGAACTGGAAGCTGCGTTTCGGGCGGCGCGGCAATTTGCCGAGAATCCAAGCGGCTGGATTGTCTTTAATGGGCCATCTGGCAGCGGCAAGACCCATTTAGCGGCTGCTATTCACAATCACCGCCGAGATGTTGGTCAACCGTCGCGCTTCGTGGATGTAGGCGAGTTGTTGAATGCCCTGCGGGCGACCTTCAGTCCATCCAGCCCCGAATCCCTGGATGAGCGCTTTGAGGATGTGCGTCGGGCGCCCCTGTTGATCCTGGATGATTTGGGAGGGCAAACCAGTTCTCCCTGGAGCAACGAAAAGCTCTATCAGATCATCCATTTTCGCTATTTAGCCGAATTGCCAACCGTGATTACCCTGGGCAAGTTGCGCGAGGAGCTTGAGCCGCGCTTGCTCACGCGTATTGAAGACCGGCGTTTGTGTCGCATTTATCCTTTAGCGGTGCCGTCCTATACGGCGATCCCACGTGACCCTTCAAAACCAACCCGTCGCAGGCAAAAGTGAAATTGCTCTTAGAGAGGAGTGTCCGATGAGTGCAGAATCAACCCCAATGGAAACCTTACCGCTACCTCCTTTTTATGATCCCCAAAAAGTGGGCGAAGTCTGGCGTGTTCCCTATCAAGAGCGGGCTGCCGAGGCGCGCCAATGGGCAGAACGCTATCACATCCAGGCTGCCCAATGCGACACCTTCAAAATCGCTCTGGTCGCCATCGACGTACAGAACACCTTTTGTATCCCTGGTTTTGAATTGTTTGTCGGTGGGCGTTCCGGAATGGGGGCAGTCGAAGACAATCGTCGTTTATGTGAATTCCTCTATCGCCATTTGCATCGTATAACCCGCGTGGTCGTTACCCTGGATACCCATCGCGCCTTTCAGATTTTCCATCCCATTATGCTCATCAATGAGCAGGGAGAGCATCCCGGTCCGGTGACGCTTGTCACCCTGCAAGATGTTCAAAACGGCAAATGGCGTTTCAATCCTCTGGCAGCCTTCAGCCTCGGCATCGATGAAGCGTATGGGCAACAACAACTGCTTCACTACGTGGAAGAACTGGCGAAAAAGGGGAAGTACGATTTAACGATCTGGCCCTATCATGCCATGTTGGGGGGAATTGGTCATGCGCTGGTTTCAGCTTTTGAAGAGGCGGTTTTCTTTCACACCATTGCGCGCAGCAGCCAGGCTCATTTTGAAATTAAAGGTGATGCCCCCTTAACGGAAAATTATTCTGCTATTCGCCCAGAGGTGATGGAGGATTTCTGGGGCAAACCTCTGGCAGAGCCTCATCCATATTTCTTGCAACTGCTCCAGGATTACGACGCCATTCTGGTTGCCGGTCAAGCCAAGAGTCATTGTGTGAATTGGACGGTAGGAGATTGGCTCGAAGAAATCCAACGGATGGATCCAGGCCTGGCGGGCAAGATTTATTTGCTGGAAGACTGCATGTCGCCGGTGGTCGTGCCGGAGGTGGTTGATTACACCGAGATGGCAGAGGCAGCCTTTGCCCGTTATGCCGAGGCGGGGATGCACCGCGTTCGCTCCACCGACGCCATAGATACTTGGTTAATGACAAATTAGAGGGAAACGCTCTCTATTGACATTCAATGGATTTTGTGTGATACTCAAAGCAGCCATTTCAACCCGAAATGGCAACCTCATCTTCGCTATCCCACCGAAGAGGAGGTGATGTCGATGTCAGATAGTAGTACCTTACGAAGCGCTGCGGCATCCCTCCTCATTGCAGGGTAGATGACCGCAGCGCTGCAGGAGGCCGTCAGAAATGGCGGTCTCTTGTTTTGTTCGCGGTATAATCAAGGTATCTTCTTAGATTGCGGGTAGGATATGAGCGAACGAAAAATTCGAGTCCTGATTGCCAAGCCTGGTCTGGATGGCCACGACCGGGGAGCCAAAGTGGTGGCGCGAGCCTTGCGTGATGCAGGGATGGAGGTGATCTACACCGGCTTACGCCAAACCCCGGAGATGGTAGCAGAGGCAGCTTTGCAAGAAGACGTTGATGTGGTTGGGCTTTCCATTTTATCTGGCGCCCACATGGCACTGGTGCCGCGTATCCTCGATCTGCTGCGTGCTCAGGGTCAGGAAAATGTCAAAGTGTTTGTGGGTGGGATTATTCCCGATGAAGATATTCCCCGTTTGCTGGAAATGGGGGTTATGGGGGTGTATGGCCCTGGTACCTTGACCGAACAAATCATCAAGGATATCTCCGCAGCGGTTAGCCGGGTCGAACGGTCCTCCCAACGGTGAGCAACTGGACGGATCGGAATGTCACTAGCAGAATCGGTCTTGCAGGGCAACCGCCTGGCGTTGGCTCGCCTTTTGACCCAGGTAGAAAATGAATCCCAGGAGGGGGTTGAGGAACTCAATCGACTCTTTCCCTATACCGGCAAAGCCCATATTATTGGGGTCACCGGGGCGCCTGGCACCGGAAAGTCGTCTTTAGTCAATCAACTGGTTTATGCGTTGCGTCATCCTGAAGGGGCTCAGAAACCTGTTCGGGTTGCAGTGGTGGCCGTAGACCCTTCCAGCCCATTCAGTGGCGGAGCCATTTTGGGTGATCGCGTTCGGATGCGAGATGTGGTGGGGGATGCGGACGTGTTTATCCGCTCGACAGCTTCGCGAGGCGCCCTGGGAGGCGTGGCAGCCAGCACCGCCAATTTGGTGCAAGTCTTCGATGCGGCCGGTTTCGAGATAATTTTTATCGAAACCATTGGTGCAGGACAGGCTGAAGTGGATATTGCCCGTTTGGCTCATACGGTTATTGTGGTCGAAGCCCCAGGGTTGGGTGATGATATTCAGGCAATTAAAGCCGGTATTTTGGAGATTGCCGATGTGATTGTCTTGAATAAAGCCGACCGTCCGCTGGCAGATAATGCAGAACGTACCTTGCGAATGATGCTGGAACTGGCCGGCAACCGACAGAGAACAAAAGCAGAAGGCGAACAGCCTTCCAAAGGCTGGACACCGCCTTTGATCCGCACGATAGCCACCGAAGGCAAAGGTATCCGCGAAGTCTGTGAAGCAATTCAGGAACATCATCGCTATTTACATTCAAGCGGAGAGTGGGGACGTCGCGAACGGCTGCGTCTCCAAACCGAATTAGAAAACCGTTTACAGGCTATTCTGCTCAAACGCCTTCAGGATGCCATTTCCGTTGAGACTTATGAACACCTTCTGAATGAAATCGTCTCACGGCAACTCTCCCCTTATCAGGCGTTAGAAATTCTGTTGGATGGAGTCGAGCAATGAGAAATCTTCATGCCCACCGCGAAATCAACTTGTATGGGGATATAAAACTATTTGCTGGCACGGCTTGCCCAGCCCTGGCAGCGGACATCTCGAACTATCTGGGCATCCCCCTAAGCGGCCGGGATGTGGTCCATTTCCCTAACGATAATTTGTGGGTCAAACTGCACAAAAGCGTGCGTGGCCAGGATGTTTATGTCATCCAGACCACTTCAGCGCCCGTGCATCAGAACTTGATGGAATTGCTGATTATGTTGCAAACCATGCGCCTCGATTCGGCAGGGCGGGTCACGGCGGTGATCCCGTATCTCTGTTATTCCCGCTCGGATAAGAAAGATAAACCGCGCGTACCGATCACGGCTCGTTTGGTCTGTGACATGATCGAGATTGCCGGTGCCGATCGCTATATCACCCTTGATCTGCATGCCGGACAAATTCAAGGGTTCTTCTCGATTCCAGGGGATGTTTTGTCTGCTTTTCATATCTTGACAGCTTATATGCAACGGAAACAGCAACACATGCAAGAACCGGTCGTCGTGGCAGCCGACCTTGGCTTTGCCAAGAAAGGGCGAAACTTTGCGGCCAATCTGCACGTGCCAATTGCTTTTATCGAGAAGCGCCGCACTGGTAAAGAAGACACTCCCGAAGCGCTAACCCTCATCGGCGATGTGAAAGACCGCGATGCCATTATCGTCGACGATGAAATTGATACAGGTAGCTCGGTTACTTCTGCAGTTCATCTGGTCAAGTCGATGGGGGCGCGGGAGATTTATCTGGTTTGTGTCCATCCGATTTTGTCCAGAGATGCTGCTGAGCACCTGGCAGCTTTGCCGATAAAGGAGTTTATAACTACCGACACGATTCCGCTCACCGAACATAAATATCAACTGCTTAAAGATAAAATCACGGTGCTTTCGGTCGCGCCGCTCCTCGGCGAAGTCATTCGCCGCGCGAATCAGGGGCGCAGTGTCGGCGAGATGTTTGACGAATAATGTATGCCCGAACTGCCCGAAGTTGAATCAATCGCTTCCCGTCTCAGAGAGGGTACAACAGGGCAAGCACCGTTGATCGGGGTAAAGATTCTCTCGGCGCACGTCCTTTGGCCTCGAACCCTCGTTGCGCTCTCTCCGCAAAGGTTTAGCGAAACCCTTGCCGGACAGGCGATTCAAACCATTGGACGGCGAGGTAAATTCTTGAGGCTTGACTTGACCCATCACACGCTCTTGATTCATCTCCGTATGAGTGGTGATCTGTGGGTGGAGGCAGCCGATCACCCCCTTGCTAGGCATAGCCGTCTGATCCTGAACTTTGCCGATAACCGCCGCCTAACCTTCCATGACCCGCGTAAGTTTGGGCGGGTGTGGCTGATGACTGACCCGCAGGTGGTGTTAGACAGCCTGGGCCCTGAGCCTTTCGATGCAAGCCTTACTGCGCAAGTTTTTTATCAACGCTTGCAGGGAGTTCGCCGCCAGCTAAAGCCCCTGTTGTTAGACCAACGATTTATCGCCGGCCTGGGCAACATTTACACTGATGAAGCCTTGCATTGTGCGGGGTTGCATCCTCTACGCCTGTCATTTCAGATTACCTTTGCCCAGGCGAGCCGTTTGTTGGATTGCATTCGAGCGGTGCTAACCGAGGGAATTCGTCGCAATGGAGCGAGTATCGATTGGGTCTATCGCGGTGGGGATTTCCAGAATGTTTTTCGGGTCTATAAGCGGACTGGCTTGCCCTGTCTGAGTTGCGGAACGGTGATCCAGCGTATTTTGGTCGGCCAACGCGGCACTCATTTTTGTCCAAATTGCCAGCCTTACCCTTGAGTCGAACTGAGGATATCGGCGAATTGGTTAAGGGTGTAATCGGGGTGTTCTGCAGGCAGGGAAAAATTCGAGTTTTTTCCAATCCCACTCCGTACCAAAGCCGTAGGAATGTTCGCGCCTTTGCCCATGCGAATGTCTGTTTCTGGGTTATCGCCAATGAGCAAACATTGGGTTGGCGGAAGCGCTACCATCTGCAGAGCAAGCTCTGCCATGAAAGGCGCCGGTTTGCCAAATAAAACGTCCAGAGGGTGAGCCGTACAGGCTTCGATAGCAGCAATTAAGGCGCCGGCATCGGGTACTTCTTCGCCGCGGTGGTTGGGATACGTGCGATCAGCGTTGGTTGCGAGCAGGATGGCGCCGTTGCGAATGGCACGGAAAGCAATCTTGAGTTTGCGATAGCTAAAATGATGATCGGTGCTGACCAAAACCACTTGAATATACTGTGGATTATCACTTAACGGTAAACCTGCCTCGGCTAGTTCGTTGGGTAAGTCACCTTCGCCGATGACGAAGATCGGCGCTTGAGGATAAACCTGGCGCAGGTAACGAATCGCAACCAGAGAGGGATTGATAATCTCTTCGGTAGCGGCGGCAATGCCCATTTTTTGCAATTTGAGGGCGATATGCTCGCGGCGAAGCGAGGCGTCGTTGGTTAGGAAGAGCAAGCGCTTTCCCAACGACCTGAGCGCTTGAAGCGTCTCTTTGACTTTCGGGAGAGGACGTTTTCCCAGGTAGACTGTTCCATCCAGGTCAATGAAATAGGCGGCATAATCAAGGAGCGGGGGGAATGTTGTCGTCATGGTGAAGCACCAGATGGATTGGTTAAAGAACTATTCGTTCGGTCTTAGCAACGACTTTGTCGCTTCTTCATCGTCATGAGTTGAAGAAGTCCTGACTGAGGTTCCTAACCTGGCTCATCCAGCACTTTTTTCAGATGCTGAATTGCCAGGCGAGGGCTGGACAGGATGGGAATGCGCTTATCTTCAGGTAAAAGGCTGTCAGCCACCCGTGCCATGGAAGCCTGAGCCAGGAGGATCACGTCGTTGCGCTCCATCAGGTCAAGCAAATGATGGCGCACAATCTGATCATGAGTCTGCGGATCACCGTTGAACAGGGCTTGATACGCGCCTTCGCAGAGACGCGACTCTACCTGAACATCCATCTCAAAGAAGGCGGCTCTTTGGCGCACCAGATCGGTGGTTGGCTTCAAGGTGGTAGGGGCTGTGGCGGCAACCCCGATGCGTTTTCCAATCCGCAAGGCTTCATCGATCATTGGCTGATCGATTTTTAGCACGGGAATACCCACGAATGGTTGGGCGACATCCACGCACGGAGAAATAGACGAGCAAGTGCATTGCACTGCGCTTGCTCCAGCTCGTTCAGCCGCGATCGCATGGTCGGCTACCCGCTGGTAGATGAAAGGCGATAAGCCACCTTGCCCTAAAACCAGCTTGAGAAGCATTTCATCAGCAATATGCATGACTTCGAAGGTTGGAAGCAGTTCTTTAGCCAGATCGGTAAAGAGGCCAACCAGGGAAGGAACGGTATGAAGGAAGACAACTTTTTTTGCCATGTTTGCTCCTGAAACCCGAATTGCGTCAAGCTTGATAAAACTAGGGTAACATCCTGGCGATGGGTTTTTTCCGTTCATGCGAACAGGTATCGCCGCAAAAGGATTGCTGTTAGTTTAACCGCAATTGCCCAACTTGTCGATGATTGATCACCTCTCTCATAGGTTGGATGCCCTTAAATTTGTCAATCCGGTTGTACGTGATTTGTAAGACAAATTTTTAAATTTGTCCTACGGATGGTTATGCGTGCATTAGGGTATAATTCTACACATAAGGAGTTTTGAGGATGCCCTTTAATGTGCGCGAATACCGCGAATTGGTCGAGTTGCTTTACCAGCATCCGGAATGGAGAGCAGAGTTGAGACAATTGCTGCTCAGTGATGAGATTCTGACTTTGCCGCAGGCAATCCGTGAGCTAGCTGAAGCGCAAAAGCGCACCGAACAACGCGTGGAAGAGCTGGCTGAAGCGCAGAAGCGCACCGAACAACGCGTGGAGGAGCTGGCAGAGGCGCAAAAGCGCACCGAACAACGCGTGGAGGAGCTGGCTGAGGCGCAAAAGCGCACCGAACAACGCGTGGAGGAGCTGGCAGAGGCGCAAAAGCGCACCGAACAACGCGTCGAAGAGCTGGCAGAGGCGCAAAAGCGCACTGACGAAAAGGTCGATCGACTGGCAAGTGAGCTTGGTGGATTGAAGGAACTGATTGGGGCAAGCCTGGAGGACGAAGCCTCGGCTGTTACCGATACGGTGATGCGTCAGAAAGGTTATCGCATTTTGTCCCAGGTTACTACCTTACGGCTGAACGGCGATGTGGATGTCATTCTGCAAGTGGAAGATGAGCAGGGGCGGCGAGCAACAGTGGCGGTCGAGGCGAAGACACGCTTGAACCGCCGAGATGTCATCGCCTGGGCTCAGCGGATGCGATCGGCTACATGGCGTAAGCGACTGGAGAAAGCCGGCTATAGCGCCCCGTATTGGGTATATGCCTATGCCATTCGACCGGATGCTTCGGCAATAGAGGCCGTGCGTCAGATGGGGATTGGCTTGATCAAGGGGAGCGGTGAAGTCATTGCTCCGGCGACCTGGCTGGAGTAAGCGATTCAGCGTATATCCCAAAAAAAAGCCCCCTGGTGGGGGCTAGGATAACAAACTCTCCTGGTTTGGCACGAGATTAGCCGATTTTTTCGCATAGCTGCTGTTCAGGCCATGCTGAGGGCTGGGTTTTCCAGCCATTCGACCAGCTCGCTGAGAAAGCGGGCAGCTTTCCCGCCATCCAAAACGCGGTGATCGGCCGAGAGGCTGAGAGTGAACATCGGGGCAGAGATCACCTGCTGGTTTTCAACCATCGGTCGTTCTTTAATCCGCCCGACGGCGAGAATAGCCGCCTGGGGGGGATTAAGGATCGCTTGAAAGACATCAATGCGCAATGCCCCTAAATTTGTTAGAGTAAACACACCCTGCTCGTAATCCCTAGGCAGCAATTTGCCTTGCCGGGCGCGTTCGGCAAGATTGGCACGCTGCCGGGAAATCTCTGCCAACCCCAATTTGTCGGCCTCACGCAGCACAGGCACGAAAAGACCTTGCTCGGTATCCACAGCAATACCGAGATTCACTTGCGTGAATTTCACCAGCCCTTTCTCGCTCCATTGCGCCATCAGCAGAGGATGGCGAGGGAGCAAGCGGGCGGTGAAGTAAATCAGCAGATCGGTAAAGGTCAGATGCACCCCATAGCGGCTTTCAAGCGGTTGTAAGAGCGACTGGCGCAAGGCGACCAGGTTGCGTGCATCTACCTCGGCTTGCAAGTAGAAATGGGGGGCGTTGGAGAAGCTTTGGGTCATTCGTTCCGCCATGCGCCGTTGGACGGGGGATAACGGCTCGACGATCCCTTCCGTATCCAAGGGTGAGGGCGGGGAAAGCGGCTCGGTTTTAGCCTGTTGTCGTTGGTAGGCAATTTCGACGTCCTGCCGGGTGATGCTACCCCCAGGTCCACTGCCTTGCACCTGACGGAGATCGACTCCAAGGTCGGCCGCCAGCCGTTGGGCGACTGGTGACACTCTCGTTGAGGCAGGGGATGGCAGAGGGAGGCTTTGGGCGGCGGTTTGGACGTTCCAGGCTACAATGCGTCCCTGCGGCCCGCTGCCGACGACCTGGGCTAGATCCACACCCAGTTGGCGGGCGAGGCGCCGGGCAGCCGGGCTGGCTTTTGGTTTGGCAGGGGTGGCAAACGAGGCAGTGCCTGAAGGCTGCGCCTGGCTCTTCGCGGGGGTAGAGCTTTCAGGCTGGATAGCGGCTTGGGCTAGGCTTGTGCCGCCAGGGAGGCTTAAATATCCCAAGACTGCCCCCACCGCATAGGTCTCGCCAGGCTGGGCAAGGATTTGACTCAGAATACCATCCGCCAGGGCTTCAACCTCAACGACCGATTTATCGGTCTCGATCTCGAAGAGCGGTTCACCACTGCGGACGGTTTCACCGACCTGCTTGAGCCACTTGATAAACCTGCCGCTCTCCATGGTTAAGCCCATGCGCGGCATCACGATTTCGCTATTGGGTTGGGTGGCGTTCATTGCGGTCGTCTTCCCTCCAGAACGCGATGGACGGCCTGGATGATGCGCGCTTCATCGGGAATGGTGGCAAATTCCAGGGGGGGTGAAAAGGGAATGGGGACATCCATGGCGGCTACCCGTTCAATTGGAGCGTCCAGATAGTCAAAAGCGCCCCTGGCGATCACGGCTGCCAATTCTGCTGTCACACCAAACCGCTGATACCCTTCGTCAACAATGACAGCACCGCCGGTTTTACACACCGATTGGATCAGGGTGTCTTCATCGAGTGGCGTGAGGGTGCGGGGATCGATCACCTCAGCAGAAATTCCTTCCTGCGCCAGTTGTTCAGCCGCTGCCAGAGCGGTATGCACCATCCGTGAAAGGGCAATGATGGTGACATCTCGCCCTTCGCGCTTGATGTCGGCAACGCCAAATGGAATCAGGTATTCCTCTTCTGGAACAGGCCCCTTGATTTTATGATACATCACCTTGTCTTCAAAAAACAGCACTGGGTTTGGCTCACGTAAAGCGCTTTTCAGCAAACCTTTGGCATCGTACGGTGTGGATGGGACAACCACCTTCAGTCCCGGGACATGGGCGAACCAGGCATGCCAGGATTGAGAGTGTTGAGCGCCGGAAGACCTTCCGCCTCCCATGGTGGCGCGAATGGTGATGGGTACAGCTACCTGTCCGCCGGTCATGTAGCGCATTTTCGCTGCTTGATTGACGATTTGGTCCATCGCCAGGGTGATAAAATCTCCGAACATGATCTCGGGGACCGGGTGCATTCCCGTCATGGCGATCCCAACCGCCATGCCAACATATCCCTCCTCGCTAAGGGGAGTGTCAATCACCCGTTCAGGTCCATATTTTTCGTAAAGCCCTTCAGTGGTGCGAAAGACCCCTCCCCAGGCGCCAATGTCTTCTCCAAAAAGGACGATCTTTTCATCGCGAGCGAGTTCCTCATCCAGCGCTTCGCGGATGGCTTGGGCAAAGGTAAGTTCACGCGTAGACATGTTCGGATACCTCTTCTACCGGTGGGAATGGGTCTTGGCGGGCTTGTTGAACGGCGTTTTGAATGCGCGCCTCGATTTCACTGCGGGTCGTTTCAATTTCCTGGGGCGAGAGGATGCCACTCTCTACCAGCAGTCTTTCACAACGCTGGATTGAGTCTTTCTTGCGCCACTCGTCCATTTCTTCTTTGGTGCGGTAAGCCGTACCCGGATCACCCACATGATGACCGCCGTAGCGGATGGTATGGCAAACCAGAGTGGCCGGCCCTTCCCCCCGGCGGGCAGCCTCGACCAGTTGGCGAGCTGCCTGATAGACAGCAACTACATCATTGCCATCAACTTCTATGCCGGGCATCCCCATGGCTCTGGCTCGAGCAGCTAAGCCTTCGCCAGCGGTCAGTTTTTTCCAGTGGGTGAATTCCGTATACTGGTTGTTTTCGCACACATAGATTAACGGCAGTTTCCATAGAACCGCCATATTGGCTGTTTCATACCACAACCCCTGATTGACAGCGCCATCGCCGAAGAAAGCCACACTGACCCGCCCTTTGCCTTCGCGTTTGGCGGTAAAGGCGCTGCCGGCGGCAATGCCTAGGCCGCCACCGACAATGCCGTTGGCGCCTAAAATACCCAGGGAGATGTCGGCAATATGCATCTCACCACCCTTACCGCGGCAATAGCCGGTCACTTTGCCCATCACTTCGGCCATCATGGGCTCCACCTGCCCTCCTTTGGCGATGATATGCCCGTGGCCGCGATGGGTACTGGTGATGGTATCGTCGGGGCGTAAAGCCATGCAGACACCAACCGGCGTTGCCTCTTGACCATCCGAGAGGTGAGCCAGGCCGGGCATCCAGCCTTTGCGATAGACATCAAAAATGGCTTCTTCGAAGAAGCGGATGGTCAGCATCCGCCGATACATTTCGACTAAGAGTGTCGGTTCAATGGGAAGTGTTTTGTGGTCGGTCATTGAGTTTTCTCCAATAAGGTTTGTTGCCATATGTTACGGATAAATTGAACAGCTTGGCGAACACCCGCTTCGCCTTGATAGGAGGCTTCTTCGATGCAAATCCAACCATCCCAGCCAGCGTTTTGGAGACAGCGAAAGATGGCCGCATAATCGACTTTGCCGCTGCCAATCAGAACGTGTTCTAAAGCGCCGATTTTGGCTGTGTCTGAAGCATGAATGCTGCCCAAACGGGAGAGTACCGTTTCGAGCAGGGTGAGCGGTTGAGGGCTGAAGGCGGTGGCGTTAGCCGTATCGAAGTTGACCTGAATACGCTGGTCGAGGTGGTTCAGGATATGCAAGAAGATTTGTGGCGGTTGAGAGAAGTCAGTATATTGCCAGACACCCGGCTTGGCATGGTTCTCGTACACCAGTTGTACCCCGCAGTGGGCAGTTTCAGCTACTAAGGCATTCAATCCCTCGATTGCCCAGCGGCAACCATCCTCAAGCGGGGTTGTGGGGTGAGCTTGCCCGGCCGTCACCCGCAGCAACCTGGCGCCCACTTCTGCGGCAAGCTGAACCGAGTGGATGGCGGCGCGCAATTCGGCCTCGCGTTGTCGCTCGCTTGGGTGGGTGAAATCTGGATAGCTGGTCATCATGGCGATGTTCATTCCCGCCTGTTCAACCGCCTTTCGGATCTGGCTTGCCTGTTCCAGGGTGCGATTGGGGATGAAAAGGATGCTGATGTCAATGGCATCTAAGCCGAGGCTTTTTCCTAGCCTTGCCCAATCGCCAACGGACATCCGCCCCTGAAGGATCTCGTCAAAGAAAGAAACCGGCAAACAGCTCAATTGCATGAGAGAGCTCCAAGCAGCGGACGAATATATTCGATCGTCAAGCGAGCAGCTTGATCGGGATCCGGAAGGGGTAGAAGCTCTGCAGAAAGCCAGCCCCGATACCCTCCTTCACACAGGGTGGTGAGGATGGCTTTGAAATCGATCAAGCCTTGACCCGGCGGGCGACGGTTGTTGTCGCCCAGATGGGCATAGAACAATCGCCCGGCAGCAAGCGCTTGTTGATAGGGTTGGGTGTAAGAGGCTTCTTCGATGTTGACATGGAAGGTGTCGATTAAGAGTCCAAGCGCTGGATGGCCGACTTGCTCGATAAAGGCAAGCGTTTCCGCGACGGTGTGAAGCAAATCGCCCTCAAAGCGATTCAGGGGTTCAAGGGCAAGGCGCACCCCTTTCGGGGCAGCAACCTCGCAGGCGGTCTGCAAGATCTCACCCAGTTTTTGCAAAGAGGTTGCCTTGTCGCCTACCGCTCGCCCGCGGAATGTGCCGATGGTTACTACCTCGGCTTCCAGAAAGTGGGCAAAATCAATCAGCGCCAGCAGACGCTGGTAAGCCAGGGCAGCAATTTCGGGATTAGGGTTCAACAGGGTAAGCCCGGCGGCAAATCCCATGCCACCGCTGGCAACAGCCGATACCTGTAACCCCAGGGCTTGAATTTGAGCTTTGAGCGCCTGTTGATCGAATTCAGCCGGGTTTGTGCTGATAATCTCTACGCCGTTATAACCTAAAGCCGCGGCTTTTTGCAGTTTTTCCTCAAAGCTGCCCTGCAACAGGGCAACCGGCACGATTTTGGGCACTTCGGGGGTTTGGATGGCGAGGGCAAGACGGATCATTGCAGTTCCTTTTCGAGCTCGGTGAGCGAATCGTCGAGGATATTCAGCATTTCGTCCATTTGAGACGCAGTGATAATCAACGGTGGGGCTAGGAGCATCATATCTCCGGCAATGCCATTGACCGTTCCAGAGCAAGGGTAGGTGACCAAGCCACGTTTCAGGGCGGCTTGTTCAAAGCGTAAGCTGATTCGTTGTTCGGGTGGGAAAGGTTCTTTGGTAGCGCGGTCTTTGACGAACTCAAAGCCGAACATTAACCCCTTGCCGCGCACATCGCCGACAATGGGATGGTTTTCCATCAGTTGTTGTAACCCTTGCAGGGCTTGTTCGCCGCGTTGACGGGCGTTTTCGGTCAGGTTGTGATCGAGAATATAGCGGATGACGGCAATTGCGCCGGCGCAGGAGACGGCATTGGCATTCAAGGTGTGCCCGGATTTGAAGGGAGAGCGATTCTTCTCCAATACCGCCCAAATGTCATCGCGGGCAATCACGGCAGACAGGGTGGTATAACCACCGGTCATGCCTTTGGCAGTGGTCAAGATATCCGGACTGGTGTTCCAGTGATCAATGCCCCAGAAAGCCCCGGTGCGTCCCCAGCCGGTCATCACCTCATCGATAATCAAAAGGACCTCATAACGGTCGCAAATCTCGCGCACCTTCTCAAAGTAGCCTGGCGGGGCAGGCACACAACCCAGGGCTGCGCCGACCACCGGTTCGGCGATAAAGGCTGCTACGTTTTCCGGCCCAAGCTGACAGATTAACGACTCGAGCGCACGCGCACAAAGCAAGTTGCATTCGGGATAGGTTTGCTCAAAATAACAGCGATAGCAAAAGGCCGGTGCAAGGTGGGGGGAATCGGTAAACATGGGCTGGAAGATGCGTCGCCTGGCGGTGATGCCCGAAATGCTGGCAATGTAGATATTGTTCCCATGAAAGCCCTGCCAGCGCCCGATGACGAGGTATTTGGACGGCTTGCCGCTCTCGACCCAATACTGACGGGCGAGGCGGATGGCGTCGTCATTGGCATCCGTACCGGTGCAGGTGATCCAGACGCGGCTATTGTTTCGTAAATTGCCTGGCGCTAACTGGACCACCAGATCGCTCAGATCGAGGAATTGCTGGTTGCTGAAGGCGTGGGCAGGGTAGAAAGAGAATTTTTGGGCTTGCTCGAACATCGCTCGATCGATCTCGTGCACGCCATGTCCAATCGAGGTGACAACCGAAGAGCCTCCCGAACCATCGATATAGCGATTGCCATGTTCGTCATAGAGGTAAATGCCTTCGGCAGCGGTGATGCGTGGGAAAGGACGCTCCCAGTCGCGGTGCACAGCATGAACATTTGGTTTGGTCATGGTCAACTCCTTCATAAGGAAAGCCAGAGAACGATATGAGAACGTTTACATATCTCACTATATCACAGAAAAAAGCCTGCGTCAATAGGGTATGGGCGGAAAAAATGACATTCGCAGAATTGACAGGGGGCAGGTTCTATGCTATGATAGTTTGTGTAATCGTTTACAGAACGCTTTTGCCGTTGTCTTTTGTTCATCCAACCAGGAGAGTGCCCTCATGAACGAAATTTCCCTCGCTCGACTTCAAGAAACCCTACAGGAAAAAGGTTGCCCTGCAGCACTTTTGACCAACCCGGCCACCATTACCTGGCTAACGGGATATGCCCCTCCAATTCAGACCGGCCCTAGCCCATTTGAAGGCGGGTCGGCGATTGGCTTTTTGTGGGAAGAACAATTCCTCCTTTTACTATCCGATATGGAAGCCCCGGCTGCGCAAGCGATGGGCATTCCAACCCGCGAGTATGTCTCTTACACCATTGAGGAACCGGTCTTCGGTTTTGATCATCAGGCCCAGGCTTTTAAAGAATTGATTGCGCCGCTCAAGAATTCTAAGGGCAAAGTGGCAGTGGAAGTGAATTTTCTATCCGGCAGCCTGGTTCCGCTTCTGATGGACACGATCCCTGTAGCGCAATGGGTGCTGGTGGATAATGAGCTGCCGTTCCTGCGCGCCGTCAAATCTCCCGTTGAAATCGAGAAGATTCGAGCTTCGTTGGCGATTGCGGATGTGGCTCAAGCGATTGTCAAACGTCTCTTGCAGGTCGGTTTAAGCGAAATTGAGCTTTGGGGACAGCTCAAGGCCGGCCTGGAACATCAAGTGGGTGGGCGTTTGCCTGTGCTGGCCGATTTCGTGGGTGGGGCACGCACGGCCGAGATCGGTGGCTTGCCCGGCAATTATCGGTTGCAGGCGGGCGATCCTTTTATTGCGGATATTGTGCCGCGTCTGGATGGTTATTGGGGTGACAATGCCGCCACCCATTTTGTTGGTGAGCCTTCTGGCGATCAAAAAAAGGTTACGCAGGTTGTTTTGGAGACTCTAGAGAAGGGTTTGGAAGCGGTTAAACCCGGGGTGAGAGCGCGTGATTTGGATGCGATGTTACGCCAACACATCGAAAGACATGGATACCCGGTCTATCCGCATCACAGTGGACATGGGTTGGGAGTAACCTATCACGAGGAACCGCGCATTGTGCCTTACAACGAGTTGACCCTTCAGGCGGGTATGGTTTTCGCCATAGAACCCGGCATATATCTGCCCGACCAGGGGTTGGGGGTGCGTTTAGAAGATGTTGTTCTGGTTACTCAGGATGGGTGTGAAGTTCTGACGCACCATCTTGGTCACTAAACCAACACTGACAGATCGGAAAACAAACCAGAAACGATTTTTGGAGGAAGCTATGACGGATCGGAAAAAAGTTGTCGTAACCGGCGCTTCGTCGGGCATAGGCTTAGCCACAGCCCAACGCTTTGCCCGAGAAGGCTGGGAGGTGTGTGTGACTGCTCGCCGCGAGCAAACCCTGCGCGAATTGGTGGCGACCTTTCCACCTGGCGAACATCTTGTCGTGCCGGGCGATTACAGTGACCCGGCTACTGCTGAAGCCATCGGTAAGGCAATTGGCGAGAAATGGGGCCGATTAGATGCTTTGTGCAATATCGCCGGGGTGTATTTTCCGGCCAAAGCGATTGAATCTCCTTTAGAAGAATGGCGTAAAGCCTTTGATATTATGATCAACGGCGCAGTCTACATGACCCGCATGGCGGTACCATGGATGAAAGACGGAGGACGCATCATCCATTGCACATCAATTCATGGCGAGCGAGCGGAGGTCGGCTCCAGCTCATATGCCATGGCAAAAGCAGCCATCAACCAGTACTGCCGGGGGTTGGCGTTAGAGCTGGCAGAAAAGAACATCCTGGTCAATGCGGTCGCGCCGGGCTTTGTGCGGACGGCGATGAGCGTTGTGGATGGTGTCAATGAGCTGGACTCGGAATGGTTTAAGAAAAATTATGTCGAAGGGCATCACCTGCCTTTGCGGCGGGCGGGCATGCCCGAAGAGTTGGCCGGAGTCTTTTTCTTCCTCGCCGGACCGGATGCCTCTTATATCACCGGGCAGGTCATCACCGTCGATGGTGGCTTGACAATCACTTTCTAGGGCGTTGGGATGCTTGAGGTTATCACGCTCAACGGGCACCGTGCCTTGAAGCTGGAAAATGGCTGCTTAAGGATGGTCGTCTTACCTCAGAAGGGGGCGGACATTTATGAGCTCAGCCATCTCCCCAGCGGTGTGCAATTCCTGATGCACACGCCCTGGGGATTGAAGCCCCCGTCCCCGCAGCCGCCGATGGATTTTTTGGAGAACTATGAAGGCGGCTGGCAGGTGTTATTCCCGAACATTAACGACCCCTGCCACTATCGTGGGCGACAAATCCCTTTCCATGGCGAAGCGGCTTTGCTTGCCTGGCAAGATGAAGTCGTGCTGGCGACAGAGCAGGAAGTGCGCCTGCGCCTTTGGGTG
>DAOTZA010000061.1:0-2416 GCA_034434515.1 Anaerolineales bacterium | reverse complement strand
CGATGTGATGATTATCGGCGGCGGGCCGGCCGGGCTTTCCACCGCTTTGCATCTGCTCTGCTACTCTCCGCAATGGAGCAAACGCCTGTTAGTGCTGGAAAAGGGCCTCTACCCGCGCTTCAAATTATGCGGCGGCGCAGTGACCCGCCTGGGATTTCGAATTTTACAGGGTTTAGGCTTCCCCTATCCTTTGCCATTACCCCAATTTAATGTCAAAGAAGTGCGCCTTAGATACCGGCGTCAGGTGGTTACCTTACATGGAGAGCCCCAACTGGTAATCTTCAACCGCACAGAGCTGGATGCCTATCTTGCTCAACAAGCCAAAGCCAGAGGGGTTCAGATTCAGGAGGGCAAGGAGGTGAAAGCCATCACCTTTCTGCCCGATGGGGTGAGCCTGAGCACCGCCGAGACGGAATACTTTGCCCAAGTGGTGGTGGGCGCGGACGGTGCCGGCGGTATCACACACCGCTGGGTGCGCCGTCGAACCGCCAAGGCGCGTCTTGCCCGCACGTTGGAGGTTGTGCTACCCGCTTCGCTCTCAGCAGAGCTCTTTCAGAGCGCAGCAACGCTGTTTGACTTCAGTTTGCTCAAAGAGGGATTGCAGGGTTATGTTTGGGATTTTCCCTTTTTTCAAAACGGTGAAGCGGCCTTCAATCGTGGCTTGTACGATGCCCGTCTGGATCGAAACAAGCCGCGCCCGCCCTTACCGATTTTTCTGCAAGCTGCGTTTTCTGCTGCCTCTCCTGCAATGCAATCTGCATGGCGCAGTCACCCTATCCATTGGTTTAGCCCGCGCAATCGCTTTGCTTACCCGCGTTTGTTGCTGGTGGGCGAGGTTGCCGGGGTCGATCCCCTGTTTGGCGAAGGCATTGCCCCTTCGCTAGCTTATGGACAACTGGCGGCGCAGGCGATTCGCGACGCCTTTGAACGCCAGGACTTCTCCTTCTCCACCTATCGCTGGCGGTTGAAAAACTCCTACTTGGGCCGCTATCTGATGAGCCGCTGGTTCACCGCAGAAGTCTGCTATCGGCTGGCAGGGCAGGGCTGGTTTCCTCCGCTGGTCTGGGCTTTGGGTGGATTGCTTGCCCGTCTCTTTCCCCCTCCGCCTCCCCTCCTTGCGCCTCAAAGTTAGAGTCTCACTAAAAATTCACCCGCTCTAATCGCTTATAAACAGAATGTATGTTCTGTTATGATCAGGGCAATTCAGTAAAAGAAGGGAAAAATGCCTGCATCTTTCAAGGCTCCTTGTCGTTCCTGTCACTTACCCTACCTGAATGGAAAAGACGGCCTTTGTCTTGCCTGCCTGCGAGGCAGCAGTCCGGTCGGATTACGCTGTGCCTGTGGAGAGATTGCTGTGACCGTCCTGCTCGATCGGGTTGGCTTAAACGGAGAATACGCGGTAGAAATTCCGCTTTGTAAGCGCTGTCTGGCGCTGGAGTTGGAGAGCTGGGAGCGACAACCAGGGTGTTTACCCGCTGTAAAGACGCAAAGGCAGGGCTAAGAAAATCGCTTCTCGCGTCTTTGCGGCGCGAGGTTTGCCGGTTGGCTTCCAGCTCTGGGGAAGGGAGATACTCTACCGGTTCACCCAATCTTCGGTTAACAGGGCGGCCTGCTCCAGGACGGTTTGAGTGGCTTTTTCCTGCTTGTCGGGGGGATAGCCGTATTTGCGCAGGATGCGTTTGACGATGACGCGCAGTTGGGCACGAACGGTCTCGCGCAGAGTCCAGTCCATGCTGACGTTGCTGCGCACGGCCTGTACCAGTTCGCGGGCAATAGTGCGCAGCGTCTCGTCGCCCAGCACGGCAACGGCGCTGTCATTGGTCTCCAGGGCATCGTAGAAGGCCAGTTCTTCTTCCGAAAGGTTGAGTTTCTCGCCGCGGGCCTGGGCAGCGCGCATGTCCTGGGCAAGGGCAATGAGTTCCTCGATGACCTGGGCGGCTTCGATGGCGCGGTTCTGGTAACGGCGCAGGGTTTGTTCGAGCAGTTCCGAAAAGGCACGCCCCTGCACCAGGTTCTTGCGGCGCAGACGATTGATCTCGCCTTTCAGCAGGCGCTGTAACGCCGCGATTGCCAGATTTTTGTGCGGCAAGCCGCGCATTTCAGCCAGGAATTCTTCCGAGAGGATGGAGAG
Organism: Anaerolineales bacterium; assembly: GCA_034434515.1. GTDB lineage: Bacteria > Chloroflexota > Anaerolineae > Anaerolineales > UBA4823 > NAK19. Next base: position 285 of record DAOTZA010000061.1, on the reverse strand, counting down.
GTCGGGACGGGAGAGACCGGCGGCGGTGAAAATATCCATCACGCCCTGTGGAGTGATGGCTTGGGCGGCCAGGATTAAGGGCAGCCAGCGCAGCGCGCAGACGGCGCTCCAGCACTACCTGGCTGAAGTCGCGCCGTTCGGTGGAGGTGCCATCCGGGGCGATTTCGTCGCCGTGTTTGACCGTCCAGCCGAGCGCTTCCAACCAGGCCAGGGCGGCGGTTTCAACATCGGATTCGGCGAGGAGGGTCATAAAAACCTCATCAAAAAAATCAGCTTAAAAATGGC
>DAOTZA010000060.1:0-6381 GCA_034434515.1 Anaerolineales bacterium | reverse complement strand
ATGCGGTCACCAATATCCGCTTGGTTTAAGTCCGATTCAGAAAGTTGAGCTATAACTTTTCCATTGCGTAAAACCAGTGCTTTATTACAGTTTGCCAGTAGTTCGGGCATTTCATCGGTAATCAGGATGATTCCTATCCCATTAGAGGCAAGTTTTTGTATCAATTCATAAATCTCTGCTTTTGAGCCGACATCTACGCCTACCGTTGGACTATCAAGAATAAAAATCTTGGGGTTGGTCATTGCCCAGCGAGCAAATATGGTCTTTTGTTGGTTACCGCCTGACAAACTTTGAACCATTGCCTCAACATCTGGAACAACAATCCGCATATTCTTCACCGCTTCATGACTAAGCGATCGCTGAAAATTCTTGTTTATGATGCTCAGTTTTGAGGTGATCTTTTCCAGCAACGTCACAGAAATGTTGTCTTTTACGCTCTTCTTTAAGAAGAGTCCCTTGGTTTGTCGGTCTTCAGGTAAAAGTCCGATACCCAATTGGCGTGCCTCCACAGGAGAATTAATCTTTAAGGGGGTGCCATCAACAATAATCTCTCCACTATCTGGCGGGTTTAGGCCAAATAGAGTTAAAGCGAGTTCTGTTCGTCCAGACCCTAGCAACCCAATTAATCCAACAATATCGCCTGGATAAAGCTTAAAGGATATGTTTTCAAAATTCCCTTTGCGAGACAAGTTCTTCACCTCTAATAATGGCTTATTGTCAGATAGGCTGCGTTTATATCTTGGGTATTCTACTTTTCGTCCGGTCATGTAATAGGTCAAGGTTTTATAGTCTAACTCCTGAGGTTTGAAATCTCCGACCTTTCGCCCATCACGCAAGATTGTAATAATATCGGCAACTTCAAAAACCTCATTGAGCTTGTGACTGATAAATACAACCGACAAGCCTTTTTGTTTGAGTTCCATCACGATAGAAAGTAAATGGTCTACTTCGACCTTAGTGAGCGCAGTAGTCGGTTCATCCATGAAAAGAATTTTAGCATCCAAACTTAGCGCTCGACAAATGGCAACGATCTGACGATTTGCTGTTGATAATTCCTCCACCGGGATAAAAAGATCAAGCGAGACTCCGATTTTTGATAGTTGTTCAGTCGCAATATTTTCTATCTCGCGTTGATTGACCAATCGCTTTCCCTGGGCGATTAAACGATTAATCGCAATGTTCTCAGCAACACTCATATGAGGAAAGAGCGATAAGTCTTGGTAGATGACCTGAACACCTTCGTGAATGGCTTGAATAGGAGAAATGTGAGAATAATGGTGCCCGTTAAGAATGATTTCACCCTGGTCTGGGGATATTGCTCCAACAACAATTTTGACAAACGTAGATTTACCTGAACCGTTTTCCCCAACTAAGCAGTGAATTTCTCCGCTTCCTACGACAAAATTGAAATCCTTAAGGGCATGAACACCCCCGTAAGATTTGTACAACCCTTTAGCGACTAGAATCTCTTGCATTGGCAGCCCGACTCCCAACAAAAAATTTGACAATAAAATTATAACGGCATTACTCAAAACAGAGTAATGCCGTTATACTATGCCACTTCTAGAATGGATATTGATCCACCGTATCCGGGGTCAAAATGAGTGGAGCGTTACCGAAAATCACATTGCCTTCAACAACCACACTCTCGTAGCCTGGTTTTACGAGATTCATGCCGTTCTCAATACTTTCACCGGTCAATAGCTTGTAAGCCACCAGAGCAGACACATAGCCGGCATCAGCAGGCCGCCAACATTGTCCTTGAACTACCCAACCCTCTTTGATGTAAGGGCCAGTGACCGAAGGAAGAGCTAAGCCGACTACCTTGATATTCTTATTGTTCTTCTCTTTCATAACTAGCCCTTCCATTGTCGTCGAGGAGACCGAAGTCCCAAACAGACCCTTTAAGTTCGGGAAGGTTTTCAAGATTTCCTGAACTTTATCATAGGCGATTTTTTCGTCGTTTTTATCTTCATACGGCTGGTCAGAAACGAACTTCATATTTGGATAACTTTCTTGGACATGTTTCAGTCCAGCTTCATACCACTGCATGTGGGTCTGCATCGTAAGAGCTCCAACGAAACCGGTAAATTCTCCCTCATAATTCATAGCCTTGGCCAGGGTTTCAAACATGAGGACACCAAAATCCTCATTCCGGAATGCCTCCACATCATAATCCACAATCGGAGCAAGCTGTTGGGCTTCATGGCTGATAACCACAATGCCCTTTTCTTTTGCTTTCTTTAACACCGGCTCCATAGCGGTTGGGTCGTTTGGCACAACCAGGATTGCATCCACACCTTTGGCAATCAAATCTTCAACCATTTGAACTTGCTTTGCAGGATCTCCTCCCTCAGGGGCAATTTGGTAAGCCTTCACACCATAATCTTTACCAAATTGCTCAACACCCGTCCGCATATCATCAAACCAGGAGATTCCTTCGTGTTTAGCAACCATTACGATTTCTAACTCTTTTGCTGCCGGGGCTTCGGTAGCTGCAGGTTGCGCCGGGGCTTCGGTGGCAGCGGGTTGCGCCAGTGCTTCAGTAGCTGCGGGTTGCGCAGGAGCCTGTGTTGCTGGGGAAGCACAAGCTGTTATCAAAACAGAAAATAGTAGGACCAGGGTAATGATTAGGCGCTTCATTTTCTTACTCCTTGTTGTATAGATTTAATTAGATAAAGAGATATTGGGTTCTATTAAGTCAGTGGCAAAATTTTTACCGCGCACCTCCTGTTCTATGGACAAAACCAAACAACTACATCAGCTCAGATGTGGAAACATTTCCACACTCAATTATAGTGGAAAATCGCAAAATTGGCAATACTTTGACTATTCCAACAATATAGAAGTGATTAATATTCCCTTTTTAAGCGATAAAAATCATGTATTTTTTAGAAAAATCACCTTAAAATTAAGAAAGGCAAGGAATCGTTTCCACTTTTTTTTGATTATCGTTTATAATTTCTGCTGTAATGGACAATCGCAAAAAACAAATCTCAAATAAAACCATTACTATCAAGGATGTAGCTAAGGAAGCAGGCGTCTCTTTGGCTACCACATCTCGGGCATTAAGCGGGCGGGGATATTCTAGTGAAGAAAGCCGACGCAAGGTTCACCAGGCAGTTCGCAGACTGGGTTACACGCCCAACGATCTTGCCCGAAAATTAAAGCAAACCAGAACCGATACGATCGGTCTGATGATCACCGATATCATTAACCCTTTTTATTCATTTCTGGCAAGCGGTGTATTAGACTATGCTCGCAAACTGGGTTATCATGTCATTGTTTGCGCTACCGATGAAGAACCAGAACTCGAACGGGAATATTTGAATGTCCTCATGAAGCAACGCGCTGCAGGTGTGATTGCTGTCCCTACTGGAGAAAATATCGAGCATTGGCAAAAAGCAATCAAGCTGGGAACAAAAATCGTCTTTGTTGATCGCGAAATCGAAGGGTTATCAGAAAATGATGTCATTCTGGTAGATAATGAACAAGGTGCAAGTGAGGCTGTTGAGCACTTAATCAATTTGGGACATCGGCGCATTGGGATCATCACCGGCCCGTTATCCACTACCACCGGAAGAGGTCGTTTAGAGGGCTATCTAAAAACCCTTCGCAAACACGATATTCCCATCTCTGATGAATTGATCAAAGTAGTTAGCTTTAAGGGAGAGAGTGGCGTACAGGCTGCTATTGCTTTGTTAGATATCCCAGACCGCCCAACGGCTATCTTTGCCGCCAACAACGCTCTGGCAGAAGCTACCATTCATGTGCTTCGACAACGTCACTTACGGATTCCAACGGATATTTCACTGGTGGTCTTTGATGATGTACCCTGGGCTTCTCTGACCGATCCACCGATTACGGCTGTGTATCAACCCACTTACCTTCTTGGACGCTATGGTATGGAACATCTGGATCGCATTTTGAATGATGATACACCCAGACCACGTCAAAAAATTGTGCTCGGCACAGAGCTAATCGTGCGCAAAAGTTGTTCTCCACCAGCTAGATATGAAAAGGAGGTGTCACCTTGATCTCACAAAGGGAATATCAGGAAGCTGTAGCCTATACTTTACGAAAACTCAAAGAGGCCGGGATTGTCTTAACCGATGAGGAGACAAAAAGAATTGAGGTCGCCGATTTCGGACTGGGGAAACTGTTACAAACCGGCTTACAAATAATTACCTATGTCAATACGGATAGAGTTTGTGCAAAAGAACTGGTTTTGTTCCCCCATCAAACTTGCCCTGAGCACTATCACCCTTCCGTGCATGGCGATCCGGGTAAAGAAGAGACTTTTCGCTGCCGGGCAGGTGAGGTTTTTCTATATGTAGAAGGTGAACCAACCCCCAATCCGACTTGTAAACCTCCCCAAGGAGACGAAGCGTATTATACAGTTTTTCATGAGATTCATCTAAAACCCGGTGATCAATTTACGCTCATGCCTCACACAAAGCACTGGTTTCAATCAGGCGTAGAAGGTGCTATTGTTTCCGAATTCTCCACAACCAGTCGCGATGAATTCGATGTATTTACCGATCCAAGAGTCAAGCGAATACCAGAAATTGCATAGTGTCTATCTCGAAGAGAAATAACAATTTTTTGATCCAATTCCTCTTTTTGGGAGAAATAAGTGGATAAATACCTGATTGGCATCGATTTAGGAACCAGCGGAAGCAAGTGTATTCTGATTGACGAGGCCGGTAATTTGAAGGGAAAAGCCATAACTGAGTATCCCACTCTTATGCCTCGTCCCAGTTGGACTGAGCAAGATCCGGAAGCTTGGTGGAGGGCAACAGTTAGATCGGTTCGGGCAACCATCAATCAATCCAATGTTGACCCAAAACAAATTGCTGGGATAGGATTAACCGGGCAGATGCATGGCTTGGTAGTGTTGGACTCAACTGGACAAGTCCTGCGCCCATGTATTCTGTGGAATGATCAACGGACTGTGGACCAGTGCAGGCAAATAGAAGAGAAGATTGGTATTGAGCACGTGCTCAAATTAACAGGCAACCTTGTCTTGACCGGATTCACTGCCCCGAAGTTGCTCTGGGTTCGACAAAATGAGCCCCAAACTTATGCAAAAGTTGCCAAGATTTTGCTTCCTAAGGACTATATTCGGTATCGCCTAAGCGGAGAATTTTATTCAGAAGTCTCTGACGCATCGGGAACTTCGTTATTTGATGTTTTAAAAAGAGAATGGTCCCAGGAAATGCTAGATGCCTTGGAAATACCCATGCACTGGTTACCTGAAGTCAGTGAGTCTCCCGTATGTACCACCAGGGTCTCCAAGAAAGCTGCTGAGGAAACAGGATTAATCCCAGGAACCCCTATCGCAGGGGGCGGAGGTGACCAGGCCGCCCAAGCGCTAGGAATGGGAATTATTGAGGAAGGGATTATCTCTACAACAATCGGGACGTCAGGGGTTGTCTTTGCTGCTTCAAATTCGTATCGAATCGAACCAAATGGTTTACTCCATTCCTTTTGCCACGTAATTCCTGGGATGTGGCATCTTATGGGTGTGATGCTTTCTGCAGGTGGAAGTTTAAGGTGGTTCCGAGATACTTTTGGGAAAGAAGAAATTGAACTTTCTAAAGAGTTCAATCAAGATCCCTATACACTTCTGATTGCACAGGCACAAGAAATTGCAGCCGGATCAGAAGGTTTAATTTTCTTACCATACCTTTCAGGGGAGAGGACCCCTTATAATAATCCATTTGCTCGAGGAGTCTTTTTTGGCATTTCTAATCGGCACCAAAAAGGACACTTTGTTCGAGCTATTCTCGAAGGCGTTGCTTTTGGTTTACTCGATTCTCTTCTACTAATTAAGCAGCTAGGGATCGACTCAAAGGAGATTGTTTTGTCAGGTGGAGGGGCTAGAAGCGAAGTGTGGCAACGGATATTGACAGATGTCTTTGATATGCCAACAGTCACTACCAACAGCGAGGAAGGAGCAGCTTTCGGTGCGGCTTTACTGGCTGGTTTGGGGACAAAAATATTTGAAAGTCCTCCAGATGCTGTCTCCAGGACAATCAAGAGTCAAAGAAGAATGATACCTGGTGAAAATCAGCGAATCTATCGGGAAATTTATCCACTCTTTAAATCGCTATACTCTTCAATCGTTACAGAATACAACCAAATGTATTCACTGGTCGAAAGAATTATTCGATAACTTTTACTATAGGAGAACATGACTATTAGAAGATTTCCTTACTGGTGGCGCGAAGGGGTGTTTTATCAGATTTATCCGCGCAGTTTTGCCGATAGCAATGGCGATGGCAATGGGGATTTACAGGGTATCCTCGCCCATTTGGATCACTTGAACGACGGCACGCCCAATTCGCTGGGTGTGGATGCGATCTGGTTATCGCCAAT
>DAOTZA010000059.1:0-4198 GCA_034434515.1 Anaerolineales bacterium | reverse complement strand
TTGCCACCGTCCATACTGACATAGACATGAAAGCCACGTCGAACAATCGAAGGTCCACATCCCTCAACCGGATAATAGACATAAAACCCCTTTTGTTTTAGTGATTGCACCTGACCGGGATTGGGTGTTGGCGGCAGAGGAAGTGAGGTAGGCGTCCAGGTGGGATAAACGACTGGTAACGGTGTTTCGGTTGCAGTTGGGGATGGTTCGAGAACAACTACTTGCGTAATAACCTGGGTAATCACTACGGTTTGGGGAACTTCACGGGTTACTTCAATTACTTGTGGCGTAGCTGCAGAACAGGATGCTAGAAGGAAAGTTGCAACCCATAAAAGAAAGAGCACAGAAATGGTTTGAATATTCTTCATGCAGTTCTCCTAAATTGACTTCGAGCTAATCATACTTGCTTCGAGGGCTTTGCGCAACGCTTTGATGAGAATTTTTTCATGTAGAGCTGCGATAAGCTTCAAGGAGCTTGTCCGGGTTAAGTGCGTAGCAATGCCGAGGAATCTTTTCCTGAACGATGTCTGTTAGCGTTTGGTTTAAAAAGCGGTTTACCGGCGTAGCAATGCGAGTTTTTTCTCCAAAGCGAACCACTGCGCCGTTGAGATGTTCCACTTCACTTTGTTTCTTTCCGGCGCGTAAATCTAAATATAGAGATGGCATTTTGTTTCCCCGTCCTTTGCCAATAAAGTAAATGAAAAGTGGTCGGCTGATCCAAAAGGGCAACTTGCGGATTGCCCAGGTCAAGATCCGCACTGGTGTTGCCGGTAAGTCGACGACTTGAATTTTTAGAGCGTCCATTACTTGAAGGGTCTCGCGAATCTGAAGCATTTCCAATTGGAAACTGGCGGGATGCGCCAATACATCTGCTGGTGGCATGTTTAAGATGGCGCAGGTTGCATTGGCAAGCTGATTGGTGATCAGTTTCGACCATTTCATCTCATCAGCTCGGGGGTAGCCTTTGACATTGAAACCGCTTTGTGCGAGCACATTGATCAATTTTTGTGCTAATTCGCTTTCGTTAGCAATCCCAACGCCGCGTTCTTTTTCAATAACAATTTCTCCAATCTGCTTCCATCCGATTGCGCTGGTAACTGTGCCGGCGATCACACGCTCTTGCCCAAAAGCTGAACGAAATTGCAGCTCGTTTTCAACTCCGTTTTGTAAGCTAAGAATGGGTGGAAGTTGTTGCTTATATGGTAAGAGAGTCTCGATTAAGCTGGCTGTGTCATAGGCTTTGACGGCGACTAGAAGGACATCATAAGTGCTTTCCTTTGCGAGAGCCTGTTGGAGAGAAGATGTGGCTCGTAGGGAGGCAATCCGTTGGCTTTCACGGCCTTGATGGATGGTTAAGCCGGATTTTTGGAGGTTCTCGGCTATCTCAGGTTTTTCTACGAATACCACTCGCTGTCCTGATAATAACAGGCGACCACCGATATAAGAGCCAATTGCGCCAGCGCCAATGGAGAGCAGAGATAATTCGCTCATAATCGCTATCTTTCGTCCGAGGCTAACTTTTTGCCAGGATGGCTTAGCTCGACCAGAAGCCAGTTATGGGTTTGAGGATAAAAGTGCAAGATGGCATAACCGGTATTTGTAAACAAAAACTGCGCTCCATAAAAATTCGGCTGGGGGAAGATGCCCAGAGTCACATATAAAACCATGTTCAGGATTCCGCCATGCGAGACGACTAAATATCGCCCGGTTTCGCGTTTGATAAGGGCATCGACAGCTTTGCCGGCGCGCAGGAAAAGCTCCCACTGGCTTTCACCCGTTATGCCGATTTTGTCGTAAACGCTCATGAAATCTGGGCGTGGATAGCGTTTTTGAGCTTCTTCTGTGTGTAAACCGGAGAGCAACCCGGCGTCTCTTTCCATCCAGAGTGGGTCGAATTCAATCGGCAGTGAGAGAGCCTGGGCAATAATCTCTGCTGTCTGCCGGGCGCGAGATAGGGGACTGCTGATAATTTTGTTAAAATGGAGACCTTCTGCTTTCCAAAGAGAAGCAAGTTGCTGTGCCTGTTGGATTCCCTTCTCGGAAAGGGGAAAATCAGATTGTCCCTGATGATAGCCGTTAGCGTTGCCGGTAGATTCGCCGTGTCGTAGAAAATAGATTTGATAGTAATCGATGGGTTCCATAGTTTGTATTGTTATCCAGGTTGCGTATAGTCGATATCCTGATACCTTAGAGGATTACTTTGAAAGGTGATTTCCATGATCGGGAAGAACAATCTTCCCCCAATCGCGATAGCCGTTGATCAAATCGCTGCCTGAGATCGGTTTCTTCCCGCTGGGTTGCACTTTGACCAATTCGAGCAGTCCTTTTGCAGTAGCAACCGCTGCTTTTTTCTGATAGCGAACGGTTTGTCCGATAGGGAAATCATGGGCTATCTCGATCGGGGAGACTTCGTGGATGATTAAATGTTTTCCATCGAGGTAGGTAAATGCCGCCGGCCAGGGATAGAAAGCGCGTACTTTCCGCCACAGGTCAATGGCAGGTTGATGAAAATCTAACTCGCCATGTTCTTTCTTTAGCATTGGAGCATAGGTGGCCTTTTGGTGGTCCTGTTGTTGAGGAGTGATTTTGCCCTCAAGATAATCGGGCAAAGTTTCCAACAACAATTGCGCTCCAAGCTCGGCTAAACGCACAGAAAGGGTGAGACAATTGTCTGAATCGGAGATGGGAATAGCTCTCTGGCTTAAAATTAGACCGGTATCCACGCCTTCATCCATCTTCATGATGGTAATGCCACTTTCTGGGTCGCCGTGTAAAATGGCGGCTGCAATGGGAGCTGCGCCGCGCCAGCGCGGCAGTAACGAAGCGTGAACATTTACACAGCCAAATGGTGGTAGATTGAGGACGTTGGGCTTGAGGATTTGCCCAAAAGCAGCTACAACAATGAGATCGGGCTGCCATTGCTCCAGTTGGCTCATCGCCGCAGGCTCACTTAATCGAAGGGGTTGAATGACAGGAATCCCCAAACGGTTTGCTACTTCCTTGATTGGTGGGGGAGTCAGTTTGTTCCCTCTACCGGCCGGCCGATCGGGTTGAGTGACGACCCCGACAACGGCATAGTGCCGGGCAAGTTGCTCCAGGATGGGTACAGCAAAGGTTGGGGAGCCCATAAAGACAATGTTTAGAGTACTTTTTGAAGGAATCATCAAGAAAAAATCATACCATGAAAGAGAAATGCTTGAATAAGGATTTCAAAGAAATACCTGCCCGGAAGTTTTGCGAATAGAATTATCCTGAAAAGAGGGGCTTAATGAAGTAGCGGTTCACTCTGTTATCAGGATGAACCGCCATACCATTTATCCGGTCGGGAATAAACAAAAAAATTCATTGCTATGGGGCGGGTGGGAGTCGAACCCACAAGGAGTGTCACCTCCGGAGGATTTTAAGTCCCCTGCGTCTGCCAGTTCCGCCACCGCCCCGTTCAAGTTAATTCTACTCAAAAACCTGGAATGGTCAAGCGATTTGAAAGGTTTTTTTCCATTTTGCAAAATGGGAAAATAGATGCACTAACGGGGAAGAAAGATGGGTGTGAATTTCTGAGTTCATCAGCGCAATACGAAATTGCTCAACATTCGAAAAATCATCCATCCGATGATAGGCTTTGCCCACTTCGCCGGCAGTGTGAGCATCTGAGCCCACTGTGCCTAATAAATGATAACTTTCTGCAAAAATGCGAGCTTGGTGGTTGGGTAGGTTTCGAATACAACGGGCATTAAACACTTCGATAGCATCCACTTTGTCGGCGATTTTGATCAGGTCGGTTTCTTGCCAGTAGCCCTTCCGGTAGTGGTCGTAAGGGTGGGAGACGCTAATAAAAGCGCCTTGTTTCCGTAGCTCGGCAATGGTTTCCATCACATCTAAACCGGCGGGAATCTCCTGGGTGACGAAGAAAGCCAGCAATTCTCCCTGGCGAGTGAGAATTTCTTCTCCAACAATCACTTTATCAGGGGCTAGTTGATTGGCAAGCAGGGCATTTCGAATCGTATTATGGTCGGTTATGGCGATTTTATCAATTCTTTTGCGTTCGCAGGTTTTCAGGAGGTTGGAAATACTCAAGAGACTATCTCCTGAAGCATCCGTATGGCAATGAAGTTCAACTCGGATAGACATGAAAAAATGATCTCCCAAATGGATTTGCAGCCAGAATTCTCAAAATGGGATGTCCTGAAAGGATAGCTGC
>DAOTZA010000058.1:0-13302 GCA_034434515.1 Anaerolineales bacterium | reverse complement strand
CGTTCCCGTTTCTGGCTTTTTGTGGCAGTTTAGCGGCTGCCAATGCCGACACCTGGGCAACCGAGCTGGGTGTCCTCTCTACCCAGCCGCCGCGCTTGCTGATTAGCGGGAAGATTGTGCCGCGCGGGGCGTCCGGTGGGGTGACCTGGTTGGGATTAGCCGCTGCGCTGCTTGGCGCGGTGCTGATTGGCGGGGTGGCAGCTCTCTTTGTCGGGCAGGCGGGGCTAACCATCCTGGCGGTGAGCCTGGGTGGGGTGCTGGGCAGCCTGCTGGATTCGGCTTTGGGGGCGAGCTGGCAGGCGGTTTATTTCTGCCCACGTTGTCAGATGGAAACCGAACGCCATCCGCTTCATTCTTGCGGCGCGAAAACCCATCTGCAGCGCGGCATTGCTTGGCTGAACAACGACGGGGTCAACTTCGCCTGCACGGTCTTCGGGGGATTGGTGGCCGGGGGAATCGGGTTGTTGGTTTGATCCAAAAGATCCTAATAAAGGGGGTAAAATTATCTCAGGAGTCAATGATGACCTTAAAAGTTCCTCCCACGGTAGCCCCGAGAGGCTTTCCTCCGCTTGCAGAAACGCTGATGGCTGCAGTCGAAAAGATCGTTGCAGCCCTTCAGCCGCAGAAGATCGTTTTGTTTGGCTCTTACGCCTACGGCAATCCCACCCCCGATAGCGATGTGGATTTGCTGATTGTCATGGAAACTACCGACCCGCCTACTGAGCGATTTATGCGGGTGGCTCGTCTGCTACGGCCGCGTCTGTTTCCGGTGGACATCCTCGTTTATACTCCTCAGGAAATTGAAGAGGCCCTGAAACGCAACAACTTTTTCATTCGCGAGATCTGCACCAGAGGAATCACCTTGTATGAACGGCCATGATCCGTTGGCGTGGATGAAAAAAGCAGATACCGATCTGGACATGGCTGGCAGAGCGTTGCGAGGCAAGCGAAAGCACCCTGATTCAAGTTGCTATCACGCCCAGCAGGCTGCCGAGAAGTATCTTAAAGGTCTGCTCGTTGCGCAAGGCATCGAATTCCCAAAGTCTCATGACCTGGTTCTTCTCAATCAACTTTGTATATCCAACGGCATCCTGACGGCGTTCGACGAGGATCAACTAGACTTCCTGTCTGCATTTGCAATCCGAGTTCGTTATCCAGGCGTCGAGCCAGACCTCGAAGAAGCTCAAAAGGCTATAGCAATTGCCAAAACCGTGCGGCGCTTTGCCCGCAAGTGGTTAGGGGTGAAATGAGCTAGAGGAAAGGCAAACACGCTTGCGGTCGCTAGAGATGACCTCGAAGATTCCTGCCAGGGTGGTGCGCAAAGGCTTTCTCTCACTTGCAGAAACGTTAGGACTAATCTCCGAAAAGATCGTTGTAGCCTTCCTCGCCGGAAGAAGTCATTTTTCTGCACAACACACTACAGTATAATTCTCTTATCGCTTATTCGATAAGGAGCAGTACGAAATGGATACGGCAACGATTTCACGGAGAAAAGGTGACGAGGGATGGAGACAGGTCCTGCCCTAAAAACCTGGCTGGAGTCCATAGCCACGTTTGCGCCGCGTGGACTGCCGCCCATTGCGGAAACCTTGCCTGCGGCGCTTGAGAACCTGATCGAGCTGGTTCAGCCGCAGAAGGTCATCCTGTTTGGCTCTTACGCCTACGGCAACCCCACCCCAGATAGTGATGTGGATTTGCTGATTGTCTGGGATACCGATAAGCCGCGCTGCGAGCGGGTCGTGGCAGTCTCGCTGGCGTTGTATCCGCGCCGGTTTCCAGTAGATATTCTGGTTAAAACGCCCCGCGAACTGGAAGAAGAACTGCCCCACAACTTCTTTTTGCGCGAGATTCTGGAAAAGGGGGTAGTTTTGTATGAACGTCAATGATCCGTTCGCCTGGGCTGCTTACGCCGAACAAGACTGGAAGCTAGCCGTCTCACTTCTGCGGCGGAAACATCCTCCCTCAATGGCAATTTGCTTCCATGCCCAGCAAAGCGCTGAAAAGTACCTGAAAGCCTTATTGCTCTCCAGGAAAGTTCAATTCCCAAAAACGCATGATTTACCCACTTTGAATTCCCTGTGTGAGGAAAATGGTATCCTGACCGGTTTCTCGCCACAGCTTCTTACCTTGCTAACCGATCACGCGGTTGCCTCACGTTACCCAGGCGAAGAACCCACAGTGGAGGAAGCCCGCCGGTCGTTGGAAATTGCCAAAACCGTGCGGCGCTTTGCTCGCAAGTGGTTAGGGGTGAAATGAGCCAGAGGAAAGGCAAACACACGTGCGGTCGCCAGAGATGACCTTGGAGAGTCCACCCAGGGTTGTGCGCAAAGTTTTTCCTTGGTAGCAGAGAGTTTGGCGCAGCTAACCACATCGCTGCAGCTCGATCGCCTCAAGCAGTCATTTTTACAGACTACATAACAACCTACCATTACAAGTAGTGTTGATGATTCGCTGAGAAAACCGTCCACGAATGGACCACGAATAAACGAATGACAGTACTATTCGTGTATTCGTGAAATATTCGTGGACGGTCTGCCCTGCCAAGCAGAACCTATGGTAGGTAATTACCAGACTACGGTATAATCCCTATGACGACACTGGTTCGATATGGATAGGTAGAACATTAAAACGGTAACGATTGGGTCAAAATATCAACCCATGCTTCATGACCTGCAAGGTAAACCGATCAGGAGAACCTGTAAAAAAATGGATACTTTAGCCACGATCTCAGCTAAATATCAGCTTGTCATCCCTCGCGCAGTGCGTGAACAGTTCAATCTGAAGCCGGGTCAAAAGGTGATGTTCATCCCGTATCGGAATTCGATTCGGTTAGTCATTGTGCCTGAGATTGAGGACGCGCTGGGGATTTTGGCGGGAGTTGACATCAGTCCAGACGAACTGAGCGAGGAAGTTGATGAGGAACGCGGATGAACGTTGTTGACTCTTCGGGTTGGATTATGTGCTTGATCGGTGGGAAAAACGCTCACTTCTTTGTTCCACTCATCCGTGATCTGGCAAGGCTGCTTGTGCCGAGCATTTGTATTTACGAGGTCTTCAAACAATTGTTGGTGATGGCGGATGGAGAGGGAAACTTTGACGTTGCCAGCAATTTTCGGTAAAATAATAATAACCTGCCATCACAAGTGATGTTGATAATTTGCTAGGAAAACCATCCATGAATGGACGACGAATAAACGAATAACAGCACTATTCTTGCATTCGTGAAATATTCGTGGAGGGTCTGTCCATCCAAATAGATAGATAATGACGTAAAATATTCTTAATACCACCAGAGAAAGACTTTGCGTATGCCGCTTATCAAAGGCCCTACTTATGAATCCGTGTTGTATGAGCTGGCGAACGCCATTGACAGGCCAATCGCGGTGGACGAGCTGATTCGACAAGTCCTGGAGCGCAAACCCACTACATCGAAACATTCAAGGCATTCTGTGATGGAAAGGATCCGCGGAGCCGTCCCGCGCCCGTTCGTCTTCCTCGACTCAAAAACCCTCCTGCCCACCCGCCTGGCAATGCAGGGAGCGCGCTTCCGCATGCCGCTTGGCCGCCGCGCCGCTGAAAGCGGCCTCATCGAGATGAACATCTTTGAATCCTACCTGCCCAACAATTTTGGTCTGGACAAGGTGCAGTTTGTGGATGCAAAAGAACAAGCGCTTAACGTTTCATTCCGAGCGATTACTAAACAGGCAAAAAGCTTCTTCGGACTCTATGATCAAATCTCCTACCTGGCTGACCTCAGCGCTTGGCTGCACCCTCAGAAAGTCTCCCGCCACGATGACCTGCTGGTCACAGTGCTGGACTGGCAAAACGGACGGTTGCAACTGGAAATCGAGCCCCACCGAAAACGCAATGCAGCCCTGATTGAGGAGCGCGATCGTCTGCTGGCAGATTTAATCTACAACATCCTTGAGGACTCTTATTACGAGGAAGTTTATGTTAAGGATGCGATTCCCACCACCTATGCCCGTTTGCCCGACAAGGCAGGCTGTCCACCGCATCACTGGCAAATGGTCCTCGAAAAAGATGGGCGCTTCCGCTTTGACGATTTTGAGATCAAATACGCGGATGGAGGTCTTTCTCCCCTCGAAAGGATAACGCTGGAAAGAACCGGGCAACCGTTGCCCCGTTTGTTGCAACCGGTGACCGAAGAACAAAAGCACCTCGTCTATCGCTTCCGCGCCGTTCTCAAGTACAAGCCGAGCATCTGGCGCGAAGTGGAAGTCCTCGGCGATCAAACACTCGCCGACTTAAACTTCATTTTGGTAGAGGTCTTCAAACATGATGTTGACCACCTGGGCGGTTTCTGGAAGATTGTTCCCCGTAAAGGCAGCCAGAAGCGTTTCCGCGAGGTAGAGCTTGGGACAGTCGAACCCTTTGGCTTTGGCGGCGATGGCGCCGATATGCAGATTGCTGCCATCGGACTGAAGGAAGGCGATAAGTTGAAATACGTCTATGACTTTGGCGATTGGATTGAGCACACCCTCACGCTCGTCTCTATCCATGCGGCTGAGCCGCAGGCCAAATATCCACGCCAAACCGCTCAAAACGCCCCGCGTCCGCGGTATTGTCCCACCTGTAAGAAAAAGGGCAAGGAAACCATGGCGAACTGGCTCTGTATCACCTGCTCCAACGAGCTTGGCAAGGAGGTGATCTGTTGTGATGACTGTCTAGACGACCACGAGGATCATTATACGGTGAGATTGCTTTATTGAGTGGCTTGCTGGTTTTTCCTTCGCCATGCTTTGCGGAGATGACCCTGCAGGCTACGTTATGCTTTAGCCTTCAACTGCACCCCAGAGATCAGACTGCTTGAGGGGGCTGCTATATCATACGACCCAGAATGGTATCACAGCCGGTAAAGGGCGAAAAATTTTTCACCCTGACCGTCATCCTCCTTTTCGCCCCGACCCTTTCCTCTTTTGTCCCCAGCCGAGCTTCGAGAGATGCCCATAGTTGCCTGGAAAATTTATTGCAGCAACTTGCCATCTATGGTATATTTCCTGTATGAAATTTGAGCCTCTGCTCCAGAGCGTTGGCAATGAGGCGCTCTTTGAGACCGGACTGCTCCTAGCCGGGTCAATTGCCCCGAACGATGTTCAGCGCGCACTTGGGCAACCCGCCCACACAAGCCTCGTATGAGCGACCCCAACGGGTCCTCCATCCAACTTGTAGTCTGTCTTTGTGCAAGCCTTGAATGGGGAAGGCAACCAGGGAAGGTATAATGAACTCTTTGAATCCTTCTGTAATTCATGATCCTCAGGAAGAAACCATCGAAGCCAAAACCCGCTGGTTTCGCTCCCTAACGCTTGCCGAACGTATGGAGATGCTCTGCGCCTTCACCGAACTGTTGCTTAGCGCCAATCCCCAGATTGTGGAGCAAGAAAATGCTGAACCTGTTGAAGGACGTGTTCGCGTCCTTAGAGCGCCATATGGCGTGCCGCGCGCCACCTTTGACCTGGAGGACGTACGCCTGCTTGAGCTCAAAGTATAATAAATATCAGCCATGAGACGGGATAGGGTTCTCCAAACTCTGCAAAAGAAAAATGCCGAATTGACCACCCAATTCGGGGTAAAATCTCTATTGCTGTTTGGCTCGGTGGCGCGTGACGAAGACACCTCCAGTAGTGACGTAGACTTACTGGTGGAATTCAATCGCCCGATTGGCTATTTTGGCTTATTTGCCCTACAGGAATATCTCGAAGAATTACTCGGCTGTTCTGTTGACCTTGGGACAACGGATAGCCTGAAACCTTACATAAAAGGCAATTACCTACCATAGGTTCTACTTGGCAGGGTAGACCGTCCACGAAGTTTTCACGAATACACGAATAGTGCTGTCATTCGTTTATTCGTGATACATTCGTGGACGGTTTTCTCAGCAAAGCATCAACACTACTTGTAATGGTAGGTTGTTACCATAAAAGAACGTATTGCGAGAGAGTTGATTCGTGTCACCTAGAAATTGGCAGGATCACCTTATGCTACTTCAATTACCCCAAGCCGCGCTAAAAAATTCAATTGACGAAGTGCGTCTCCTGTGGTAAACTGCGGGCTGATGAATTTTGACTTTGCTTTTATCAACCGCATGCGTCGTTGCTTCCGACCCTGCCCAGGGAAGGAAGGGATGTGTGCGGTGGTTGTTAAGAGCAGGCAATAACTTCACTTACTGATCTTCGATAAAAACGAGCCCTCCTTCCCAAAGGGCTCGTTTTGTACTTATACTTCTCAGATAAGGAGCAGGATATGATCAAACCCACCGTTCAAAAAGTTGTGCTCGCCTATTCGGGTGGCCTGGATACTTCCGTTATCGTCCCCTGGCTCAAGGAAAATTATGGCTGTGAAGTGGTTTGCTTTACCGCCGATGTGGGTCAAGGGGAAGAGTTGGATGGTCTGGAGGCAAAGGCGTTGGCAAGCGGCGCCAGTCAATTGATCGTGCGCGATCTGCGCGAAGAGTTTGCCCGTGACTATCTGTTTCGCCTCCTCCGCGCCGGGGCGATCTATGAGCGCAAATATCTGCTCGGCACTTCGATCGCCAGGCCCTTGATTGCCAAGCATCAGGTGGATGTTGCCCATCAGGTTGGCGCTGATGCTGTTGCTCATGGGGCAACGGGCAAGGGCAACGATCAGGTGCGTTTTGAACTGACCTATATGGCTCTTGACCCACGTTTAAAGGTGATCGCCCCCTGGCGGGAATGGGATATCCGCTCGCGGGAAGATGCCATTGCCTACGCTCAAAAGCACAACGTGCCGATTAAAGCCTCGTTGAAATCGATCTTCAGCCGCGACGGCAACCTGTGGCACCTCTCGCATGAAGGCGGTCCCCTCGAAAACCCCTGGAACGAACCCGAGGAGGAGATGTTTCAACTCAGCGTCTCGCCCCAACATGCCCCCGACCAGCCCGAAACCATCGAAATTGGCTTTGAAAGCGGCACGCCGCTCTCGTTAAACGGGGAAAAACTCTCCCCAGCTACGTTAATCGAACGTCTTAACCGCCTGGGAGGCAAGCATGGCATCGGGCGCGCCGATCTGGTTGAGAACCGTTTGGTAGGGATGAAATCGCGCGGCGTGTATGAAACGCCCGGCGGCACTATCCTGCTGGCCGCCCATCGCGAATTGGAATCGCTCACCCTCGATAAAGAGACGTTGCACTTTAAGGACCTTGTCGCCCTGAAATATGCCGAGTTGGTGTACAATGGTCAGTGGTTTTCACCCTTACGCGAAGCCCTGGATGCCTTTGTGGATAACACCCAGGGCCCTGTGACGGGCGAAGTGCGTTTGAAACTGTACAAGGGCAATATCCTGGTCGCCGGACGCAAGAGCCCCTTCAGCCTCTACCGTGAAGATTTTGCCACCTTTGGACAGGAGGATGTTTATAACCAGACCGATGCTCAGGGCTTTATCCGGTTATTTGGTTTGCCGCTCAAGGTTCGGGCATTGAACGGGCTGCCGGTTTCGGGGCTGGATATGCCGCAACCCGACTATTCGCGCTTCAAGCGTGATTAAGGAAGGACGAACGATGACCTTATGGGGTGGCCGCTTTCGCGATTCTTTGCCGGATTCTGCCTGGCAGTTGAATGCTTCGATTGGCTTTGACCAGCGCCTGGCGGCACAAGACGTGCGCGGCAGTATGGCGTGGGCAAATGCCTTGTGCAAAGGCGGCTTGCTCACGCCAGAAGAGAATGCCCAAATTCAGGCCGGTTTGCAAACTATCCTTAGCGAGTTTCGGGAGGGAAGGTTTGAGTTTCAACCCAGGGATGAGGATATTCACACCGCCGTTGAACGGCGCCTGACGGAGTTAATTGGCGAGACGGCCGGCAAGCTGCATACCGCCCGCAGCCGCAACGACCAGGTAGCGACCGATTTTCGCCTGTGGGTTTTAGAAGCCATTGCGCACCTCGATACCTCTTTGCGAGATTTTCAGGCGGTTTTGGTGCAGCGGGCTGAGCAAGCCGACTCTCTCGTCCTGCCTGGCTACACCCATTTGCAACGCGCCCAGCCGATTTTGCTCAGCCACTGGTGGCTGGCTCATTTCTGGCCGCTGCAACGCGATCGCCAACGCCTGCTCGATCTGCGCAAACGCACCGCCATCCTGCCCCTGGGTAGCGGCGCCCTGGCTGGAGCACCGTTTCCCCTCGACCGCCAGGCGCTGGCAACTGAGTTGGGATTTGAAGCCCCATGTGCCAACAGCCTGGATGGCGTTTCGGACCGCGATTTTGCCGCCGAGTTCCTCTTCTGCGCCAGTCTGATTGGCGTGCACCTCTCGCGCCTGTGTGAGAGCGTGGTGATCTTCACCACCGCCGAGTTTGGTTTCTTCACTTTGGCCGATGCCTATTCCACCGGTTCCAGTCTGATGCCGCAGAAGAAGAATCCCGATTTGTTCGAGCTGGGGCGAGCGAAAGCTGCCAAACTGGTGGGCTTGCTGAGTGGTTTGCTAACCACCCTGAAGGGATTGCCCTCCACGTATGACAAAGACCTGCAAGAGGACAAGCCGCCGCTGTTTAGCGCCTACGACACCTTGATGGAACTGTTGCCTGCCCTGGGCGGCGCGTTGGCTACCCTGCAGGTCAACCCGCAGCGCCTGGCGGCTGCCCTGGACCCAGCCCTTTTTGCCACCGATTTAGCCGATTATCTGGTCGAAAAAGGTGTGCCTTTTCGCCTGGCGCATGAACTGGTCGGTAAGGTTGTGCGTTTGGCTGAAGAAGAGAGCGTTTCGATCGATCGCTTGCCGATAGCGGCCTATCAGTCCGTCAGCTCGCTCTTTGAAGCCGACCTCTATACCATCTTTGATCCGCTGCGCAGCGTCAGTCGCCGCCGCGCCACAGGCGGTACAGCTCCCGAATCTGTCCAGCATCAACTGGCGCTGGCGAAAGCGCTGTTGGAGAAAGACGCAACCTAGGCTTTTTTACGGCTAGCCGTTCAGGCTCAGGTTTTGGAGCAGGAGTTCAATGGCGCGTTGGATGCGCGCTTTGCGATCTTCATCTTTCTTCGCGCTCTCGATCCATTCCACGTATTCTTTACGATAGGTATAAGCCAGGGCTTCGAAGGCCTCTTTAGCGCTTGGGTTGGCTTCGAGCGCTTGCGCAAAATCCGCTGGAGGGACGATCTGGCGCACTTCTCGATCGGCCTCCAGGCTGACCTGCACCGTATCTCCAACTACCACGCCGGCTGCCACTCGCGTCGCATGGCTGACCACCAGATAATGCGTGCCGTCACCGTGTGGCATGGCTTTACTGCGAAAGGGCACGCCGTTCAACGTGCCGCGCACGGTGATCTGACCCTTCTTGCCAAAGATGGCGCTCAGATCGAGGGGAATCTCGACATAGGTCCATTTTCCGACCGTCTCCGGTCGCTTAAGCACACCTTGGAAGAAAAACGATGGCATCGCCTTTTCTCATCCCGTCAATCTGAAGGTTTCTGGCGATAATTATACGCCACTTTTCAAAGATGGATTTCATGCAGATTTATGGAGTGCGGAAGCCGTGCTTGCGTTGGACTATGGAGTGCGAAAGCCGTGCTTGTGCCAGACTATGCTTTTTACTACAGATTATGACGGTAACAACTGAGTCTCAAGTTCGCCCCCGTGATGAGCCGCCGATACTGTCCCCGAATCAACCCGTGGCAGCGCCATTCGGGGGCGGTTTGCGCGCTCGCAGCCAAAGGGCGTAGACAGGTCAACAAAGTAGCCCAGTAGCACAGTAGCACGGGGATTAATCCTGTGCTACTAGTCTTCCGGGCATTCGATGTGGTTTCTTTCGCGTGGCTTCGCGTTGATTAGCGTTCATTCGCGGTTGTAGAAATAGGCGCTCTGATAACGTTCTTACTCCCCTTTATCCTTCCAGAAAATCGATAATGCGCGTACAAACTCGCTCAAGCAAGGGACGGTCGTGGCTGATGACGAGCATGCCCAGTTGTCTCTGAGTTGCGACTTTGAGAAGCACACGCCAGATTTGGGCTTGGGTGTTGGCATCCAGCATGGTGGTCATTTCGTCGGCGATCAGGTATCGGGTTTGCGGGGCGAGGGCGCGGGCGACGGCGACGCGTTGCAATTCACCGTTGCTCACCTCGTGGGGAAAACGATCGAACCATTGCGGATCAAGGCTGAGCGCTTGCAGCAGCTCTGGCGGCGGCGAATAGGCTTCACAGAGGGCTTTCCCAATCGTCCAGCGCGGATTGATTGCTAGCTCAGGGTGTTGAAAGATCATCTGTACGGGGCAAAATCCCTTTTGGGGGAGGGGGTTTCCATCGAGGGTGACTTGAAGATCAACCGGTAAGCGAGCTGTTTCGATACCTGGAAGGTCAATATCATTTTGAAATGATGACCAACCATCTCATTCTCTTCGGGCTTTGCCAGGATTGTCAACAGGCTGTTCAGGCAACTGCTTGAGAATCCCCCAAAGCGATCATTAACCTGCGCGGCTGATCCGCTGAGACAGTTTAAGATATCCCTTCTTGGGTTTGGAGGAACAGGGAGTATCCAAGATCGGTTAGGATGGTTGTCTTCTCACCCTAACTTTATCAAGGCTGTCTCAATTTGCTTGACTACCTTTTGGATATCTTGATTCAGGTTGTCAATTTGTATGGAAAATTCTCGGGTTGAATCGACTGAAGTAGCCATCGTTTGTGCAACCACGCCAAAGCCTTTGCCATGCTCACCGGCGCGTGCAGCTTCGATGCGGGCGTTGATCGCTAAAATTCTCATTTCCGCGGTAATCGTCTGGATTCTTTGCACCAATTCATCGATCTGGACAAGGCTTTGAACGATTTTTGACTTAATGCCATTGATTTCAGCGATGACTTCGGATTGAATGCGAGAAGTGTTTTGCTCAATCGCGGAAAGAATCAAAGATGCAGCCTGGTGGGTGACAATGGCGAATTGATGGTCAGCCGATAGCTTGATCAGGTCTTGGGCAACCGAGTCGGATCCGGTCACCTCGAAGAGGAGATCGGTTTTGTACTTCTGTAGCGCATCTTCATATCTGGAAAAGGTTGCAATGCCAACTGCTTGTGCCTGAACAATCGCCGGAGCTTGGGAGTCAAGGTCAACGACGTACTCAACCTTACACTCAGGAAAGTTGCGAAACAGGTCTAACAATTGGCAACCAGCTTTGCCCCCTTCGACAATGGCAATAGAGAGATGCGCTGGGGAAGATTCTCGGTGTTCATCGGTGAAGCTCCTGAGTAATGGGTGATTTAGTTTGGCAATATCCTTAACGTGGGAGAGTAATTTCTTTTGCTGCCAGACTCAACAGGTGGTAACCCAATTGCAGGGCGTTTTCCAGATGGCGCAGTTCTTGTTCGCTCAGATGGGATTCATGCTCGTAGCGCTCGATCAGGCGCAGGAGCGAGCCGCGCACCCCGCTCGCCTGATGCGCCCAATACGAATCGGCCGACAGGCGCTCCAGCCGGCTGACCAGAAGGTTTGCGGCGCGGATCGATCGAGGCTGGTTTTTCATGCAAACCTGAGGCGGCCCTTAACCTTTGGTGCGCAGGGTTGAGCGGCCGCCATCGACGCCGATGATCTGCCCGCTGATCCAATCCGCCTGGGGTGAGAGCAGAAAGGCTGCCAGAGCGGCGATATCCTGTGCCTCACCAAGGCGCTGCAAAGCGTGTAGGGCGGCAATGGAGGCGGCCATTTGCTCACTGCCGAGCAGATTTTCGCCCAACGGCGTGCGGGTCAGCGAGGGAGCAATGGCGTTCACCCGCACTTTGGGCGCTAACTCGGCTGCCAGCGCCAGAGTCAATGCCGATACCGCCCCTTTTGCCATGCCGATCGAAGCGTGATTGGCAAAGCCCTGCGCAGCCGCCACACTGGAAAACAACACCACCGCAGCCACCCCGGCGCTTTTCTTGAGCGCCGGCAGAGCGGCCTGAACAGCCAGCGCCGCTCCGAGGGCGTTGACGCGGAAGTCGCTTAAGAAATCATCTTCGCTCAGTCGCGCCAAGGAGCGGATGGTGATTGTCCCTACCGCGTAGACCAATCCATCCAGCGGTTCACCGGCCTCCTGAGCGACTTTGCTGAAAAGCGCAGCATCGGTCACATCGCCGACGGTGTAAGATGCCTCAACTTCCTGGGCGAGGGCGATCAACTTGCTTTCCGTTCTGCCAACCAGATGGAGCTGAACGCCCTGGGCATGCAAGGTACGACAAAGGGCAGAACCAATCCCGCCCGCTGCACCATAAACCAGAATGCGTCGTTTCTCTGTCATAGCCTCTAAGCCTGGGCAAAGGTGTCGATGAGCAACTTGACGTCGCCGCCGACCGAATAAAGGATCGGGCAGGTACAGCCGTATTTGCGATATTCCTCGACTTTCGCCCGCGCTTCTTCTGGAGTGCCGGAAGCGGTGATGCGGTGAATCAGTTCCTCGGGCACCAGGTGTTTGGCTTTGTTGATCTGTTCTTTGGTCGCCGGCCAACCAAGGATGGATTGAATTTCGGAAACCACCTCTGCAGAAACCCCTGAAGCTTTGGCAATATGAGGTTGTTGGGCAAGATACTGGGTGAGTAACATGCGGGTGGAATCGATGGCTTTATCGTGATCGTGATCCACCGAGCAAACGATCAATTGCGGGCGATCGAGGTCATCCAGTGTGCGCCCAGCTTTCCTTGCGCCGTTTTCCAGCAATTCGAGGGCGCGTTCGTTATATTCGGGCGGTACACAGTAGTTCAAGACGGCCCCGTCGGCGATTTCACCGGTTAATTCCATCATCTGATCGCCGGTAGCCCCGATCATGATCGGGACATTGCGGGGTTCGCGTCGCCCATGCACAACATCTAACTCAATCCCATCTACATGCACAAACTCGCCATGGAACGTCACCCGCTCCATATTGAGCAAACGCCGCAGAACCGTTACCGTCTCACGCATGGCAACCAGAGGTTTTTTACGCTCAATGCCCACATTGCGCGCCAGTGGATCCCACCAGGCGCCAATGCCGCAAATGATGCGATTCGGAGCGAGGTCATCCAGAGTCAGAAAAGTCGCAGCCAGTAAACCAATATTGCGCGTCCAGTTGTTGATCACCCCAGAACCCACCTTAATTCGCTCGGTTACGGCTGCGTAAGCTGCCATAGGGACGATCGCATCCCGCACCAAACGAGACTCGGCTTGCCAGACCGCTTCAAAACCGCGCTGTTCGGCATAGCGGACATATTCTAGCCCTTCTCGCAAATCATGGGCGTCTTGAAGATAAAGTGCAACTCGTTCAGTCATCGATACCTCCTTTAGGGGTTATTTTATCTTAATTCTTTTTCGCTGCGCAGCGCAAATTTCTCCCAAAGCCGCTG
>DAOTZA010000057.1:0-39809 GCA_034434515.1 Anaerolineales bacterium | reverse complement strand
GCCGCAGCAGCGCCAATCTGTCTCTTCTCCTCTGCCTGTTCATCCTGTCGTTGCAATATTGGCATTTCGGGAGGAGCAGAGGTGACCAGAATCGCCCCGCCATGCACGCGTTGAATCCGCCCTTGATTGGCAAGGATTTCTAAATCACGGCGAGCGGTTGCTTTGCTGATTGAAAAGACATCACACAGATCGTTGACGGTGACCCGCTTCTGGCGGGCAAGCAGTTGTACAATTTGTTCCTGCCGCTCGATATTGGAGAGATTCTCTAAATCGCTCATTGAAAATCAAATCTGTGGTATAATCGCTCATAAATCAATCACAAACGACACTATACGCTCATATTAAACCATAAATTCACAACAATTTCAAGAGGTTTCGCCGATCTTTTTTGATCTATTTTCTTAAACAGATTCGAAATGACGGATAAATCAATCGACCTCCTCGTTCCGGGCGAAATTAACCCCGATCTCATCCTCAATGACCCCCATCTGGAAGTGCGCTTTGGTCAGCAGGAAGTGCTGGTACGCGATTTTGAAATGACCATTGGCTCATCTTCGGCTATCTTCGCTTGCGGCGCCGCTCGCTTGGGCTTGAAAACTTCTTTAATTGGCGTGGTGGGAGAGGATCCGTTGGGTAAATATATGTTGGAGGCTCTTCACCAACGCGCCGTCGATATCTCCTCTGTCCTGATCGACCGACAACGAAAAACCGGGGTGAGCATGATCTTGAGCCGCGGCAGCGACCGCGCCATTCTCACCTATCTGGGGTGTATCGACGCTCTTGAAGCCAGTCAGATACCCGATTCGTTGCTGGCGCAAGCCCGCCATCTGCATGTTTGCAGCATTTTTCTCCAAAGCCGATTACGTTCAGGCTTAACCTCGCTCTTTGACCGCGCTCGCCGCCTGGGTGTAAGCATCTCTCTGGATACCAATTGGGATCCCAGCGGCAAATGGGAGGGCATCCTGGAGTTGATTGCTCAAGTGGATGTCTTTCTGCCTAACGAACAAGAAGCTCTGGCGATCACTGCCTCCTCTAACCTTAACCGGGCGTTGGCAGTGCTGGCGCAGCAATGCCCGCTGGTGGTTGTCAAGCGCGGGGAGAGAGGTGCCATTGGCTGCCAGGAAGGGGAAACCGTTGCCGTTGAGGCCTTAACTGTGTCAGTCGTGGATACGGTTGGAGCCGGCGATTCATTCGACGCTGGCTTCATTTATGGCTACCTGGCCGGGTTTCCTTTCAAAAAAGCCCTGGAGCTGGGGATTGCCTGTGGCTCGCTTTCCACTCGCGCCGCCGGTGGAGTGAATGCCCAACCCACGCTGGAGGAAGCTTTACAGTATGTTTCTGGATGAAGTGGTTTCTGCTCAACATGACGGAATTGCGCTGGGAATCCCCTCCATCTGCTCCGCTCACCCCTGGGTGTTGAGCACCGCCATGCGCGCCTATGCTCACCTGGACAAACCCTTGTTGATCGAATCTACCTGTAATCAAGTCAATCAAGAGGGTGGTTATACTGGTCTGACGCCTTCCGACTTTGTAGCCTACGTCACCTCCCTTGCGGAACAAGCGGGCTTCCCCAAAGAGCGCCTTCTGATCGGGGGCGATCACCTCGGACCTTACCCATGGCGCAACGAAACAGCCGAGGTTGCCATGCAAAAAGCGCAGGAACTTGTCAAACGAAGCGTG
Source organism: Anaerolineales bacterium (assembly GCA_034434515.1). Lineage (GTDB taxonomy): Bacteria > Chloroflexota > Anaerolineae > Anaerolineales > UBA4823 > NAK19. Next base: position 38,129 of record DAOTZA010000057.1, on the reverse strand, counting down.
CAGGCCGGGTATCAAAAGATTCATCTAGATGCCAGTATGCCCCTCGGCGATGACACTCCCACCCAACCTCTACCGCTCGAAGTCATTGCCGAGCGCACCGCCAGACTTGCCCAGGCTGCCATTCAAGCGGCAAAGGATGATGGAACACACTCTGCTTTGCGTTTTGTGATTGGCTCCGAAGTTCCGCTGCCGGGTGGAGCCCCCGCGGAAGAGGCCGGTGTAAGCGTGACAGACGTTACCACAACCCAGGAGACCCTCTCCGCAGTTCAATATGCCTTCCAAAAAGCCGGCCTTTCACATTTGCTCGAACAGGTCGTTGCCCTGGTTGTCCAGCCGGGTGTAGAATTCGGCGATGATTTTGTCCTGGAATACCAACCGCAAAATGCCCAGGCGCTGGCGCGCTGGATTGAGTCGCAGGACTCGCTGGTCTTTGAAGCTCACTCAACCGATTACCAGACCAGAGAGAGTTTACGCGCTATGGTGCGCGATCACTTCGCCATCCTGAAAGTTGGTCCGGCCCTGACCTTTGCCTTTCGCCAGGCCGTGTTTGCTCTCGCCCACATCGAAGAACAACTCTGTTCAAGCGAAGAGCAATCTCATCTCTGGCAGGTGATTGAACGGGTCATGCAAGAGAATCCCCAATATTGGAAAAATTACTATGATGGTTCGCCTCGCGAACAAGCGTTAAAGCGCAAATTCAGCCTCAGCGATCGCATTCGCTACTACTGGAGCAACCCTTCCATCCAGATCGCTCTGGAGACCCTGTTGAGCAACCTGAAGGATAAGACCATCCCCATCGGTTTACTGAAACAATATTGTCCCCACATCCCTATAAGCCAGACATCTGTTGCCTCTCCTTTGCCGCACCAGATTATCGAAGCTTCCATCCGTTCAGTGATTGAGGACTATCTGAGCGCTTGCTGGGGAGACGACCAGGAAAGGATCACTTGGAACGGTTAACCCACTGGCAGGCAGAGTAATTGCGGGAATGGAGCTAAACGGTTTTGGGGATGTTCAAGAGTCTTTCTCCCCAAAACCCGCTCGCCTGCGCCTAATTCTTCTGAAGCACTGCCTCTATGGAGGCATTCACCTTGCCGTTGCTGGGGTATTTCTTTAAGATTAAGCGTGTTTCGGTGCGCTTGACACCAGGTAAGCGCCGAATCTCCTCAATTAAGTTATTTAACGCCATGACGTTTTCCACGCTGACCATGGCGCTGATGTCAAATTCGCCGCTGATTTCAAATAAGTTTTTCACATTGCGAAAACTGCGCAAGCGCCGTACCACCGAGGTGGTGTACACATGCGACTCTACCTCGAGCATAATCATGGCTTCGATCTCGCGCGGGATGATATCAATCGCGCGTCCGGTGACCCGCTCGGCGATATCGAGAATGTCAGCGTCAAACAGTTGCTTGCGGCTGTCGCCGAGGTTCTTAATCTCGATCAGTATACGTTCTAATTCATCGGGTTGAACTTCAACCCCATATTCTGCCAAGCGGGCAAGCACCGCGCTTTTCCCGGTGTATTTATCGATGATAATCTTGCGTTCTCTGCCCAGGATGGCCGGGTCAAAAGGCTCATAGGTACGGGGGTCTTTGAGCACGCCGTTGGTATGCACACCGCTCTTGTGGGAAAAGGCATTCTGCCCGCTGACCGGTTTGTTGGGGGCGGCAAAGAAGCCACTCGCCTTCTCGACATAGTCCACCAAGGCCATCAGAGGTGGCAGACGGTATTTCTGAACGCCTTCGAGGTTATGATAGACCAGGATCACCTCGGCTAAATCGGGGATGCCGCAGCGTTCACCCATGCCATTGACCGTGGTATGGATGCAATCGGCGCCGGCGCGAATGCCTGCCATGGCGTTGGCAAGCGCCAAACCGTGATCATTGTGAAAGTGCAAATCGATGGCACAGGGCAGCAAGTGTTGCCGCAGAATGCGAATGCGCTCAAACACCTCTTCAGGCTTCATCACCCCAACTGTGTCGGCAAAGCTAATGCGGTCAGCGCCGGCCTGGATGGCCGCATTACACACTTGGATAAGGAACTCCAGATCGGTGCGAGAGGCATCTTCAGGGGTGTAGCGCACTTTTAATCCCAAACTGCGCGCATAGGCTACCTGCTCGCTGATGATGTCGATAACCTCCTGGCGGCTTTTGCGTAACTTCACATCCAGATGAATGGCAGAGGTGGCATAGAAGATCGCTACCCGCTGGGCGCCGCAGTCGCGGGCGCGCTGGATGTTCTCTCGCCGCGCCAGTGAATGAGCCACAATTTCGGCTTTCAAACCCAGTTTGGCGATCTTTTCGGTCGCTTCAGCGACCTTCGGCGAAACACTGGGGTCGCCAGCTTCGATCATCTCCACCCCGATTAAATCTAAAAGACGGGCAATTTCAAGCTTTTCCTCGACCAGAAAGTTCACGTAGGGGGTTTGTTCCCCTTCTCGCAAAGTTGAGTCTAGAATTTCGATCATGCTTCAACTCCAATAAAAAATTGAACGCTCCCTCGGTTTCGGAGGGAGCGTTGCTTGGATAGGGACTGGCTTTTGCTGCGTTTTCGTTTTCTTTGCTCATCCAAACAGCTCAACAGCCGAAAACCGAGGGTCGGTTTTCGGGCTGCGCTTGGCGTTGGATTTAGAGCGGCTAAATGCGTTCATTACTCCCCTTATAACCAGTTTACCCATCTGCGTCAACCGAAAGGATAAACGAAAAAGCAGGGGAGTTCTTTGTGCGGAATCAACAAAAAAGCGCCGGGCAGGCTACCCGGCGGCACCCAGAAGGACCCACTTACCGCTGCTTCCTCTCGGACCTGACGGGGTTCGCAGGCTTCCGCCGCGCCGGACCCACCCGAACGCACCCAAGAATATACCGCGAACGCAAAGGAATGTCAATCGCTCATTTGAACGCCCAGAATCTGTTCGATGCGTTGCAAGTTCGGGTTTGGCCTGCCTCGCTCCGGGCGCTTGCTGGCCGGCGACTTTTCGAGAGAGAAGGATTCATCAACGGCGTGAAGGAGTTTCATCGTCCCCGGATGCCATCAATCCTCAATCGGTCAAGGTGTCCCTGACCAGGTGGATGCTTTCAGCCAGCATCTGCTGGCGAAAAGCGGTCAATTGCGTCAAGGATAAGCGCGAGAAAATCACCTCTTGTAAGATCGAAGGAGAATGCACCAAACGCACAAATTCCTCCACCTGCAAGCCTTGACGTGCGGCAAACACTTCTGCAGTTGCAATTTTGCTGCCTGGTTTAAGTTGTTCGGCAATCAAATCTCGCCAGCGAACGAGATGGCTATCCTGCACAAAGGGCAACCACCCAGAAGGAGAGGTAAGTTCAAGCTGGCTTCTCCACTCGCTTTGAAGCGTGGGCAAAATTTGCTCATCCAGATAAGCCCGCAGAACATTGTGGAAGATCAAACGCTGTTCGAACGTTCCCCAGGCGCTCTGTAAGCCAAACACCGGCACAAAGATTTGTTGCACCCAGCGCCAATCGGCCTGCAGATGACAGAGATAACCGATCAGGAAGACCCTTTGCTCTTCGGGCAACCAAGTGGTGGGCTGCAAATCGGGATAACTCTGCAGCATTTGTTCCCAGGGAGGCAATGAATTGCTCTTCAATGGCAAATCGAAGAAGTGGGTTTCCTGGCGAGGTTGCCCGGAGACCACCTGGACATCCGGGGCAACGTTTCCCAACAAAAATGCGCCCAGGTTTCTCTCTAACAAGGCTCGCGTTATGGTCGGCAGAGAGGGATGCTGAAGGAGTTCCTGCGCCAGACTGAGGTGGTAGAAGGGGGTAGGCATGGCTAAGTGATCGGCACACCATCCAGGCGGTCACTGGCAGCAGAAGTGCTTTCGGTCACAATTACAGTATTGCCGTTTACCGCTCTTAATTGCACAGCTTTAGAGAGTTCAAAAGCGCTCCCCATTTTGGTAAGCCTGCGACCGGCAAAGACCTTCTTCCCCTTCTTCAGGCGTTCAACCAGTTCCTGGCGGGGCAGGATGACCACATCAGAAAAGACCTCGCCGCGCCGTTCATAGCCGCGCACCCACTCGATCTCTCCCTTGGGGCTATAACGCACCGTTTCGATGACAAAATCCGCTTTCGGCCGTCCCATGGAAAACGCTCCCTCAACACTAGAATTTTGGTCAATTTCTAGGAACTTTGCTGATTATACCGCGCCTTTTGCGGAAGCAGTTTATTTGCGAAAGCGGCACCGATTTTTGGAGTGCTGAAGCCGTGCTTCAGAGAGCTTGCGCAAGCGTGGCTTGCGCACTCCATAAATATTGGCTTCCGCACTCCACAAGAACGCCCTCAGGCCTCCGCCTCCTCGGGGAAGGCGGAGGCCATCACAAAGGGAGGAGGACGAAATGGACGTTTTAAAGCGTTGCGCGACTTACTCTACCTGTTGAGATTGCTGAACAGGGAAGAGGCTCTCTAGCGGAATGCGCACCACATCACACCACTCGGTCGAGTGCGGGTTGAGGCCGCGGACAGCGTTGTAATAGGCCTTCTGCACAGCGCGCGTGATCGGGCCCATGCGGCCATTTCCGATGACGCGGAAATCGATCTCGGTCAGGGCAATCACTTCGGCAGCCGTGCCAGAAACAAAGACCTCGTCGGCGATATAAAGCTGGTCGCGTGAGACCGGTTGTTCAATGACATCGATTCCAAGATCGTTGCACAGGGTAAAAATGGTGTCGCGGGTGATGCCTTCTAACACTGCCGCGGTCGGTGGGGTAATGACCTTGTCGTTGCGCACCAAAAAGATATTTTCGCCGGTGCACTCGGCAACATAGCCTTGCGGGTCAAGCATGATGGCTTCGTCAAAGCCCAGGCGTGCCGATTCGGTTTTAGCCAATACACTGTTGGCATAGTTGCCGGTGACCTTGGCTTTGGTCATCATCACATTGGGGTGATGGCGGGTGAAGGTCGAAATATTTGCCCGAATGCCCTTCTCCAGGGCTTCTTCACCCAGGTAGTTTTTCCATTCCCAGACGGCGATTGCCAGTTTGGGTTTGCCGGCATCCACGGACAAATTCCAACCGCCTTCATCTAGATAAATCATTGGGCGAATGTAACATTCCTCAAATCCATTGGCAGCCACCGTCTGACGCACGGCATTTGCCATTTCCTCTTCGCTATATGGCAGATCGCGAAAGCCTAGAACCCGCGCCGATTGCGCAAGGCGATGGATGTGTTCTTTTAGGCGAAAAACGGCTGGCCCATCGGGGGTAGCATAACAACGAATACCCTCAAAGACCGCCACCCCATAGTGCAAGGCGGGGGTTAGGAAATGCAAGGTGGCTTTCTCATACTCCACCAGTTGTCCATTAAACCAGATATACTTCGATGTTGGGTTCATTTCGGTCAACCTCCTCAAAAATTCCAATCGTAGTCATTCGAATCGCCTTGATTCGATTCATTCCTAAGCGGGAACGGTGTCTTTGGCCAGCCGTTCTATGATCACACGAGTCATGGCGGCTGTGTTTGCACTTCCACCGAGATCAGGGCTGAGGATACCCAGGCTCAAGGTCTCCTCCACCGCTCGCTCAACCGCGGCGGCCTCCTGTTCCAGCCCCAACGAATAGCGCAAGAGCAGAGCAGCCGATAAAATTGTGCCAACCGGATTGGCAATCCCTCTGCCGGCGATATCCGGCGCTGAACCGTGGATTGGCTCATATAAACCGCGCGGTTTTCCATGCCGATTCAGGCTATCACCAAGCGAAGCCGAGGCCATATTGCCCATTGAGCCGGTCAGCATGGAGGCTTCGTCGGTCAAAATGTCACCAAACATATTTTCGGTGACTAAAACGTCAAAACTGGCTGGTCGTTGGAGCAGATACATGGCCGCCGCATCGACCAACAAGTGTTCCAAAGTAACCTGCGGGTAATCTCGGGCAACGTCGCTAACCACCTTGCGCCATAAACGGGAGGTCTCCAGAACGTTGGCTTTGTCGATGGAGGTCACTTTGCGCCTTCGTTGCTCGGCCAACCGAAAGGCTAAATGGGCAATGCGCCGAATCTCCCTTTCGGTATAAGCCATGGTATCTACGGCGCGCTCTTCTCCAGCTTCAATCCACCGTCGCTTCGGCTCTCCGAAATAGATGCCGGAAGTCAACTCACGCACAAAAATCAGATCGACCTCGGCAATTATCTCCGTTTTGAGCGGCGAGGCATGCAATAAGCGCGGGTGTGGTTTGACCGGGCGCAGATTGGCATAAACACCCAGTCCCTTGCGGATTGCCAGCAAGCCTTGTTCGGGGCGCATGGGGGCATCTGGGGCATCCCACTTTGGTCCACCGACCGCCCCGAGCAAAACCGCATCAGCTTGCTGGCAGGCTTGCAAGGTAAAGTCGGGCAATGGGTTCTGGAACTGGTCAATGGCAACGCCGCCAATGGGATAACTTTCCATTTCAAATGCGTGACCATAGGCGCTGGCTACGGCTTGCAAAACCGTCTGCGTCGCATCAATCACTTCCGGACCAATTCCATCACCTGGCAGACAGGCAATTGTAGCGTTCATGATGAGTTCTCAGCTTTCAGGATGAGCGGGTTGATGGGCAAGAGCATATTCAAAACTATCGGCAATCGCCCGCCAACTGGCTTCAATGATGTTGGTGCTGGCACCTACTGTACTCCAACGCCGGCTGCCATTCTTGGTATCGATCAACACCCGCACTGCCGAAGCTGTCCCGTTTTCACTATCCACAATGCGAACTTTATAATCGTCAAGGCGCACAGCCCGGATAGCCGGATAGACATCTTCTAATGCTTTGCGCAAGGCTGCGTCCAAAGCGTTGACCGGGCCATTGCCCTCCGCCGCGGTATGCAAAATGCGATCCCCAACGCGCACCTTGACGGTTGCCTCAGCCAACATACCCCGTCCCTGGCGGTGTTCGACCACCACCGTGAAATCGATTAATTCAAAGGGTGGCTGATAATCCGGTTGAGCGCGTTTGAGCATCACATTGACCGACCCTTCGGCGCCCTCGAAGGTGAATCCTTTGGCTTCCAGGTCTTTGATCTCGTTCAAGATGCGACGGGCTTGCTCTGCCGTCAGGGAAATGCCCAATTCCTGAGCTTTCTCGACCAAATTTCCTCGACCGGAGAGTTCCGAGACGACCGAGCGGCGTTGATTGCCCACCAGTCGGGGATCGATGTGCTGATAGGAGTCTTCGTGCTTCAACATCGCCGCCACGTGGATGCCGCCCTTATGGGTAAAAGCGCTGGCGCCTACATACGGCTGGTGACGGTCGTGGGGCAGATTGGCGACTTCTGAAACAAAGTTCGAGAGCTCGGTGAGGCGAGCCAACTGTTCATCAGAAACGCAGCGTTTCCCCATCTTGAGTTGTAAACTGGCGGTAACGGCGCATAAATCGGCGTTGCCCACCCGCTCGCCATAGCCATTGATCGTCCCCTGCACATGGACAACCCCAGCCTTGACCGCCGCCAGGGTGTTTGCCACCCCACAGCCGCTGTCATTGTGACAGTGAATGCCCAATGGAGTACGAATTTGCGCTTTGACTTCACCAACAATCTGCTCGATCTCCCACGGCAGACAGCCACCGTTGGTGTCGCATAGCACAATCACATCGGCTCCATTTTGCTCGGCGGCCCGCAGGGTTTCTATGGCATAGCCCGGGTCTGCTTTGTACCCATCGAAGAAATGTTCGGCGTCATAGATCACTTCCTTGCCCTGGGATTTCATAAAAGCGACACTGCTGCCGATCATGCGCAGGTTCTCTTCCAGGGTCGTCTCCAGCACATGGAAAACATGCAGATCCCAGCTTTTGCCCACCAGGGTAACGACCGGCGTTTGGGCTTCCAATAGCGCCTGAATGTTGGCATCTTCTTCAGGAGGAGTCTCTTTGCGAGTGGTGGAGCCAAAGGCGGCAATTTTGGCATTTTGCCAGGTCATTTTCGCCGCCCGTTCAAAGAAGCGGGCATCCTTGGGGTTTGAGCCTGGCCAACCCCCCTCGATGTAATGAACCCCAAAGCGATCGAGGCGTTCGGCAATGCGGATCTTATCCTCCAGCGAATAGGAAATGCCCTCGCGTTGAGAACCATCGCGCAGGGTGGTATCATAAAGAAAGACATCGGGGGAAGATTTATGCGAAGTCATAGCGTCTTACTCCAAAGGGATAAGCTCGATCCGATCGTTCGTAGGCATCGATTTGAGCGGAGAAATCCAGCAAATAACCAAGCGAATCCAAACCTTTCAACAGACATGTTTTATGGAAAGGCTCAATGGGAAAGTGAGCTTGAAAGCCATCTGGCAGGGTTAGGGTCTGGGCCGCCAGATCGACGGTCACTGCCCAGGCTTCGACTGACCCTTCGTTCCCATTCTGGCGCTGCTCTTGCTCTGTGAGGTCAATCAGGCGAGCGTGCGTCTGTTTATCTACCTGGACAGGTAGCAAACCGTTCTTCAACGCATTGTTGCGAAAGATATCGGCAAAGGACGTACTGATCACCACGCGGATATTCCAGGCCATCAGCGCCCAGGGGGCATGTTCTCGCGAGGAACCACAGCCAAAGTTATCTCCAGCCAACAAAATCTGCCGACCCTGATAGCGCGCCTGATTGAGCGGAAAATCCATATTGAGCGATCCATCGGGCAAGTAGCGCCAGCGGGCAAACAGGCCTTCCGCCAGGCCGTTTTTATCGGTCACCTTCAAGTAGCGCGCCGGAATAATCTGATCGGTGTCAATATCGTTGTGCAAGACGGGAATCACGGCGGAAGTCAGACGTTCAAAGGGTTGCATTTATAAACTCCTCGGATCGGTGATGCGCCCGCGGATGGCTGCTGCGGCAGCAGTCAGCGGGCTCGCCAGGATAGTCCGCCCTCCATCCCCTTGCCGACCTTCAAAATTGCGATTGCTGGTGCTAACCGCGAGCTGACCCGGCTGCAACTGATCCCCGTTCATGGCAATGCACATGCTACAACCAGCATAGCGCCATTCTCCACCAGCTTCCAGGAAAATGCGGTGCAAGCCCTCCGCTTCAGCCTGGCGGCGAACGCTTTCGGAGCCCGGCACCACAATCAAACGTACCCCATCGGCAACTTTGCGCCCTTTGAGCAGGGCGGCCGCCTGACGCAGATCGGTAAGGCGAGAATTGGTACAACTCCCAATGAAAACTACATCCACGGCTTGATCCAACATAGGTTGATTGGGCTGAAAGCCCATGTAACGCAAGGCTTTTTCGAGCGCCGCGCGCTTTTCGGCATCTTTCTCTTGCTGAGGGTCGGGAATGCGCCCATTGATTGGAATGCCCATGCCCGGATTGGTGCCATAGGTAATCATGGGCTCCAGCTTCGAGACATCAATGGTCACCCGCCGGTCATACTGCGCGCCCGGGTCAGAGGGCAGACTACGCCAATAGGCGACCATCTGCTCCCACGCTTCTCCTTTGGGAGCAAAAGGACGGTTGGCGAGATATTCAAACGTTGTGTCATCCGGTGCAATCATCCCCGCCCGCGCTCCGCCTTCAATAGACATATTGCACAAGGTCATGCGTTCTTCCATGTTTAGCGCCTGAACGGCCTCGCCGCAATACTCAAAGACATGACCAGTACCGCCACCCACGCCAATTTGCGCGATGAGGGCAAGGATCATATCTTTGGCGGTCACGCCTGGTTGCAACCGTCCCTCAAAAACCACTTGATAGGTCTTCGGGCGATACTGAAGCAGACATTGGGTTGCCAGCACCAGCTCTACCTCACTGGTGCCAACGCCAAAAGCCAGTGCACCGAAAGCGCCATGCGTTGCCGTATGGCTATCACCGCAGACAATGGTCATCCCCGGTTGGGTAAAGCCCAGTTCGGGACCGATGACATGGACAATGCCGCGCTGCTCATCGGTAAGGTCATACAGGCGAATGCCAAACTCGGCACAGTTGCGTCGTAACTGCTCCAGTTGCTGAGCGCCCTGGTCATCAACGGCAGATAGCGAAAGGTCTCTGGTTGGCGTGGAATGATCCATGGTTGCCACACAGCGATCCGGTCGGCGCACCTTCAAGCCGCGCTGACGCAAACCTGCGAATGCCTGGGGTGAAGTGACCTCGTGAATCAGGTGAAGGTCAATATACAGCACGGCGGGCGAGCCAGGCTCTTCCACCACCACATGGCGATCCCAAATCTTTTCAAACAATGTTTGTGGTCTGCTCATTTTCCTAAAAGGCGGCAAAGGTATCACAACGATAGGTGTCATCATCAGGGTAGTGGCGGCTAATCTGCCAATCGTCAAAGGCTGCGGCAGGTAGCGGTGCGGCGCATTTGTCGTCGTCTTCTGGCCGAGAATCGCCCGATTTTAACTGCCGGCCGGCCTTGGTAGAACTATTCTGCCCGGTGAAGGAAGACATATCCCAATGACGTGGATAAAGGCGCATACGGTGATAATCTCCCAAATAGGGAGGGTTGGTTTCTCGGGAGGAGTCTTTCTTGGTCATCTGCTATTCTCCTTTCTTGCTATTTACAAGAAATTTCTTTGTTTAAGTTTCGCAAACCGTGATTTTCCCGGCCATAATGGCTGAGAACACCCATCGAATTGCTCATTGCGGTTTACTGCCTCCATTTTTAGAATATCCGCTTGCCAACAGGAGCTTGTTCAGGGCAGCCAGGTAAGCCTTGGCGGCTGCGACAATGATGTCCGTGTCGGCGCCATAGCCGCCAAAGGTGCGGGTGCGCGTCTGCCCGTTTTGTGGCGAGGTGCGCTCGTGCAGAGCGGGGTTTTCGGATTGCAGGCGCACGGTCACTTCACCCAAGGCATCAATGCCTTCAGTAACCGCGTGGACATTGAATTCCAACAAGGTATTTGGCGCTCCAACAATGGCATCGATGGCACAATAGGTGGCATGGACAGGGCCGGTTCCCACGGCAGCGTGGATGTGCGTCTGCCCATCTGGACCGCGCAGGCGAACGGTAGCCGTCGGCATTCCCATCGTGCCACAAGCAACCTGCAATCCATCCAGGGTGTAGAGCTCTTCCCCGCGGCTTGCCTGATCGCCCACCAGCGCTTCCAGATCGGCTTCCGTAATCACCTTTTTTTTATCCGCTAATTCTTTGTAGCGTTCAAAGGCTGCATCTAACTCTTCTTTGGTGAGCTGGTAACCCAATTCTTCCAGATGCACCCGCAAGGCGTGCCGGCCAGAATGCTTCCCCATCACCAGTTTAGAGCGCCCCAAACCAACCGTTTCTGGGCGCATAATCTCATACGTTTCTTGATGTTTCAACATGCCGTCTTGATGGATGCCGGCTTCGTGGGCAAACGCATTTGCCCCGACAATGGCTTTGTTGGGCTGCACCGGTATGCCGGTATAGGTGGACACCATGCGGCTGACGCGGGTGATTTGAGTTGTGTCGATCCCGGTGGTTAAGCCAAACATGGCACGGCGAGTATGGAGGGTCATCACCACCTCTTCCAGCGAGGTGTTTCCCGCCCGTTCCCCAATGCCATTGATGGTGACTTCCGCCTGGCGGGCGCCGGCGCGAATTCCGGCAATGGTATTTGCCGTTGCCAGGCCTAGATCATTATGGCAATGCACCGAGACGATAGCTTTTTCAATGCCATCTGTATTGGCGATAATATTGCGGATGAGGTTGCCAAATTCGTCCGGCGTGGTGTATCCGACCGTATCGGGGATATTGAGGGTTGTAGCGCCGGCTTTAATGGCTTCTGAAAGAACGAGGTAGAGAAACTCGGGTTCGCTACGTCCGGCGTCTTCCGGTGAAAATTCGACGTCCTCACACAGGCTTCGGGCATAAGCGACCATTTCCTTGACTCGCTCAACCACCTCCTCGGGGTCCATACGCAGCTTATAGCGCATGTGAATGGGAGAGGTAGCAATGAAGGTATGAATGCGCGGATGTGCGGCATATTTGACTGCGTTCCAGGCGGCATCGATATCCTGTTTATTGGCGCGCGCCAAACCACAGATAATCGGCACACGACGGGTAGATTCCCCGTCTCCCCACATCGTGTTTCCTACCTGTTCAGCAATCATGCGCACGCCTTCAGCGTCATCGGGAGAGGCAGCCGGGAAGCCAGCCTCAATAACGTCCACACCGAGGCGGGCTAAAGCGCGAGCGATCTCCAGCTTTTCGGCCGAAGTCAGGCTCGCCCCAGGGGATTGCTCGCCATCGCGAAGAGTTGTATCGAAGATGCGAACGTAATTGGGTTGGATCGTTGTCGGGTTCATCGTTCCTTCACCTTGAACTTCCAGAGGAATTACTCACCAGGGCGGATTTCAACGGGTTGAATAAACGGCATCATGCGGCGTAATTCAGCGCCAACCTTTTCGATCAAGTGATTCTGTTCCTGCTTACGCCGTTCATTGAACCACGAACGACCATTTTGGTTTTCTTCGATCCAGCGTTGGGCATACGTGCCATCCTGGATATCCTTCAGCAATTGCCACATGGTGTGACGTGTTTCTTCGGTCACCAGACGGGGTCCAGCCGTGTAATCGCCATGTTCGGCGGTATCGGAAACCGAATACCGCATATAATTCAAGCCGCCGCGGTACATCAGATCCACAATCAACTTTAACTCATGCAGGCATTCAAAATAAGCCAGTTCGGGCTGATAGCCGGCTTCCACCAGGGTTTCAAAGGCGGCTTTTACCAAAGCAGTCACCCCACCGCACAGCACGGCTTGTTCGCCAAACAAATCGGTCTCGGTCTCTTCCGCAAAGGTCGTCTCCAGGACGCCGGCACGGGTGGCGCCAAGCGCATAGGCGTAAGAGAGGGCTTCGGCTTTGGCTCGGCCGCTGGCATCCTGATGTACCGCAAGAAGCGAAGGTGTTCCACCGCCCTCAACATAAATCTCACGCACACGATGGCCGGGCGCCTTCGGCGCCACCATACTGACATCGACATCGCCAGGCGGCTGAATGGTGCCATAGCGGATATTGAACCCATGCGCAAACATCAACGTTTTGCCAGCTTTCAGATAGGGAGCGATCGACTCGGCATAGACTTTGGGTTGCTCGGTGTCCGGCAAAAGCAACATGATCATATCGGCTTCTTGCACCGCCTCAGCCACTTCCCGCACCGGCAAGCCGTGTTGCTCTGCCTTTTGCCAGCTCTTGCTACCTCGGCGCAATCCGACCCGCACATCAACGCCACTATCGTGTAAGTTGAGGGCATGAGCATGTCCTTGCGACCCAAAACCGATAATGGCGACTTTTTTCTGGCGGATTAAGCTGGGATCAACATCCTGATCGTAATAAATCTTTGCCATAACATTCCTTTCAAAAGGAAAGATTAATCCAGTTCCAGCACATCTTCTGGATGGTGACCGTTGGAGCCCGCGCCGGGGGTATGACGCACCGGTTCATAGCCACCTCGCAACATGGCAACCTGTCCAGTGCGCACCATCTCCAAAATGCCGAACGGACGTAAAAGCTCAACCAGACTCTCAATCTTGTCTTCTGTGCCGGTAATCTCGACGATGACCGAATCTGCAGCTACATCCACAATGCGCCCGCGGAAGATCGAAGCTAGATTGGCGATCTCTGCGCGCTGATCAAGAGCAGCTTTGACTTTGATTAAGGCCAGATCGCGAATCACGGCCGGTTGAGTAGATACATCGTGGACATCGATGACATTGACCAGCTTATACAGATTGGCTTCGACTTTGCGAGCGTCCACTTCATCGCTATTGATCACAATGGTCATCCGCGAGATGTCCTTGCGATCGGTATGACCGACATTGAGGGATTCGATATTAAAGTTGCGTCGTCGAAACAGAGACGCCACGCGGTTTAAAACGCCAGGCTTGTTTTCAACTAAAGCAATTAAGGTGTGTTGCATCTCATCCTCCGCAAATCAGCAAAACGATTCAGGCAGCCGATTTCTCGCGCACCGGGCGACGGATCATATCGTGCAGATCGGCCCCGGCCGGCACCATGGGATACACGGCTTCTTCCATTTCCACAAAGAAATCCAAAAGCACCGGCCCGCGAGTCTGATTGGCAAACTGCAAAGCGTCTTTCACTTCTTCAGGTTTGGTGATGCGTCGCGCCGGAATGCCATGCGCTTCGGCGATCTTGACGAAATCCGGGCCATGCAAAGGCGTGGCGGCGTAGCGGCTGTCGAAGAAGAATTCCTGCCACTGGCGCACCATCCCCAGAAAGTGGTTGTTCATGATCGCGATCTTGATGCTGGCGCCTTCCTGGACAATGGTGGACAGCTCGGCTTGGGTCATCTGGAAGCTGCCATCTCCATCAATGACCCACACATCCCGGCTTTTATCGGTGAACCAGACCCCTAATGCCGCCGGCACGCCAAACCCCATCGTACCTGCGCCGCCAGAGGTGATAAACCGATAAGGTTCTTCAAAGGGATAATACTGGGCGGCCCACATCTGATGCTGGCCTACGCCGGTCGTCATGGTAGCTTTACCCTGGGTCGCTTCCCAGATGCTGCGAATCACATGGGCTGTGTACAGCTTGCCATCATCAGGCCAGTAGATAATGTCCCGCGAATCCGAGTCTGATCGCCATTCTCCAATTTGCTCAAACCACTCATCGTGGCGCGCCGCTTCCACATATGGCAATAAATCGCTAAGCACGGCTTTGAGATCGCCAAATAGGGGTAAATCAACCACGACGTTCTTATGCACCTCAGATGGATCAATCTCGACATGGATTTTCCGGGCATGTGGAGCGTAGGTCTTGAGGTTGCCCGTTACGCGGTCATCAAAGCGCATGCCGAGGGCAATCAACAAATCGGCGTTTTGGATGGCGAGGTTACAGTAGGCTTCTCCGTGCATACCCATCATGCCGAGATTGAGCGGGTCGGAAGCCGGCATCGAACCAATCCCCAATAACGTCATGGCAACCGGGATATGGGCGCGATGAGCCAGCTCTTGCATCTCACGATAAGCCCGCGAGATCAGCAACCCATGTCCGGCAAGAATGACTGGCCGGCGCGCTTCTTTGATCATTTGGGCGGCCTTCTTCAACTCAGCCGCTGGGGCAGTGCGGGGCGGTTTGTACCCCGGCAATTCGATTTTTTCAGGATAGACAAATTCGGTTTTTTGAATCTGAGCATTTTTACAAATGTCGATCAAAACCGGGCCAGGACGTCCGGTGCGAGCGATATAAAACGCTTCGCGCACGACCTGAGCAATCTCTTCTGCCCGCGTAACCAGGTAATTGTGCTTGGTAATGGGCAGGGTGATGCCGGTCACATCCGTCTCCTGAAAAGCATCGCCGCCGATCAGATGCGCATGAACCTGGCCGGTGATAAACACCACCGGTGAAGAGTCCATCATTGCCGTAGCGATGCCAGTCACCAGATTGGTTGCACCTGGGCCTGAGGTTGCCATTGCAACCCCAACTTTGCCAGAAGCGCGTGCATACCCATCCGCCATGTGTGCCGCGCCCTGTTCATGACGCACTAACACATGATGAACCGGATATTTCAGCATGGCATCGTAGATGGGCATGTTTGCCCCGCCAGGAATACCGAAGACCACTTCGACACCTTCCCGCATCAGACATTCCCATAAAATTTCAGCTCCACTTAGTTCCATCGGGTACCTCTCTTTCGTTGTCAACTTCGAACTTAGATCAAAACAGCTCCATGGGACGCGCTGGTAACCGAGCGCGCATAACGGCGCAACCACCGGCTGGTAGTGCGCGGTTCAAATGGCGGCAACGCCGCCAAACGATCCTGAATTTCTTCATCGCTCAAACGCACGTTTAAGGTGCGTCGGTCGATATCCAACTCGATGATGTCCCCATTGCGCAAGGCGGCAATCGGCCCGCCTGCGGCAGCTTCAGGGCTGACATGCCCGATACAGGCTCCGCGCGTGCCGCCCGAAAATCGCCCGTCGGTGATCAGCGCAACCGATTCTCCTAGCCCCATGCCCATAATGGCAGAGGTAGGTGCAAGCATCTCCTGCATCCCTGGCCCGCCGCGCGGACCTTCATAGCGGATCACCACGACCTCTCCAGGCTGCACTTGCTTGCCCAAAATACCCTCTAAGGCTTCTTCCTGGCTCTCAAAGATACGCGCCGGACCGCTGAAGCGGCGCATTGATGGAACGACCGCCCCAGTTTTGACAATGCTACCCTCGGGGGCTAAGTTGCCAAATAACACGGCTAGACCCCCGGTCGGGCTGTGCGGGTTTTCGAGCGTTCGGATCACTTCAGGATCGCGCACGGTGATGCCGGCAATGGCTTCTTTTAAGGTTACCCCACTTACTGTCAAGCGTTCGAGGTGTAGCGTGTTTCCCCCCCGCGCAATCTCGTTCAGGATAGCCGGGATACCGCCGGCGCGGTGCAAGTCCTCCATATGCCAGGGCCCAGAAGGGCTGATCTTCGAGAGATAAGGGGTTTTGTCGGCAATGGCGTTGATGCGTTCTAACGGGTAGGAAATTCCAGCTTCATAAGCAAAAGCCAGGGTGTGCAGAACGGTATTGGTGCTGCCACCCATCGCCATATCCAACGCAAAGGCATCGTCGATGGTTTCCAGTGTGACCAACTGGCGCGGGGTAATCTGGCGCTCGACCAGGGTCATGATCTGGGCAGCGGCGCGGCGCGCCAGTTCCTCCCGCTCCGCAGTTTGGGCTAAAGCCGTGCCATTAAATGGCAGGGCTAACCCAAGCGCCTCCAGCAAACAATTCATCGAATTAGCAGTGAACAACCCCGAACAAGAACCACAAGATGGGCAGGCAAAGTCCTCTAAGACTTTCAAGCGCGCTTCACTGATCTTGCCGGCTTTATAAGCCCCTACCCCTTCAAAGACTGAGATGAGATCGATGGTCTCACCATCGGGGGTTTTTCCGGCTGCCATTGGTCCACCAGAGATAAAAACGGTGGGGATATCCACCCGCAATGCGCCCATGATCATTCCCGGCACAATTTTGTCGCAGTTGGGAATGCAAACCATGCCATCAAACTGATGCGCCTCGATCATGGTCTCAACGCTATCGGCAATCAACTCGCGGGAGGGCAGGCTGTATTTCATACCTAGGTGTCCCATTGCGATGCCGTCATCCACACCAATGGTATTGAACTCAAACGGTACACCGCCGGCTGCCCGCACCGCTTCTTTGACCAGCTTGCCGAATTGCTGAAGATGCACATGCCCTGGCACAATATCGACATAAGAATTGACGATAGCAATAAAGGGTTTAGCGAAATCCTCATCCCGTACCCCCGTTGCCTTTAACAGGGCTCGATGGGGAGCTCTTTCATAGCCTTTCTTGATTCGATCTGATCTCATTCTCACCTCGACAGAAAACTGAACGGGGCTGCTCTTGCTGGGCAGCCCCGTTTCGTTACTTCCTTAGGTAGATAGAATTATCTCCGCGAGGTTGCCCAAACCGGTAATGGGTTCTCAATGACTACAATGAGAACCAACAAGCTACCTAGGATGAGCGAAAGCGAGAGATAATTCATTGCCTTACGTCCTTGAAAAACCTTTGCTATACTTGTGCATGAGTTTATCTGATTCCAGCCCCCCTGTCTATCGCAAAACTATACGAAAATGACCTCTCATCTTTTGTTAACCTTGTTGTTTTTTCTCTTGACTCCCTGCAAAAATCATGGTTCCCCAAGAGGTTGTCTCACCACTGTGCTCTCTCCAGGGTAAAAAGGTTTGTATTGTAACTCACCACAGAGAGAACTTGCATTCTCAGCACTCCCCGGTTTTTGCTTAAAAGCACACAATGCGGCGCAAGAACTGACCCGTATAGGAAAGTGGATTGGCGCAAATTTCCTCGGGCGTTCCCACCGCCACTACCTCTCCGCCGCGATCGCCCCCTTCCGGTCCCAAATCAATAACGTAGTCAGCCACTTTGATAATGTCCAGATTGTGTTCGATGATCAAGACCGTATTCCCCCCTTCCACCAGGCGTTGTAAAACCTCGATCAGTTTATGCACATCTGCAGCATGCAAGCCGACCGACGGCTCATCCAATACATAGAGCGTGCGTCCGGTAGAACGCTTCGAAAGCTCTTTAGCTAACTTCACCCGCTGGGCTTCACCCCCCGAAAGGGTGGGCGCTGGCTGACCGATGCGAATATAGCCCAGCCCAACATCCTGCAGGGTTTTCAAGCGATTGACCATGTTGGGAAAGGCTGCAAAGACCTCCATTGCCTTATCCACGGTTAAGTCCAGAACGTCGGCGATGTTGTAATCTTTGAAGCGCACCTGTAAGGTCTCTCGATTGAAGCGCGCTCCATGGCAGACATCACACGGCACATAAACGTCGGGCAAGAACTGCATTTCGATGCGCAGTTGTCCCTGTCCCTGACAGGCTTCACAGCGTCCGCCATGCACATTGAAAGAAAAGCGCCCCGGTTTGTAACCGCGCATTTTGCTTTCCGGTAGTTCGGCAAAAAGGGCGCGAATCAGATCAAACAAGCCGGTGTAAGTGCCCGGATTTGAGCGCGGCGTGCGGCCAATGGGCGATTGATCGATATTGATCACCTTATCCAGATGTTCTAACCCTTCGATGCGATCATGGGCGCCGGGCTGGGTATGCGTGTGATAGAGATGTTGCGCCAGGGCTTTGTAAAGGATTTCCACCACCAAGGTAGATTTCCCCGAGCCCGAGACGCCGGTAATACACACCAGACGACCCAATGGAATCTCGACATTGATGTTTTTCAAGTTGTTCTCGCGCGCCCCGATGACGCGCAAGACTTTGCCGTTGCCGTTGCGCCGCATGCCTGGAATGGGCACCTGCAAGCGACGCGAGAGATAGGCGCCGGTCAAAGAACGAGGATGATTCAGAATGTCTTCCAGCCTGCCTTGAGCGACTATTTCGCCGCCATTTTCCCCTGCGCCTGGACCTAAGTCCACAATCCAATCCGCCGAGCGGATGGTTTCTTCATCGTGTTCCACAACCAGGACGGTGTTGCCCAGATCCCGCAGGCCTTCCAGGGTGCGCAACAGGCGGGCATTATCGCGGGGATGTAAGCCAATCGAAGGTTCATCCAGTACATACAGCACGCCCATCAAACGCGAGCCAATCTGCGTTGCCAGGCGAATGCGCTGCGCTTCTCCTCCGGAAAGCGAGGCAGCCGTGCGTTTGAGGGTCAGATAATCCAGACCCACATCCACCAAAAAGCCCAGCCGCGCCTTGATTTCCTTCAGGATGCGTTCGGCAATCATCTTCTGCCGTGCCGTCAGGGGGGAATTTTCGCCGCTCAGATGTTCGACCCATTGTAATGTGCGTAGGACCGGCCATTCGGTGACCTGGATGATGTTATAACCGTCTACCGTCACTGCCAGAGCTTCCTCGCGCAGCCGTTGCCCATTGCAGCGCGGACAAACCACTTCGCTCATCACTTCGGCAATTTTTTCGCGAATGTATTCCGAGTTGGTTTCCTGATAGCGGCGATGCAGGTTGGTGATCACCCCCTCAAATGGGGCGCGGAAGGTGGCCTCGCGACCTTCGCGGTTATAACGAATGGTCACCTCTCGCCCACCCGTTCCATACAAGATAAGGTCGAGTTTTTCTGGCGGCAGGCTGCTGACCGGAGCGTTCAAATCGATCTGGTATTCACGGGCAACCGCCTGCAAGGCTTGCCAGTAATAGCCTCCCTCTTCGCGCGGCCCATGCCATTCCGAGACGATGATCGCCCCTTCGTTGAGGGATAGTTCTTTGTTCGGGATGAGCAGGTCTGGATCGATGACCAGTTTTCCTCCCAACCCCTGACATTCCGGACAGGCACCATGTGGGGTGTTAAAAGAAAAAGTGCGCGGCTCAATCTCAGGCAGGCTAACCCCATGTTCGGGGCAAGCCAGGTGTTCAGAAAAGTGCCAGTCGTATGGCGCAGGCTCACCAGACGAATCTGCGGCGAGATCAGGGAAGCGCTCGGCTGAAGCAGTTGGGATGACCTGGACGGTAAGATAGCCCTCACCGAACTTCAAAGCCGTCTCCACCGAATCGGTCAGACGGCTGCGGAAAGTCGCTTGATCTTCATTTTCGTCTGCTTGCGGGATGATCAAACGATCTACCACCGCCTCGATGGTATGCAGTTTATAACGATCTAAGGGGATCTCTTCCTCGAGAGAATAGACCAGCCCGTCCACCCGGGCACGGGTAAAACCGGCCTTGCGAATCTCCTCAAAGACCGCCTGATGGGTGCCCTTGCGGCCGCGGATTAAAGGAGCTAAGACCAGAAAGCGCGTTCCAGGCGGCAGAGTTACGATGGCATCGACAATTTCCTGCGCCGATTGTTTGGTCACCTCGCGGCCACAGACCGGACAATGGGGAATACCGATGCGGGCATAGAGCAAGCGGAGATAGTCATAAATTTCGGTCACCGTACCAACGGTG
This sequence comes from Anaerolineales bacterium, assembly GCA_034434515.1. Taxonomy (GTDB): domain Bacteria; phylum Chloroflexota; class Anaerolineae; order Anaerolineales; family UBA4823; genus NAK19. The sequence continues at coordinate 17,836 of DAOTZA010000057.1, read as the reverse complement.
GAACGCGGATTGTGAGAAACACCTTTCTGATCAATGGAAACGGCCGGTGAAAGCCCTTCAATATAGTCAACATCGGGTTTCTCCATCTGCCCCAAAAATTGACGCGCATACGCCGAGAGCGATTCGACATAGCGGCGCTGCCCTTCGGCGAAGATGGTATCGAAAGCTAAGGAGGATTTGCCCGACCCCGAAAGACCGGTGATGACCACCAGCTTATCACGCGGGATATCAACGCTGATGTTTTTCAAATTGTGAACGCGCGCTCCAACGACCCGCAAGACATCTTGAGACATACTGTTTCCTACCAAATAGTGTATCTTTCAGACCTTTCATTATACCAATTTGGCTCGTCAGAAAGCGCCGCTTGCGACAATCGCCCAAAAATCACCCGTTGAGCAGGCGCTTTGGAGGTTAATGCCATCTCGTGGTCAAACCGGCCTCAAAAGAGAACCGGCAAAGCTTTCAAGCCCCGAATGACAAAATTGGGGCGATATTCCACGGTTCGAGCTGCCAGACGCAGGTTTGGCAGCCTTTCCATCAAAACCTGAAAGGCAACTTGCATTTCCAGACGCGCCAACGGTGCGCCAACACAATAGTGAATGCCGGCCCCAAAACCTAAATGGGGATTGTCCTGGCGGGTGATATCAAAGGAGTGCGGGTTGGGGAAACGAGCAGGGTCACGGTTGCCGGCTGCATAGAGCAGGGCAAGCTGCTCCCCTTTGGGGAAATGAAAGCCTTGATAGTCCAGGTCTTCTCGAACCCAGCGGCGGAATAGTTGCAAAGGAGTATCATAGCGTAAGACCTCTTCGACAGCCGTCTTGATCAGCTCAGGAGACTTTTTCAACAAATCATATTGCTCAGGGTGGCGAAAGAACGCCAGCATCCCATTGGCGATGGCATTAACCGTGGCTTCATGCCCAGCGTTGAGCATCAGGATACAAGTTGCCACCAGCTCATCTTCACTGAGCCGGCTGCCCTCCTCTTCTGCCTCAACCAAAGCGCTGATCAAATCCTCCCGAGGGGCAAGCCGGCGCTCACCGATCAGGCCTTGAAGATAGGCAGAAAACTCGCTTACTGCCCGGTTGGCTTTGCGGGCATCCTCGGCGCTGGGCGAGAGTTCATACATAGCCACAATGGCATGAGACCAGGGACGCAGGAAGGCGCGTCCATCCTCCGGCACGCCTAACAATTCAGCAATCACCATCACCGGAAGGGGTTCGGCAAAGTCGGCTAACAAGTCCATCTCGCCGCGGGGTAGAACGGCGTCCAGCAGACGATGGGCAATCTCGCTAACGTGCGGTCGCAATGCTTCGATTCGAGCCGGGGTAAAGGCTTTATTGACCAGACTGCGCAGACGGGTGTGATCAGGCGGTTCTTTTTCCATCAGCGAGTTGTGATGGAACCTGCCAAAAGGCGTGTGCGGATCAGGCTTGGGCGCCCCTTCCATATCTCTGCCCAAGCGGCGCTCACGTAACAAAGTGTTAATGTCCTCGTAGGCGCTGACAAACCACAATTTCCAATCCGCATCAAACACAATCGGACTCGCCTGGCGTAAAATATCATACGCAGGATAGGGATCGGCAATAAAAGCCGGTGATTGAAAATCAATTCCCAGTTCACGCAAACCTTTCGGCACGGGACTCCTCCTTTAGCGATGATGGAGAACAGGATAGCAATCATGTCTCCTTGCGGCAAGTTGCTCCTGACAAAAGACCTTGCAGGTAGCCCAAATTTTATCGCAAAATATCGCCACTCCGGCGCGTAGGAGTTGCCTGAAGCGAGGCGAATGCCTTTCTCACAACAGCATCTTCGCCCTAATAAAAAGGTCAGAAAAGCCGATATAGAATCCGACCCGCAAACCGAGCAAAAAGGCTATAATAAATCCAGTTCCAATTCATCGGAAACCCCAAGGAAGCTGCCATGCAAAGTCAACCTCTCCACCTTCTCCACCTTGATGTCTTTACCCCGCAGGGCTGGGTTAAAGATGCTTGCCTTTCCATCGCCGCAGGGCGGATCACCCAAATTGTCCCCTGTGGCGAAGCCGAGCTCTCCCCTGAGGGAAAGGCAATCGATTGCCAAGGCCTCCTCGCTTCGCCGGGGTGGATCGAGTTGCAGATCAATGGCGCTTTTGGCGTGGATTTCGCCGAGCAACCCCAGCGGCTGTGGGAGATTGCCGCCCGTCTGCCTGAGTTTGGTTTTACTGCCTTTTTGCCTACCATCGTCACTTCACCAATGACGGTTTTTCAACAAGCGATCGAGGTATGGAAAGGCGGTCCACCTCCAGGATGGCGGGGAGCAATCCCTTTAGGTCTGCACTTTGAAGGCCCCTTTTTGAATCCCAAGAAGAAAGGCGCTCATAATCCCCAGTTTATACAGCCACCCAACCTGAACCTGATTGCAGATTGGCAGGCTGCCAATGGTGTTCGGCTGGTCACTCTGGCGCCCGAACTGCCGGGCGCCTTTGAACTTGCCCAAACCCTGCGCGAACGCGGCATTGTCCTTTCCATCGGGCATTCCTTTGCCACTTATGAAGAAGCCATCACTGCTTTTGAGCAAGGCTTTCGATATGTAACCCATCTGTATAATGCTATGCCCCCCCTCGATCACCGCGCCCCTGGTCTGGTGGGGGCAATCCTCACCCATCCAGAGATCACCATCAGTCTGATCGCCGATGGAATTCATGTCCACCCGGCGATGCTCAAGCTTGCCTACCAGAGCCGCAGCCCCGAACAAGTGGTACTGGTGACGGATGCAATGAGCGCCTTGGGCATGCCGCCAAGCCGTTATCCTCTCGGTGGAAAACAGGAAGTCTTTGTCGATGAACAAAGTGCCCGCCTGAAAGACGGCACCCTGGCGGGGAGTATTTTGAAACCTGCCACCGCTTTGCAAAACATGATGGCGTACTGCAATGTGTCCATGGAAGCCATCCTACCTTGCCTCACTCAGGCGCCTGCCCGTGTCCTGGGGCTGACCAGCAAAGGGCGCCTGGAAGTCGGTGCCGATGCTGACCTGACTATCCTCGACTCGCAAGGCAACCCAACCATGACCATCGTTGCAGGAGAAATTGTTTACCTGAAAGCCCAAAGCTAACATGTCCCTGCCCCAAGGATTTTCCCCGCGCCGGGCATTTGACGAACCGTTTTATCGACGTACGCTAAACGCCGGCATTGCGGCTGTCAAAGGCGGCGATTTCGCTGAAGCTCGCCTCTTGCTGCGCAAAGCTGCCGAGATGAAACCAACCGATCCCTATCATCTCTTTGTCAACGCTCAAAACGGGAAGGTCAGTGGAGGAAAACCGGTTGACCGGGTGAAACAGGTTGCGTTTTTCCTCCTGGTTGCTCTGAGCGCTGTCGTTCTGCTGTTGGCGCTTTACCTGCTGGGTTTAAGCTTTGGCAGGTTCGGCTTCTAAGCCCAATTATCGATTAAAATAACACCACAGTTCGACAAACCGCACAAAGATTGGGCGCGTTGGTGCCCGATTTTGCGCTATTCAATCTGGAAATTCAGGAATGCGCGACGATGGCGAAACAAGATTTCTCTTTTCAATCCATTATCATGACCCTACAGGATTTTTGGGCAAAAGAGGGTTGTTTGATCTGGCAGCCTTATTACACCCAGGTCGGCGCAGGCACCATGAACCCCGCCACCGCGCTGCGCGTCCTGGGCCCTGAGCCCTGGAATGTGGCTTATGTCGAACCTTCGATCCGTCCCGACGATGGACGTTATGGCGAAAACCCCAATCGCTTGCAGATGCATTATCAGTTTCAAGTGATCCTCAAGCCAGATCCCGGTAACCCGCAAGAAATTTATCTGCATTCGCTGGAGGCTTTAGGTATTGATCCGCGGCAACACGATATACGATTTGTGGAGGATAACTGGGAATCGCCAGCCCTGGGCGCCTGGGGACTGGGCTGGGAAGTCTGGTTAGATGGCCAGGAGATCACGCAATTCACCTACTTCCAGCAAGCTGGAGGACAGGTTTTAGAGCCGGTCTCGGTTGAAATCACTTATGGGCTCGAGCGCATTGCGATTGCTTTGCAACGGGTGAGCAGTTTTCGCGAAATCCAATGGAACCAGGCTTTTACCGATGGTGATGTCAACCTGCAAGCCGAGCAGGAACACAGCAAGTATTACTTTGAAATCGCCGATGTAGAACGGCTGCGCCAAATGTACGACCTTTTCGAAGCCGAAGCACGAGCTTGCCTGGAACAGGGGTTAGTCTTGCCTGCACACGATTACGTCTTGAAGTGTTCGCACACCTTTAACGTTCTGGATACGCGCGGTGCTATCGGCGTCACCGAACGGCAAGCCTTTTTTGGGCGGATGCGCGAGCTCTCGCGCCGCGTTGCCGACGCATACCTTGCCCAACGGCAAGCCTTAGGATTTCCCTGGCTAAAGCGCGATGTCCGCCTGGCATCGTCTGTTGGCTTTCCATCAGCCTCAACATCGCAAAACAGCAGCCCGCTTGTAGCTAGCGACAAACCTATCTCCGGAAATGGCAACCTACCTTTTCTCTTTGAAATCGGTACTGAAGAATTGCCTGCCCAAGACCTTGCAGATGCCCTGGAACAATTGCGCTCCAGTGTACCCACCTGGCTGGACGAATTGCGCTTAACCTACCAATCGATCCAGGTGATGGGCACCCCCCGCCGTCTGGTTGTATTCATCAGCGGGCTTGCCGAACGCCAAAGCGATCACGAGAGCCTGGTCAAAGGCCCGCCTGCGGCGCGGGCATTCAACCCCGATGGCAGTCCCACCCAGGCGGCCGAAGGCTTTGCCCGCAGCAAGGGTCTAAAACTTAGCGATTTACAGATTCAGGAAATCGATGGCGGGCAGTATGCGGTTGCTGTAATGCGCGAAGAGGGGCAACCCACCGTCGCCGTCCTCGCTCAAGCTTTGCCGCAGTGGATTGCCTCCCTGCGTTTCGAGAAATCGATGCGGTGGAATCAGAGCAATATTTCTTTTTCGCGCCCAATCCGCTGGCTGATGGCATTATTCGGAAGCACCCCCATTTCCTTCGAGTATGGCGGTCTAACGGCTCAACCGCGCACGCGCGGTTTGCGCTTCCTTGAACCCACCGAAAAGGAGCTGAAATCGGTTGAGGAATATTTCCAATTCTTGCAAGAGCAGGGAATCATCCTCGATCCGCAAGAACGCCAGGCTCAAATCACTGCCAGAGTACAAGAACTTACCCAGGAAGTGGGCGGATTTTGCGAGCTAGACGCTGACTTGCTAAACGAAGTGACCCATCTGGTCGAAGCCCCAGCCGTCCTGCGCGGGAGCTTTGAAGCTGCCCACCTGGAATTACCCCGCGAAGTCCTGATTTCAGTGATGAAAAAGCATCAACGCTATTTCCCTATCCAAAAGGATGACGGCGCGCTCTTGCCGTACTTCATCACCGTTGCTAATAAACCGACTGCCAATGGAAGTTGCGAAGGAGCAGAGGTCATCCTCGAGGGTAACGAGCATGTGATTCGCGCCCGCTTTGCCGATGCAGCCTATTTTGTGCGTGAAGACCTCAAACAGCCTCTGGAGAGCTTTCTACCTCGCCTGCACACGCTCACTTTCCAGTACAAACTCGGTTCGATGTTAGATAAAGTGCACCGCATCGAGCAACTGGTCGCCGCCATTGGTCAGATGTGCGGATTAGATGAGGGTGAAATGGCAATTGCCAGGCGCGCCGCCCATCTCTGCAAAGCCGACCTGGCAACCCAAATGGTGGTCGAAATGACCTCCTTGCAAGGCGTGATGGGACGCTATTACGCCTTACAGAGTGGGGAAAGCCCTGCGGTTGCCGAAGCCATCTTTGAACACTATTTACCGCGCTTTTCCGGGGATTTGCTCCCCAAAACGAAAGCCGGCCTGGTGGTAGGCATTGCCGACCGTTTGGACACTCTGGCCGGCTTGTTTGCGGCTGGTTTAGCTCCCTCTGGGAACAAAGATCCCTTTGCTCAACGGCGCGCTGCATTGGGCCTGGTGCAAAACCTGCTTGCCTGGAAACTCGATTTCTCGCTCCGAAAAGCCTTACAAGAAGCTGCCTGTCTGTTGCCCATTGAGGCTTCAAGCGATAGTCTGGCAACCTGTCAGACTTTCATTGTCGAACGTCTGCGCAATTTGCTGCTCGAGCAGGGCTATCGCTATGATGTCGTGGAGGCAGTGCTGTCGGTACAGGGAGATCAGCCCTTTGCGGCGGAACGAGCCATCCGGGAACTGAGCCAATGGACCATGCGAGAAGACTGGCACACCATCCTACCAGCCTATGCCCGCTGTGTGCGCATCACCCGCGAATTTCAACAACGCTTTCCGGTGGACGAAGCCGCTTTGCAAGAAGCTGCTGAACGTGTCCTTTATGAGGCGCTGCGGCAAGTGGAGGCAATGCCCCGGCGGACAGGCTCGGTGGACGACTTCTTGAACACCTTTCTGCCGCTCATCCCGCCGATCAACCGCTTCTTTGACGAAGTACTGGTGATGTGCGAGAATCCAAGTCTACGCCAAAATCGCCTTGGGTTATTGCAACGGATTGTCGCCCTTGCCGAGGGGGTTGCCGATTTCTCGCGTCTGGAAGGCTTCTAGGGAAACCCCTTATCTTCAAGTCTGATGGTTGGCGAGGATTTTCTTCTTTCCTCGCCAATTTTAGCGGGCATGCGGTATGAGGCTTGCCAAGGATCTTCCTGCGATCTTCGGTTATAATAGGTGTACGATGACTTTTGATGTGCAGGAATACCGCGCTTTTTTAGAGTTGCTCTACAAGCACCCGGAGTGGCGGGAAGAACTGCGCCAACTGGTGCTGACTGAAGAGCTTCTTAAGTTGCCAGAGCTTGTGCATGAACTAACCGAAGCGCACAAGCGCAGTGAAGCGCGCCTGACAGGCGTGGAAGAACGCCTGACGCGAATTGAACAAAGCATCGCTGAGCTGGTCGAAATTACGAAGCAACACGAAGAGCGTCTGACCGGCGTAGAAGAGCGCCTCACGCGAATCGAACAAAGCATCGCTGAGCTGATCGAAATTACGAAGCAACACGAAGAGCGCCTGACCGGCGTGGAAGAGCGCCTGACGCGAATCGAACAAAGCATCGCTGAGCTGGTCGAAATTACGAAGCAACATGAAGAGCGCCTGGCAAAGGTCGAAGCGCGACTGGAAGGCGTGGAAGAACGCCTGACGCGAATTGAACAAAGCATCGCTGAGCTGGTCGCAATTACGAAGCAACATGAAGAGCGCCTGGCAAAGGTCGAAGCGCGACTGGAAGGCGTGGAAGAACGCCTCACGCGTCTGGAAGAGAGTGTTGCTCAGTTAGTCGAAGTCCAGAAGCAACACGAAGAGCGCCTGGCGCGGGTTGAACAAAGTATTGCTGAATTGACTGAAGCCCAAAAGCGCACCGAAGAGCGGGTCGGACGTCTGGAAATTGCCATGGCTGAACTCGCTGAAGCTCAGAAACGTACCGAACAACAAGTACAACGCCTGACCGACCGCATGGGTCAAATGGCTGGTGACCTTTTGGAAATCAAATACCGCGATAAGCCTTCTTCGTATTTCGGGCGTATCGTGCGCCAGGCGCGCCTGGTCGACCTGGCAGATGTCGAAGCCATGCTGGGTGATCGTCTGACTGACGAACAGCTCTTCGATCTCTTGCAATTAGATCTGGTGGTGCACGGGCAATTACGCCAGCCCAAAGGGAAAAGGAGAGAGCAGCTAGAAGTCTGGTTGGCGATTGAGGTCTCCTCGGTTGTGGATCGCGAAGACGTGGAACGCGCCGAGCGGCGCGCAAAGATTTTGCGTCAAGCGGGGTTGCCTGTCCTGGCGGTGGCAGCTGGAGGCAATCTGACGCTGGGGGCGCGCGAGCTTGCTCAATCCAAGGGAGTCGTGCTTCAGGCAGACGGGCGGCTTGAGTTTCTTGAGGAAGCCCTTGCCAGGCTGATGGAGTAAACCCGAATCGAAAGGGGCAACCCACACTTCTCAATCCGTTGCCCATTTCGATTAGACCACTTTTCTACCCTTTCTCCATTCCCTTCATTTCAAACAAACAGGTCGCAAAATATGCATCCTCCCTGAAGCGGGGCAGCAAGGAGGTCTGGCTGCGGTTTTGCGCCGAAATAGTGCTTGCGAGGGTTTGTTTTCGTCTTATAATAACACAACGTGTATTCTTACATTGTGGAGGAAAAACTTTATGACAACCTGGTCGGTTCTCATCACAGATGGCTTGGAAGAAAGCGGCAAAGCCATTTTGCGTTCTGCTTGCGAAGTGGTCGACCGCAAGGGAATCTCTGGCGAGGAACTGGCGCAAATTATCGGCAGCTACGATGCCCTGATCGTGCGCAGTCGCACGAAGGTTACCGCCGATATCTTAGCCCAGGCTTCCAAACTGAAGGCCATCGGTCGCGCTGGGGTGGGGGTGGATAACATCGATCTGGCAGCGGCTTCGGCGAAACACATTACAGTCGTCAATGCGCCTCAGTCAACTACAATCGCCGTTGCTGAACATACTATCGCCATGATGGTTGCCTTAGCGCGCAACCTGACCCAGGCAGATGCCAGTATGAAAAACGGTCAATGGCTGAAGTCGCAGTTAATGGGCAGTGAACTTTACGGCAAGACATTCGGCTTGATTGGGGTGGGCAACATCGGCACGCAAGTTGCCCTGCGGGCAGCAGCTTTTGGCATGACCGTCCTTGGCTATGACCCCTATTTGAGCGATGAACAAATCCAGAAGCGCGGCGCTCAGCCGGTTTCGCTGACCGACCTCTTTGCCCGGTCTGATTTCATCAGCGTTCATGTTCCCCTTAATCCGGAGACGCGCAACATGCTGGATGGACAGGCGTTTTCCGCCATGAAGCGCGGCGTGCGCATTATCTGCACAGCCCGCGGCGGTGTCCTTGACGAAACCGCCTTGCTCCAAGCCATCGAAGCCGGACAGGTAGCCGGGGCAGCTTTGGATGTATTTGCCGTTGAACCGCCTGGTTTGACCGCCCTGGTGGCTCACCCGAAGGTGATTGCCACCCCCCATATTGCTGCCCAAACCATCGAGGCGCAGGGGCGCGCTGCGGTTGACATTGCTGAAGAAATCCTGGCTGCCTTAGAAGGCAAGCCCTTACGCTGGAAGGTGGTATAAATCCTATCATCGATAAGCAAAACTTTGATCACTCAGGAGTAGAATGACAAGCAAAGTCGAACAACTCAAAACCTATCTGGCTGAGATCGTTGACCTGGTATACATCGGCAACCTGCTTGGCTGGGATCAAGAGACCAATATGCCACCCGCTGGCGTCAAGGAGCGCGGCGAACAAATGGCAACTCTGGCTCGCTTGGTGCAACAACGCATGACTTCAGATGAGTTGCTGCGCGCCCTAGAGGAAGCCGAGGCAGAAGTTACCGGCCTCGATCCCGACTCCAATGAAGTCCGCCTGGTCAAGGTTACCCGCCGTGAGGTGGATAAGCGCGTGAAAGTACCCAGTCGCTATTATGAAGAGCTTTCCCAACTGGCGGTTGAATCGTACGCGGCCTGGAAACAAGCTCGCGAGCAGGATCACTTCGAACATTTCCGCCCTTACTTGGAACGGGTGGTTGAGCTGCGCCGCGAGTTCGCTTCCTACTTCAGCCCCTACGATCACGTCTATGATCCTTTGCTCAACGAGTTCGAACCAGGCTTGAAGACCAGAGAAGTACAGCAGATCTTTAATGAGCTTCGTCCGCAACAGGTAGCTCTGATTCAGGAGATCACCTCGCGACCTCAGGTGGATGATTCTCCCCTCCATCAGCATTTCGATCCCCAAAAGCAATGGGACTTCGGCGTTGAGGTGATCACCAAATTCGGCTACGATTGGGAGCGCGGCCGCCAGGATAAAGCCGCCCACCCTTTCACCACCAGCTTTGGCATGAATGACGTCCGCATCACCACTCGAATTCTGGAGGATTATGTCGGCTCGGCGTTGTTCAGTACCATGCACGAGTGCGGGCATGCGCTCTATGACCTTGGTTCAGACCCAGCGCTGGCGCGTACCCCCTTAGCCGGAGGCAGCTCGCTTGCCTTGCACGAATCGCAATCCCGTTTATGGGAAAATCTGGTCGGCCGTTCAAAGCCTTTCTGGGAGCATTTCTACCCTCGCTTGCAAGCCTATTTTCCCGAGCAATTGGGTTCTGTCTCTTTAGAGACTTTTTACAAGGGAATCAACAAAGTGCAGCCCTCTCTCATTCGTGTCGAAGCGGACGAGGCGACCTATAACCTGCACGTCATGTTGCGGCTAGACCTTGAAATCCAATTAATGAGCGGCGAGTTAGAAACCAAGCAGTTGCCCGAAGCCTGGAACAGTCATATGCAGGAGTATTTGGGGTTAACGCCTCACAACAACGCCGATGGAGTGTTGCAGGACGTCCACTGGTCGCATGGCTATATCGGCTACTTCCCCACCTACGCGTTGGGCAATCTCATCTCGGTGCAACTGTGGGAAGCGATCCACAAAGAGATCCCCAACTTAGAAGATCAAATCCGTCGTGGTGAGTTTGGCGAATTGTTGAGCTGGCTGCGAGAGAAAATTCACCGCCATGGTGGCAAATTCGAAGCACCCGAACTCGTTCAACGCATCACCGGTCAAGCGATCACCCCGCAGCCCTACATTCATTACTTACGCCAAAAATACGGCGAAATCTACGGTTTTTCCTAAGAGCAGGTTTTTCGGGAGGCTGTATGGCGCGCATTCTCTTTATCGATGATGATCCCATGGCCCTCGAAACGCTTTCCAAAGCGGTTGAGGTTTTCGGTCACCAGGCGCTTCACGCCCATAACGGCAAAGAAGGGTTGGAGTTAGCCCGTCAGCAGTCTCCCGATCTGATTTTCACCGATTTGCGTTTGCCCGATATGGAAGGTTTGGCGCTGGTCGAGCAATTGCATAACGATCCTCAGACTGCGTCAATTCCCGTCTTGGTTTTATCTGCCAGCCCGGCTCTGGACGAAACCGAGCGCGCTCAAGCTGCCGGCGCGCGAGGGTATATCAACAAGCCCATCCGCTTGCAGGCATTACTGGAATTGATCCAAAAACATTGCGCTTCATGAGGTGCTTTGCCGATTTGCAAGCAAAGCGGTACCAAAAGTCCCTTTTCTTGTTCTTCCTCTGGCGGCTGGGGATTTTGATTCTTGGGGCAAACCTTTCAGGATGCGCCTTGCTCGGATCGGCGAATGTCCCCACCCCCTATCCCAGCGAGGTCTTGCCCACCCTGATTGCCCAAACCGTTCAAGCCCAACGCACCGAACAAGCTCGCTCATTAGGGAACGGCATCATCGAGCAGGCTGCCCCGACCCCCTCACCTTCAGAATCTCCCTTCGCTTCACCTTCCCCCAGCTACACACCTGCTCCAACCAACACCCCGCGCCCAGAGCAACTCATCCCCCTGGCAGTTACTCCGCCTTCCCAGACAACGCTGCCCAATGCCATCATCCAGATCAAGCGGCCAGGCCCCTATTCCAAAGTTGTCTCGCCGATTTCCCTTCAGGCAACTCTCAAGCCCGGCAAGGGCAGGCAGGTACAAATTGAACTGTTTGGCGAAGATCGACGGGTGCTGGTGCGCTTGATTCAACCCATTGTCTGGATCGATCGCTCAGGTTTCGCGCAACTGTACAAAGAGATTCCTTTTGAGATTCCAGGTGTAGCTGAAGCAGCCTGGCTGACGCTTTCGGTCACCGATGACCTCGGGCGGGTCACAGCGGTGAACTCCACTCCCTTGATCCTGCTCTCGATTGGCGACTCGGACGTTATTCCGGCGGTGGATCTGCGTACACCAATCGTGATCCAACAACCCCAACCCAACGCTTTAGTTCAGGGGAAAAAAGTCGTTGTTAGCGGCCTGGTGCGCAGCGGCGGTGACACCTATCTAATGATTCAACTCTGGGATGCGCAAGGCAAAGTGCTGGGACAGCGGGTGACCAATGTTCAACCCGCAAAAGAATTGGGCTTCGGCTCTTTTAACACCGAGGTAACCTATACCGTAACCGAACCTACCCCGGCTTTACTGGTGGTATGGCAGGGGGTTGGCAGCCTGAGCAACATTCTCTACCTTGCCAGCGTCGAAGTGCTGCTCAGCCCATGAGAGGGTTTAAGAAACCAGATGGAATAGCACCACTCCATGATAATTACCTGAGAATGGGTTCACTGATGGTTACCAATGTGTGACGGGAAACAATGGATTGGAAAGGCTTTGTTTGTAATAGCCCTTGGGTATGTGGCTATTGGTGTTTTTCCATTTGCACCAATGGAGAGCGATGGTAATCACATCGCTAATGGCGTAACCCAGATGCTGCTTGGCGAATCTCCTAAAAACACTTTTTCCTATCGCTATGAGGCTCAAAGCGGTACGTATTGGATGACCTATTGGCTATCAAAGATCAGCGGGATGAAACCCCTGATGTCCTTTGGCGTTCTCAGCGCCATCAGCGCTCTGGTCTTTCTCCTGAGTGCGTCCTTCAGCCTAGCTCAATTCACAAAGGGAGATTTTGCGCTGATTGGCTTAATGCTTCTAACGTTCCAAGAGTCATGGACAAACGCTTATTACCCCAACAGCAATATCCTGGCGGCTGCGTTTCTGTTCAGCGGTTTTCTGATGTCTATTCGTAGTCGAAAGCCAACCTCTTTGATCTTCGCAGGATTATTGCTAGGTTTGGGCGTTTGGATGCGTTTCGATGCCTTATTGATATTTCCAGCCCTACCCTTGCTGAGCCACCACAACTCATGGCGTGAAACAGGCTATAAATCCTTTCTAATTGGAATTTGGGCGGGAATTACGATCCTTGCTGCTCTGTACCTAAGCGATGTTAGCCTCAGAGAGATTCTCCTTAGTTCTCAGCGTCATTTTCAGTTAAGAGCGGCCACCACCCCTGGATTAGGCATTCCCTGGTTAGGTAACTCTAATGTAAAAAGTCATCTGGCATACTTTTCTCTCTTTAACTTGGCTTTGCTTGGATTAAGCTTGATCTTCCTGTTATCCTCCCATCAATGGAAGATCATCGGCATCTTTGGTTTGGGAGTGCTGCCAGTATACCTGACCTATCTTGGAGACCTTACAACGCCAAAATATCTGTTGTATGTAACCCCATTCTTTAGCCTGCTCGCCGTAAAGGGATGGCGTAATATTTTAGAACTCCCGTTCAAGGCTCGAATCGTGTGGATTGGGCTGCTTGGTTTACTCTTTGTCGGGCAATATGGATTAGGGCTACGGTTGCGCTTTCAGTCCAAACCTTACTATTACGCTGCAGATCCGACATTTGCTCACCTGCTCCGAACCCAAATCCCCCTGAAAAGCGTTGATGAGCTTTCTCTTGTGATCGGCGCCGGAGCAAGAATCTCAACCGTTGATCGCGATCGCTTATTTTCTGGTATTCTATACGCTCCCTTGATGTGGCGAACTCAGAAAACCTCGCTCAATTCCGCGTTACATCAGCTTGCCGAACGCATTGATCAGAGCCAGCAAATTCCAGTTTATGTTTTGGTAGACGAAGACGATCCCCTTCAACAGGTTCTCATTTTTCTTTTCGACCGGGAGTATCGTTGTGAGCAAATCTCCCTTCGCGAACGCACTGTTTACCCTTGTAGAAAAGAAGGAGATGGGCACAAGGTTGTGCTAATGGATATACAAGAAAACGTAACTCGTCGCCCAGAGATCTCTGCTGAAAATTTAGCCGCTGCAAACGTTCAGCATTTCTTCTTTGTGGTAACAGCGCCGTGGCAGGAGCATCTCATTGACCAGCATTTCCTAAACGACCCAAATTGGGAAGTTAAAAAGCTGAATATTCTGGTCTATGAATTTGGCTTTTGATTGACCGCCATTAAACAGACTTGTTCTGGGTGAGAGAAAAATGGATGGAAGTTTTTGGAGTGCAGAAGTTTAACTTCCGCACTCCATAGATCTCATCATTCCTAGATAGCCGCGTTGTTTAGGGTGTTGCGGTCGGCAAAGGAATCACGGTTGGAATGCCAGTTTGGGTGGCGGTTGGTGTCGGTGTGGGCGTGTTGGGCGGCACACTGGTTGCCGTTGCGGTCGGAGTGGATGTGTTGGGCGGGACACTGGTTGCTGTCGCGGTCGGAGTGGGTGTCTTGGTAGGCAGGATGCCGCTGCTGCGCACCGAGGGCACAAACCAGAAGGCATTAGGATTGCCGTCTTTGGCATTGTTCGTCACCGTCAAGATAAATTTGACCTGCTTATCGGCCAAAAAGCTGAGATCAATATCAATCAGGGTTGTTTTGCCGTCGTTGGTTTCATTCCACTCGCCAAGCGTCTGGACTTTGTTGCCAGGCACCTGATATTGAAGGGTAAAGGTTACTTTACAGCTAGGGCTCTGGTCAAGGCAGCCGATTTCAGCGATAAAATGATCGCCGTTTTTCACTTTGAAAGCGGGATAGACCCCTTGAATCCAGCTTCCTTTGTTCCTCGGAGGTCGAGTCCACAAGGTGGGCTCATTCTCTTGCCGACCATCTTCTAAACTAGGCTTACCCAGAAAGATCACCGAACCGCTAGCGCTCTTGCTGTTGCCCGGACAGGGTAATTCAGCGACATTGCTCTTCCAGCTCGCCAGGCACATGGCGGTAGCGAGGTCAAAGCGATAGTCGGCAACTGGCTTCAGCACACTAATCTTAACCGATAGGGCAGTTTTTCCTCCCGCACCCACGCCAAAGAGTTTGTCGTTTTCGTTGGCTAACATCCAGGTACTCTGATAATTACCAGCCTTGCTCGGAGCAGTCAGTTCAACGACAATATCGACCACCTCGCCGGGGGACACTCGCCCATCAAAAGGATAAACTTTCTTTACACCCATCTCTGTGCCATCAACAAAGCGCAAGGCATAGTTTTTCGTCCATGCACAGGAGCCGATATTTTTCACGCGCCAGATTTTGGTAAAGGAACTTTCGGCCGGCAAAAGCGTGCCATCTGAGATGGTAACATCGGCTATGAACTGTGCCAGGTCACATGGCGCACTGGGCGGAGCCACCGTAGGAGCTGGCGGAGGAGGGGGCGAAGTAGCTACAATCGGCGGGATGGGGGTGGGGCTGGGCAGCGGCGTAAAGGTGGCAATCTCCGGGGTGGGGAACAGCGGTGTGGGTGTGGCTTGAATCGGCTGCGCCATTTCGGTCAGCATTGCCACCGCTGTTTGACCGGCAAGCTCGGTAATCATAGCTCGCACGGTTGCCGCGGCCTCGGTATAGATAGCACCCGGGTCTTCGGTAACAATGGCTCGGCTAGGTATGCGACAGGCTAGGGCGCTAAAAGCGACCATCAATAACAGTAGGGGAATTTTCAGGCTCTTCATCATCTTTTCCTCAATCATTTACTCCAATAACCAGTAGGCAATCTCTTCAACAAACACTTTGAACGGATCCGATTCGGCCGCCGCAATGAACAGACCAAATCGACCTTTGAGATAGGTACTATCGCGGACTTCGGCAAGCAAGCTGTTGTTGGCATACAACTTCAGGATCGAGCCGTTTGCCCAAACACCTAAGCGGTTGGTCTGGTTGGCGCCGCTCAAGATCGCCTGAGAAGCCGTCCATTCTTGCAAAGGGGTATAGTTGCGTCCGTCCCATTTGTAGATGCGGTAGCGGCCCTCGCAGGAAAACCCATAGACATAGCCGGCGTTGGGATTGGGCGCCCGAAAGAGCAAGCCATAGCGGTCTTTGCCGCTGCATTGCTCGCCCGTGCGAAATTCGACCTGCATGTAGAAATCCTGAATAGCCGCGTGTGTGGCTAAACCCCATTCCTCCCTTCCACCTGGGGTGGCTTCCATGATTAATGCCCCATTTTTCACCTTGAACTCGGTGTTCGCTGTCTCCAGAAGATACCAGTTGCTGGCATTCTTAAAGGTATCTCGCCAGGTAGGAGGACCAAAATTCAGATCGCTGACCGTCTCAGAAACCACAATGCGCACCCAAAAGGGTTTATCGGCTTTTTCGCCGACGCCAAAGCGGCTGCCGTCGGCACTTTTCAACATCCATTGTCCCTGATATTGACCGCTTTCAGGCGGTGCAGTCATCTCTACCGATAGATCCACTGTCTCATTAGGCTGCACGTAACTCGTCAGAGGAACTTCCAAAGCGGCTTCCATGCGATCTCCTTCGACAAAGACCAGGGCATACTGAGGCGACCAGGTGCAATCACCGCTGTTGCGCAGCCGCCAGGTCTTGAGGAATCGTTCTCCAGGCTTGAAGGGCGTGTTATCCTGGACGCTGACGTCTTTGACAAATTCAGCCTTATCGGTGCACAGGTCGCTGCGCGGGGTTGGCAGGGTGGCGGTGGGCGTGTTAGTGGGTTGTCCGGATAAGGTCGGCGAAGGGGCGGGGGGCACAGTGCCAGTTGGAGGAGTCAAAGTGCCTGCCATTTGAGTCATCAGCAGGATTTGCACCGCTTCCGAAGTCATGGTTGGGGCAACCTGTTCAGGGGGAGGCGTTTGAGTCTGGGAAGCAGGCAAGTTGCAACTTACAAGTAGCAATAGCATAGCAATCTTTACGAGAAAGCTTTTCAAATGGTTTGTATGCCAGGGCAAATTTCTCATCTCTTTCTCCTGACCGGCAAGTTATCGGTTGGTTTAGCAGTTCAGGCACACTAAAGCATCGTTTTTATATGGTTAATGTATTATAACGGCAGCTAATTGACGCGTCTTTAATTCAGCAAGCTGTTCTTGCCCGATGAATTAACGCCAAGAACAGTTTATTTGTTCCCCTCTGATAGGATTTTTTATCGATCGGAAACCCTTCAGGGTACCCTCAGACAGTTGCTGCTTCCGCTAAATATCTCCGAAGGGGACAGTAATCCCAACTGCGTTGCCTTCCTCAGCCCTATCCCCTACTTATCAACCAAAGTAAAAGATCGCTGAGCTTCGATACGGATAAGATCCAAAATCTGGTGTCGCAGTTCAACAAAGCGCAATGAGTTTTCGGTTTCTGCAGAGCGCGGTCGGGGAAGATCAATCACAATGTCCGATTTGATTGTGCCAGGACGACTGGTCATCACATACACTCGATCTGAAAGCAAAATGGCTTCTTCCACAAGCACCTGACCAGCAGCCTGTAACAGGGCCGAAAACTGGTTTTCCAGCACATCCGGGCGTTCGCGGATCATGCGAATTGCCCGCCAGCCCAGAAACGGATTGGCTTCCTTTTCCATCCCCAGATACGACACTTCCTTATCCCCACCAACATCCAGCGTGCGCACCACAACCGGTCGCCCGTCCATCATCTCAAACACCCGCCGATAGGCGCGCACCTGCTCGGCAAGCGAGGGCATGGTGTTGCGCTCCAGATACAAAAATTCGGTGCGGAACAACCCCACCCCCTCTGCACCAAACTGAAGGGCTTGTTCGGCATCTTCAACACTGCCGATATTGGCGACCACTTCGGCCCGATAGGCACCCTCTCGGGTAATAGCTGGCTGTTCTGCCTGACGCAGCTCGGCCCTGCGCCGCGCTTCCCATTCCTCTTTTTCCTTGCGCGCCACTTCTAGCTCGTGCAAGGTCGGACCAACGTTGAAAACCCCGTTGTTGCCGTTCAGGATCGCCAGCGTGCCACCCCGCATGTCGTTCAGGTCAAACGGCGCACTGACCACCGCCGGCACACCCATTGCCCGTGCCAGAATCGCCGAATGCGATGTCGGACCTCCCCGCACGGTGACTATCCCGATAATCTTTTCGCGGTCAAAGCGAATCGTATCCGAAGGCGTCAGCTCTTCTGCTACCACGATGACTGCTTCAGCTATGGCCTCAAAGTCCGTCTCTTCGCCAATCCCATCCAGGCACTTCATCACCCGCTGAGCAACATCGCGCAGGTCCTGGGCACGGGCTTGAAAATAGGCTTCTTCCAGTCCTAA
>DAOTZA010000056.1:0-1992 GCA_034434515.1 Anaerolineales bacterium | reverse complement strand
TAGATGTCTGGGATGCCCTGATTTCGGACCGCCCCTATCGCCCAGCCTGGACCCGCGAGGTTGCCAGGGACTACATTGCAAACCAGGCTGGGCGTCAATTCGATCCGCAGGTCGTCGAGGCCTTTCTCAAGTTGTTTGATGCGGGAGAAATCGAATGACCCAACCCCTTTTGTTGCTCGTCGTTGAAGATGATTCGGATTATGTTGAGTTGCTGCGCCGCGCTCTGAGCGCCCATCGGCGGCCCTTTGAAGTGGTGTGGGTGGATACGCTGTCCGCCGCCAGAAGCTGGCTGGCAGAAAACACCCCCGATCTGATATTGACTGACCTGTACTTACCCGATGGCAGCGGCAAAGCTCTGTTGCCGCAAAACGACCAGCCCTTACCCTACCCGGTCATCATCCAAACCGCCTTTGGGGACGAGCAGAAAGCGGTAGAAATGATCAAAGCCGGCGCTTATGATTACCTGCCAAAACGGTTTGACTTCTTTCACGAGCTGCCGTATCTGCTGGAACGGGCTGTGCAAGAATGGCGCCATCAGCGCGAGCGCCAGGAGATGGAAGCGCGCTTGCTGGCTAGCCAATCGGTCTTTCAGGCAATCTTTGAAAATGCTCCGGTGGGGGTATATTTTATTGATGAAAAAGGCGTTATTAAAGCAGCCAATCCTGCTGTGGCTCAACTACATGGTGTCCCCAGGGAAAATTTGTTAGGTATGGAATTGTTAAATATGCCAGTAGAGTCTATTCGATCGGCGGTAAAAAGAACCCTGGAAGGTGAAAGAGTATTAATAGAGGAGGATTTTCGTGACCAGCCCTTTCAAAATGGGCGTGCTATTCGGGGCTTGCATGCTCCCGTTCAACTACCTGATGGTCGCGTAATCGGCGGGGTTGTGATTTTGCAGGACATTACGGCAGAGAAAAACGAGCAGGATTTGCGCCAGGCCTTGTACCAAATTGCCAGTTTAGCCCAACAGGCTACCGATGCCGAAGCCCTCTACCGCGGTATTCATCAGATTGTGGGGAAAATTTTGCCGGCTGAAAATTTCTACATTGCTTTGTGGGATAAAGTCAAAAACGGTCTCTCTTTCCCCTATTGGGTCAATCAGTTTGATCCTTCCCCAGGCGTGGTCCCGTTTGCAAAAGGCTTGACCGAAGTGGTTTTGCAGCGCGGTGAAACCCTCCTGGCAGAGGACGAGTTATGCAGTGAGTTGGAAAAGCAAGGACTGATCGAACGGATTGGCATCTCCAGTCAGGCCTGGCTTGGCGCGCCGCTTCGCGACCATCAGGGTGAGGTCTTTGGGGCAGTGGTTGTCCAAACCTACGATCCGAAGGTGCGCTATAACCCGCATCAGGTCAAAATGATGGAGTATATCGCCGCCCAGATTGCTCAGGTGCTGGAGCGGTTTCGCGCCGAGGAAGCGGAGCGCAAACAGCGTCGTTTGGCCGAAGCGCTTCTACAAGCTACGACAGCTCTATCCGAAAGCCTGGAGGTCGAACAGGTCTTTGAATGCATTCTCGCTCAACTCCAGCGCCTTTTATCTTATGACAACTGCACGATCACCTTGATAGAAGGAGAGTGGTTGCAGGTGGTTGCCCAGGCTGGGATACAACTGCCGCAAAACGAAGAAGCGCAACACCTGCGCTGGCAACAATTCGATACCTTTTCCCAGATTTCCCGCACGGGTGCGCCGATCCTGATTCCGGATGTGCGGGAATATCCGAAGTGGCGGCAGATTACTGGTCTGGAATGGGTGCGCAGCTACCTGGGTTTGCCATTAAGTGTCAAAGGAAAAGTAATCGGTTTTCTCAGTCTGGGGTTTAGCGCACCGATCGAATTAGATTCCGCTGATGTGAATTCTCTGATGGCTTTTGCCAACCTGGCTGCGCAAGCGATTGAAAATGCGCGTCTCTTTCAGCAGGCGCAAGCCTTAGCCATTCACGATGAGTTGACCGGCATTTATAATCGCCGCGGGCTGAAGATGTTTGCCCAGCGTGA
>DAOTZA010000055.1:0-2716 GCA_034434515.1 Anaerolineales bacterium | reverse complement strand
TCTTCGGCTACCACGATGACTGCTTCAGTCATGGTCTCAAAGTCCGTCTCTTCGCCAATCCCATCCAGGCACTTCATCACCCGCTGGGCAACATCGCGCAGGTCCTGGGCACGGGCTTGAAAATAGGCTTCTTCTAGTCCTAACAAAGCTTCCGCATATTGTTCAAAGGTGTGATGCACAGCCGCTTTGGCGTTCAGGTGTTCTTCCAAGACCAGCGTTCGCAGCCTGGCAAGCAATTCCTCATCAACTAAAAACAAGCGGCGCGCTTCAAAGATGGCCGCTTCTTCCTCACCAGCAATTTTGCGCGCCCGCTCTTCCAATGCCATCAACTGGGTGTCGGCTTTGCGCAGCGCCTGCTGCAAGCGCTGCCACTCGGCGTGCGGCTCTTCAACCCATTGCTCGGTGAAGGTGACCTTGGGGGTGCGGCAGGGCAGTACCTGCCCAATCGCTATACCGGGCGAGGCGGGTAATCCCTGATATTTTGGCATGCCCGCTGTCCTATCCCCTCAGGCCTGAGGCACAGTCGTTTCACCAAAATTGTTTTTGACCAGCTCCACCAACGCCTGAACGGCGGCTCGCGCCTCATCCCCTTCAGCGATGATTTCCACCGTATCGCCCTGGTTGACCCCCAGGGTCAATACGCTAAGCGGGCTTTTGGCGTTGGCAGGTGGCTTTTCGGAATTGAGTTTGCGCACGCTGATTTTGCACGGAAAGCGAGCCGCTGTCTTGACAAATTGGGCAGCCGGGCGGGCGTGCAGTCCGGCGGGATGATCGATGGTGATGGTGGTTGAGATTGTTTCGCTCATGACCGATTTTCCTCTTGTACCAAGGATTGCTCCGTATTGCAATCGACACCCTTATATCGTAAGCTCAGGACAAATTGCCGCTTTGATAATCTCTCCCTCTTTCATCCTCAATAGCGCATCTTCCAGACGTTCTAGGGGAAGCTCGCAGGTAATCAAGGCCTGGGTATTAATCACCCCGTCACAAATCAGCCGATAGGCTGTATAGACATCCTGCGGGGTAGAATGAAACACGCCATAGATTTTTAGCTCCCCATAATGAACTTTAGTGGCATCCATTTGTACGATTGAACCACTTGGTAAACCACCAAACAATACTACCCTTCCTCCAGGACGAGCAATGCGGATGGCTTCTTCCCATCCTGCAATACTGCCGGTTGCCTCGATAACCACATCTGCTCCACGACCTTCGCTGTGTCCTTTTATTGCTTCAGCTACATCTACGGTTTGCGGATTATAAACGTGTGTCGCCCCCAACTCTTGGGCGGTTTTCAGTCTTGTATCTTTGAGATCGAAAGCAATCACTTTGCTTGCGCCGCTTCTCAGGGCAAGTTGAAGATGCATTAAACCAATCGGTCCACCAGCACCAATAATAGCTACAATCTCCCCTTTCTGGGCCGGGCATACTCGCTGACCATGAACAACCGTGGAAAGCGGTTCCATCACTGATGCCTGAGCATAGCTCAAGTGGTCAGGAATTGGATACATATTCAAACGAACGATAGGGCCGGGTATCAAGATATAATCAGCAAAAGCTCCCCAGTTGATAAAAAGGTCAGGACAGAGATTGTATTGCTCGTGTTTACAATAAAAGCAAGTGCCACAAGGAGCGCTGTTGTGTGGCACGACTCGTTGACCTACCCGAAAGCCTGAGACATCTTTGCCAATTTCAACAATTTCCCCGGCAAGCTCATGGCCAAAGCGAACCGGCGGTTTGAGCTTAGGATAGCCGCGCAGATACGTCTTCAGGTCCGTCCCACACGTCGTTGCGGCATGAATCTTTACCAAAACATCATCTGGTCCAACCGTAGGTATTTCCACTTTTTTTAGCTCAATTTTTAATGGCTCAACAAACATTTGAACGCGCATTTCACTCATTGCATTCCCCCTGGCTGGATGGATTTGGCTTTGTAAGACGCTAAATAAATTTGACGTAATTCCCGACATTCTTGTAGATCAAGAGCATGAATGGTTCCCCCCATGGAATAGGCCATCATCACGATGCGCGCCGTTGTTTCAACCGCAATGGTTGACTCGTAAGCTGCTTCCAGGTTTGGGCCAACAGTTACCAGACCATGATGAGCCATCACCGCTGCCACCTTATCCGGCAACATCGACTCAAAGGTCACCTGGGCTACTTCCTTTGTTCCTGGTCTGGCATAAGGGGCAACAGGCACAGGCGCATTCAAAATCATTGCTGTTTCTGCCAGAACGAGTGGGATCGGTTCATAGATGACGCCAAACACTGTGCTATAGGGAGCATGGCTATGGACAACAGCCTTAACATCCGAACGTTGCTGATAAAAGATCAAATGCAGGGCAATCTCGCTGGTGGGTTTCCACTTGCTTTCTACAATTTTTCCTTCTCGGTCTACAACGCAAATATCTTCGGCTTGTAGTTTTCCATAAGGAATAGCCGAAGGGGTGATGACAATTAAGCCTGTTTCCGAATCTATAGCGCTCACATTTCCTTGTGAACCTCTCGCCACGCCATCCTCCACCATGCGAAGCCCAACTTGTAATACATGCCGACGCAATTCCTCTAGCAACATATCTTAACTGCATCTTCAAGAGACATTTTCGGATGTAGTAAAAACCGACAAAACAGGATTGTCGAAAACAGCACATACCCGCTGGATGATTTCGGCTTTCGCTAATTTTCTACCCGGCTCAACGATTTTCCGCTTGGCATG
>DAOTZA010000054.1:0-88016 GCA_034434515.1 Anaerolineales bacterium | reverse complement strand
GCGGCGTGTCTCTTGTTCGCCCCGAACAACCGGCAGCATCGGGACACCCGCCCGAGCATAATCATTGCGGCGCACCAGCGCCAAAGCCCAAAAATGGGGTGGTGTCCACAGAAAAATAATCACAAAGAGAAAGAGCGCAGACAGGTGCAGATTTCCGGTAGCGGCTGCCCATCCGACCAACGGAGGGATCGCCCCTGCACCGCCTCCAATAACAATATTCTGCGGGGTAGTCTTCTTCAACCACAGGCTGTAAATGACCACGTAATAGAGAAATCCTACCAGACTAAGGATAGCAGCCAACAGGTTGACTCTAACAACCAGCACATAAAACGAAAGCAGAGAGATGCCAATCCCAAATGCCAAACCCTGCGCTGGCGTTAAGCGACCGGCTGGAATCGGTCGTTTTTGGGTGCGCTGCATCTTGCGGTCATCTTCACGGTCTAAATATTGATTGATGGCGCTGGCTCCTCCAGCAGCCAGAAAACCACCCAAAAGCGTCCAAAAAGTTAAAGTGAAAGATGGCCAACGTCCGCCCCCTATCACCATTCCAGCATAGGTTGTCACCAACAACAAGGCGACCACGACAGGCTTGGTCAGCAGAAGGAAATCTTTTAAGGTGCTCCATTGCCAGGAATAAGATTGCTTTCGGAAAACTTCATCTGTAAAAGCCAGGCCTGAGCGGCCAACACCGATAACCAAAACGACCGCCACCACCCAAATGGCGAGAAAGGTCACCTGATGAAGGATCACCAGGTGCAATGGGAAACCCTGAACTAGCTTCTGCCCCAGGATCGCCTGCGCTAGAAATAGAACCAGCACAATGGTAGCCGGGATGACAATTTGCATCTTCTCTCTATACAACGTAAATGCACGCCCCCAATACCATAACCATCCAATGCCAATCAACCCAACCAGAAAGCGGTGCAGCATGTTCAGCCATTGCAGTGGGCTGGAGGGCATCACCTGGTTTGGCAGGCAAAACGGCCAGTCTGGGCAAACAGAACCAAGGTCAAAGTGGGCAAGTAGGCCTTCGCTAGCCAGGAGAAGAATAAGCGCCAACACCATCCAGATCGTCCAGCGGGCGAAAGGAGTTTGATAAGTAAGGCGAAGACGCCGGGCTAACTGTCGCCCTTGCTGCATTGCAAACAAAGCGGTCGGAAATCCGATCAAGAGGAGTAGAAAAAACGTTGGGGTTATTTGGTTCATTTTCCCACCCTTTTTTTGATAAAAACTGGATACCCAATGCCTAAAATCGCCGCAAAGGTGAACCACTGCAATGCATACCCCAAATGAGGTCCTTCACTGAGGTCGAGCTCAACCGGGGCAGGGATAGGCAAACTTGCTGCATCGCCTTCCCCTTCGGTTTGTTGAATGTAGACATCGGGAATTATTGGGTAATCAATTTGCCTGACAATAGCGCCGACATTGGCAAGATTCCAGGCCTTCAGGGGCGGGTCGCCAGCTGCAGGAACAGGATCACTGCGTTTTCCAAAATCCGGTTTGGTTTGAGCCCGGCGGATCACACCCTTGACCGTCACTTCTCCATTTTGATCAAAGCGAGACCAATTTCCACTCAAAAATTCTTCGCCAGGAATCCAACCTCGGTTGACCAGAATAGCCTGATCAGTGCCTTTAATATTCAAGGGCGTCAGCAAATGCACTCCCCAGCGATTTTGATAGGCTTGATTGCGCAAAGCTACCTGATTGGCAAAATCATATTCACCCTGCACAATAACGGTTCGATATTCCATATCAAATAGTTTGTGCCGCAATGTCTCATTGTTTAAAATCAACGGCGGCTGAGCGAGCTGGGCTTGCACACGGGCATTGAAAGCGCGCCGCTGCTCCAGACGATCAAGCTGCCAGATCCCAAGCCGCACCATGATTGCCACCGCAAAGATTACCAGAAGCGTAGTGAGCCAGAAGCGAAAGCTACCAAGCATGACTCGCAGCCGCTTATTTGAAGGCTGGGTTTTCAATGAGAAAATCGTCTGATTCATCCGGCCCCCTTACGGTTCGGTTTGGCAGACACGGTCATCTCATTAGTCTTTAGCGGCACAGCCACCAGGCTGTAGACAAAGAGCAGCATAGCTAAAGTTGGGGCAGCCATCGCTAACGCCAGGAGACGACTGCTCCAGGTAGTTGGCTTTAAAACATCCACGCCAAAGTAGTTGCCCACCACAAAACTGCACTGATAAGCCATTTTGTCAGCCGTATCAAAGCGTAAACTCGCCGAACGACCGGCTGGTATCCAGAGTGGGCCAAGTTGGTGGTCAACCACATCCTCATTGCGCACCAGCAGCACATCCCCAACCACAAAGGTCATTCCCTCTGGTATGCCAACTTCTTCAGCGCCTTGCTTAATTTGCTCGGCAGTTCCATTAGGGATCACCAGTTCAATAGTCCTGGGTGGACGGTCACGTTCATCTCGCTGAAGAAAATACATGGCTTCGTTAAACAGCCCCACGAATATCACTGCCAGCAAAAAGACCACGCCAAACCTTTTTAAGTACGGGAGAAAAGCGGAGGACATAGCTCACTGGACTCCTTTCAGCAACTGACGGATGTCCTCCAGTAAAATCCTTGCCCCAATGTCATAGGAATAGGTAAGGATTAGGTTTTGTTCAGCATCCAGAACATAAATGCGCGCCGTGTGATCAACCAGGTAATTCTGAGAACCCTCAACTTGGCGAATCTCACGATAGGCGCCGAATTGCTTCCAGACCTTAGCCAAA
Organism: Anaerolineales bacterium; assembly: GCA_034434515.1. Classification (GTDB taxonomy): domain Bacteria; phylum Chloroflexota; class Anaerolineae; order Anaerolineales; family UBA4823; genus NAK19. Next base: position 85,281 of record DAOTZA010000054.1, on the reverse strand, counting down.
TCTTCTTCGGTCCCGGTGAGGCCGATAAACTGCGCATCGAAGTTCTGAAGATGTTTTGCCAGCACTTCGGGGCGGTCGCGTTGCGGATCGACGGTGATAAAGACAAAACGCACTTTGTCCGCTTGCTGGGCAAGGTTTGTTTTAACTTGCTTAAATTCGGCTAAGGTGATCGGACAGACATCCGGGCAATAGGTGTAACCGAAGAACACCAGCACCAATTTTCCCTTCAGGTCAGATAATCGAAAGTTTGCGCCATGCTGGTCGATAAGCTGAAAATCTGTCATTGGCAAGGGTGGTTCAATTAAAGTACCCCGATAGGTATAAGGCCGGAGCACAAATCCTACCCCTAACAAAATCAGGAGCAACCCGATCAAACCACCACTGAGCAAGATTTTCCGTTTCGTCATTCCGTTCACTTTTGCTGGATCACGATCTGTTATGGCAGAGGTGTACCAATCAAATACAAGGCGGGATAAAAGAAGATCCAGACGACATCCACAAAGTGCCAGTACACGGCCGCCGCTTCGACTGCCCAGTGCTTTTCAGGTGAGTATAGCCCACGGGCGCCATTGCGCAATACCACCGCCAGGAAGATCACTCCGGTCAGGACGTGAAAAGCATGGAAACCGGTCAGGGTGTAGAAAATCGAAGCCGCTGCCCCATCCGCTGTTCCGAAGGGCGCGATCTGCCATTCGACGCCTACCACGCCCACCAGGAAGGCGATTCCCAAAACCAGGGTGATTGCTGTATTGCGCAAAAAGGCTTTGCGGTCACCATGCGCCATCGCAATTTCGGCCCGGTTCATGAAAAAGGAGCTGGTCAGGAGCATAGCCGTAACCACAAAACCGACCACCTGATCGAGATGCGGGCGAGCCTGTGTTCCAAGCAGGTAAAAACGGCTGACCAGCAAACCGCCAAAGACAAACGAATCAGATAGGATAAAGAGCCATAGGCCTAGGCGATTAATCGCTAACCTTTCCCGATATGAGTGAGTAATCCCAGCTTGTGTGCTCATTCTTCCTCCTCCACGCTAACAAATAAACGCCCGATGTGCATATACTCACGCACCACAAAGAAGGCTTTGAGCACAGCAACGCCTAGCAAAGGCACCCACCATGTGGCTGCAATACTACCCAAGAAGAACTCGCCAATGGTGAGAAAACCCAGCAAGACAAACACACTCAAACCGATCCCATAGGCTTGTTTTTTTCGTTGTTCAATGTCTTTTTCCATTTCTTTCTCCTTTAGCCTTAATCTGCAGAAGCAACCGCAGCGTCGGGCGGTAAGCCGGCCTCCGACACGTTACGCAGGGGAACTACGGAAATCGGACGCACATAAACAGCGCCTTCTAACCCGTAGTCGTAGGGTTCTCCGACGACCTCAATGGGCTCAGCATAGTTGTGAGCAGGGATTGGTGAGGGCAAGAGAGTCCACTCCGGCGAACGCGAGCGCCAGACATTGGTGGTCACCACTTTCCCTTTTGCTGCGCTGTAGGCAAAGTTAATGAAGGCAATAATTAGGGAGATGCCAATAACGTAAGCCGCCACCGTAATCAGCAGTTGGGAAAATTCGATCTGAAGCGCTGGATCATAGTCTGCAATGCGACGGCGCATTCCCAACAGACCCACCTGCATCTGACCCAAAGACTGCACGTAAAAGGCTGGAAGCATTAAGTAGAAGTGAATCTTTCCCAAGGTCTCGTTGTACATGCGCCCGGTAATCTTGGGAAACCAGTAATAGATGGCTGCCAGGAAGGGGAACAGGAATCCACCGAACATGGTCGCATGGAAATGCCCCACAATCCAATACGTGTCCTGCAAATGCAGGTCAGTTGCCACCACACCATTGGGAGGCCCGCTTAGACCACCTAGCAGGAAAATCGATATGGCGCCAAGGACAAACAACATTGGAGTTTCAAAGGAAAGTTTTCCTTCCCAAATGGTCGCCACCCAACTGAAGAATTTGACCCCGGTCGGCACAGCCACAAGCAAGGTGCTATACATAAATGGCACACGCAGGTAGGGCTCCATCCCTGAGGTATACATGTGATGTGCCCAAACCAAAAAGCCAACCAGAGCAATCCCAAAGGACGACAAAGCCACCCAACGATAGCCAAACAGCGGTTTACGAGCAAAGACCGGCAACAGTTCACTGATCACGCCCAGGCCAGTCAGGACAAAGACGTAGACGGCCGGGTGCGAGTAAAACCAGAACAGATGCTGGAATAGGATCGGATTGCCACCCTTGGCCGGCTCGAAGAAAGCCATGCCGAACAGGCGCTCAAACATCACCAGTTGGAAAGACAAACCGATCAACTGGGTTGCTGTGAGGGCAATCAAAGCGGTTGCAGCAGCCGTCCAGACAAAGACGGGCATGCGGAAGTACGTCATCCCTTTTGCGCGCAATTTCATCACGGTCGCGATGATGTTGAGCGCACCGAAAATCGAAGAGAAGCCGATAAAGTAAACACCCAGCAAAAACCATTGGGTGCCTAAAGGGGCGCGACTGCTGAGCGGTGGATAGCCGGTCCAACCTGTCTCTAACCCGCCCATGAACAGCGTTCCAACCAGCAAAATGACTGCCGGAACATTGATCCAATAGGCAAAGGCATTCAAACGCGGAAATGCCATATCATTGGCGCCGATTAACAACGGCACTAGATAGTTAGACATCGCCCCGACACCCAATAACATGCCTCCGATCATGACAATCCCGTGCAAGGTCATGATGGTGTTGTAATCCTGCGGCTGCAGGAACTGGATGCCGGGCGCAATCAATTCAGTGCGAAAGATGATTGCAAACAACCCGGCCAGCGAGATGACAATCAAGGCAGTTACCCCATATTGAATGCCGATGATTTTATGGTCATATGACACGCTGAGGTATTTTGCCCAACCTTTCAGGCGCGCATCGCTTTCGGGAAAATCTGGCGTCTCCTCGCCCAAAGCCCATTTGATCCAATCGCGCAACACGCCCACCATCAGCATAAAGCCGATGGTTCCAAATACACCGGCAACGACCCAGGCCGCTTCGGGATTCCAGATCGGCAATCCCAGCAAGGCGCGAATGCCACTAACCAGACCCAAGCCAATCAATACCCCCAAGACCATTCCAAACAAGCCACGAACCAAACCGATTTGTAACACACTTACTCTGTCTTTCATAGTCGAACTCCCTTAGCGTAAAGTCTTAATAAAAGCAATGATGTCCTGAATGCGTTCGTCGCTTAAGTCCTGGCCGACATTAGCCGGCATGATATTCGGATAACCTTCGACGATCTTTGCGCCTGGATTGCGAATCGATTCGATGATGTAGGCTTCATCGGCAATCACCGTGCTACCATCCGCCAGCTTCACTTGAGAGCCAAATAAACCCAGCCAGGTGGGCCCAACCAGCTTCGATCCATCCAACGAGTGACAGGACAAACACCCGTATTGATTCGACCACTTTCGCCCGCGTTCTACCGGGTCAGTCGGCTCACCTGTCTGCTGAGCTACCCAGACATCGAAATCGGCTTGGGAAACCACAATCACCGGCGATTCCATATAAGCATGGCGGATGCCGCACAATTCGGCGCAACGTACTTTATAAGAGCCAATTTCAGTTGGGGTCACGCGGAGGGTACGCACAAATTCTTCTCCACCAGGCAACAAGTCTTGCTTAACGCGAAATTCAGGCACCCAAAACGAGTGAATAACATCCTGTGAGGACAAATATAAAATTGCCTGTTTATTTACCGGCAAAACCAGCTCATTGGAAACAATTCCATAGCGTGGATACTCGAATCGCCAGGTCCACTGCATTCCGATGACATCCACTTCCAGAGCCTTTGGGTCAGGTCGCTCTACTTCAGCAAGTGACCTGGCGCCCAGGAAAGATAAACCCAGAACAATGATCAATGGAATAGTCGTCCAGGTTACTTCTAGTTTCGTGTTGCCTTCGATATGGCGCGCATCGCTTTCATCTCCCTTGCGGCGACGGAAGACCACAATGCTATAAAGCATAAACACCACGATCAGGGAAAACAAGAAAGCAATGGCAATGAACATCAATTGAAAGAGTTGATCGATGGGCTGTGCCTGCGCGCTGGCTGCGACCGGTAGCAAGCGCACCTGTCCTGCGCCTAGAATGAGCAACACCGTCAAGACAATAACCAGAAATCCTGCCACTACGAAATGCTTCATATGGTTACTCCTTGTTTGATTTTTTCTCCTAGCTGCCCCTCCAGATGGCGGCGAGGTTCTTTCCTCCGCTTCCTGCCAGCCTTCAAACCAGGCTTCAAATTGTGCCAGGGGCAACTCGCGCCGATCATAGAGCATGGCGCTCTCGGGATTTGAGAGTGAGACCAGGATAATGCGTTTCTGTCCACCCCCGCCAACAAAGCGAGTCAGAAAATCTTCCCGATTGAGTTGATTATCATCATAATCGACAATGACCAGATCCACCTCTTGAGTTTCCAAGACCTCACTGGCGCTCTCAAAATTGGTGACTTCTCCAACGATCTCGACTTTTACGCCCAGTTTTTTCTTAAACAAACTCATCAAACCATGGCGAAACAGCGCATGGTTTGAGGCGATGAGAACGCGCACCGTAGAGCGACCGAAATTCCGCAACATACTCAGCTTCCTGCTCATTTTTCAACTCTAATGTATCAGACAAGAGGCGGTTTGTCATACACCCCCAACCGATAAACGAGGGATTGTCAGATAACACAGAGGGGTGATTTTGTCATCACCCCTCACCCAAAGCTAATATTCAGCCGCGCTGATCAAGCCCATTTGCACCGCTTTGCGGGTTGCCTCAACGCGATTGGAAGCCTCCAGCTTTTCGAGGATATGGCGCACGTGGGTCTTGACCGTGTTTTCCGAGATAAAGAGCTCACTGGAGATTTGAGCGGTGGTTAAGCCGCGTGCCAAACAGGACAGCACTTCAATTTCGCGTGCGCTCAAACCTACATCTTGTTGAGGGGTTTTACCGCTGGCTACGGCGGTCATCACCTGTCTTGTCACTTCAGGCGAAAGCACACCCAAACCACGATAAACCTGGTTAATGGCTTTCTTCAAATCTTCGGGAGAGGCGTTTTTGAGGATGTAGCCATCTGCACCGGCGGAAATAGCGCTCATCAGGTCATCATCGGATTTGGAAATCGTCAACATGATAATTCGACAGGATTCAATTCCTTTGAGGGCACGCACGGTTTCTACCCCACCCATTACCGGCATATTGACATCCATGAGGACGATATCCGGTCTGGTTTGACGGACAACATCCAGAGCCTCTCGCCCATTGGCGGCTTCTCCAACTACCTGAAATTCCCCCATGTCGTTTAACAAGCTGATTAGACCAGAGCGAAACAAGGCATGATCATCAACGACCACGATGCGAATCATGTCTGCCAACTCCTCTCCAATTGGTATAGCGGCAATCTGATTTGGACGGTTGCCCCCTGGTTGGGTTGACTAATGATTTGGAGCTCAGCACCGATCATTTCAGCCCGTTCCTGCATCCCCCGCAAACCATACTGGGAATGACGGCTGACTTCATCTGGCTGGAATCCCACGCCATCATCCCGCACCTCGAGGATTAGCCAATCGTTTTTGACTGCCGTCTGGATTTGCACCTGATGGGCATGGGCGTGTTTGCGAATATTGCTAAGCGATTCCTGGATAATGCGCACTAGTTGAGCGTTGATCTCTACCGGCAAGCGCAAGTCTGGCGGCTCTACAGCGCACTCAGCGGGAATTCCACTGCTTTCGCGGAATTCATCCAATGTCTCCTGCAGCAGTTCCGCAAGTGGAGCATCATAAATCGAAATGCGCAACTGATCAATTGCATGGCGCGCTTCGATATAAGCATCACTGATCGCCTCATGCAACAATTGCGTGGTCTGGCTGGCGCGTTCGGTCTCTCCTTGTTCCAAGTACGCCCGCAGTTGCGAAATTTTGAGCTTCAAGAAGCCCAGGGTTTGGGCAAGTCCATCGTGAATCTCACGCGCCAATCGAATGCGTTCCTGTAAAATCGCCTTAATTTCAACTTCGGCAAGTAAGTTCGCATTCTGTAGAAGGAAAGAGATTTGGGTGACGATGGCGTTCAGCATCTCTTCTTGCTTTGAGCTCAATTCCTGTGTGCCGGGGGCAACAATTTGCACAATCCCTCTCAAATCCCTTCGGTTGAAGGGCACAGGAATGTTGAGCAGGGAGCACTCCGACCGCACTCCGTCTATCTCGAGGGTTAATGGCACGCGAGTCTTCTCCAGCCTGGCAAGATTTCTACGAGACAAAACGGCGTAGATCTGGTCTTTTTGCGCTGCGCTAATGATTCCAAAAGAGAATTCCTTGATCGGCTTCTTGAGATGATGATCCCAAACGGAGACAATGGCAGTTTGTATGCCAAGCCCACGCGCTAGCCCTTTCAGTAGTTCATCAATAAAGAAGCCCACATCCAGGTTTTGCTTCACGGCTTCCAGTTGTAAATGGGCATGCGCTTCCCGCGAGCGCAATCGAGCGCCTTCGAGGGCAAGAGCAGTCTGGTCGCTGATCAAGCGCAGTAAATAATCCTGTTCACGCGTGATTTGGGTATCCGAAGAGAGGAAAAGATGAAAGATACCCAATTCCTGACCCAGACGCTGGATCGGCACGCAATAGATGTGGAGTTGATCCTGGCTACCATAGAGCAATGGGCATTGATCCGCCCGTGATTCGCTTTGCTGACAGTGCGGACATTTTTTGCGAATTGAGGGTGAACTCAGATACTCCAACCAATCCTTCGAGACCCCTGGCGGCAATTCGCCTTGAACGCGGGTGTTTAGGGTAGCGCCAAGTTCATCAATGAAGGTAAAGCTGGCAGCTCTGGCGTTGATCAGCTCAAGCATTAGCTCCAATGCGCCGTTCAGAATTTGGGTTTCATCCGTGGCAGTTGCAAAGCGTTGGCTGATGCGCACGATATTTTCGTATTTCGCCAGGGATTGATCTTCGTGAACCTGAAGCTGTTTCTCCAGTTCTTGAGCCTGGCGGTGTGTCTCCTGGTTCTGACGCCAGAGGACAAACAGTGCTCCTCCGCTTAGCAGCCCAAAGGCTAACCATAGCCCCTTGAATAATCCAGAGCCGGGCAAACCAACCACCCCACCCCCGATCAAGATTGCCACGGCAGCAGCGCCCATCCAGAACCAGATCGCACCTTTCATCGTCATCCTAGCTTTCTCCACAGAAAAGTTTCACGCCGAATGAATGACTCCGACGAAGACATCTTACGCTTTGATCTCTTCGAGAACCTTTAAAATTTCCTGACTATGACCTTCGGGTTTGACGTTTTCAAAAACGCGCAGGATTGTACCATCTTTATCGATTAAGAAAGTGGTCCGAAAGACACCATCGTACTCCTTCCCCATAAACTTCTTGCGTCCCCAAACCCCATAAAGCTCACACACGGTGTGGTCTGTATCGGCAAGTAAGGTAAATGGCAAGTTATATTTAGTCTTGAACTTTTGGTGCTTTTTGACGTCATCCGGACTGATTCCAATCACCGGCACGTCCGCCTTTTCATAATCTTGATATTGATCGCGAAAGCCGCAGGCTTCTGTGGTGCAGCCAGGGGTGTCATCTTTTGGGTAGAAATACAAAACAACCACCTTACCGCGGTAATCCGACAACCGCCGCAGGTCGCCGTTCTCATCCGGCAAAGAGAAGTCTGGAGCTTGGCTTCCAGCTGGTATTGGCATGTTGACCTCCTTTGGTATTTTCCAATGAATGACGGATTTGAAACCCTGTTTGTAAAATCTTGCACAAACTCACAAGGCTATTTTACACCAATAATGCGACAATCAACATAAGATTTATATCAATTTTTCCTGCCCTCCAAACTGGCAATTAATTTCCCCATTGGTTCGACATCATAGCCTGGCAATTTCTGAATCGTCTGGCGGAACTCGCTATCTTGCAGGACTTCGAGGAGAGGCTTCACTAAAGGTTCTTCATAAAATTCGCGCGGGAATATGAGATGATACTCTTCAGAGAATAGAGGCACAAAGTCCAGATCTAATGCTTGCGCAGCGGCGGCAATGCCCATTCCACAGGTAGCCCTGCCCGAGGCGACCGCTGCCGCAACCGCTAGATGGGTAAACTCCTGAGCTTCGTAGCCCCGAATCAGTTTTGGCTCAATGCCTAACTGTTTCAGGTGATAATCGAGCAGAATCCGAGTGCCAGCTCCACTTTGGCGATTGACAAAGCGCACATCTTCCCGGGTGAGATCAACCAGCGATCGTAATCCTTGAGGATTGCCTTTGGGTACAATCAAGCCCTGCATCCGATTCGCAAAACCAACGACCACTACCGCCCGATCAGGGAGGTATTGGCGGATGTAGGGCAGGTTGTACACACCGCTTTCAGGGTGCAGCAGATGGGAGCCAGCCAGGTGCGCTTCTCCCCTGCGCAAGGCAATTAAGCCCCCCAAACTGCCCACATTTGCCGATACCAGGCGGCGTTGACGCCGCGCTAAAAATTGGGCGAGCACATCTAACCCGACATCGTGCGACCCGATGGCAAGAATCGTTCTTTCAATATCCTCAATCGGGCGAACCATCTGCACCGTTACCCGTTCGCCAGCTTCCAGACCTTGAATGCCGCGTGGCACAATGACGATTCCATCGGCTTGCACCAGGGAAGTGATCACCCCTGCGCCTCGCGTAAGCGGGGCAGCGCACACTCTTTCGCCAACTTTCCCTACCACTACCCGCACGTAATCGTCATCGCCTCCTGGAGAAGTGATCTTCTTGGTGATGACGGCGGACACGGTCGATGGGCTACTGGATGGCTTTCCCAGCCAACGCTCCAGGATGGGTTTGACAAAAATCTCATTGGTTAAAGCCGCGGAGACCGGATAACCGGGCACACCTACTACCAAAACATAAGTTCTTCCTGAAGCATCCGCTTCCGTCCGTTTGACCATGCCCAGAACAACCGGATGACCGGGTCGAACCGCAACCCCATGCACAAAGACATAACCTAACGAATCAATGACCTTTGCCGTGTAATCCTCTGAACCTGCCGAAGATCCGGCATTGACCAGGACCAGATCATGCGTTTGGGCAGCCGCCTGCACTGCCTGCTGGATGCTCTCAAAGCGATCTTTTACAATAGGAAGACGGGTTGCTTCGCCTCCATAAGAACGAATCTGGGCCGCCAGGACAATGGAGTTGAATTCAATAATTTTTCCAGCTTCGACCGCTTCGCCGATGGGAATCAGCTCATCACCGGTCGGAATGACAGCTACGCTGGGCTTACGCGCCACCCAAATGCTGGTTTGCCCGCTGGCAGCAATTGCGCCTAAATCGACGGCTCGCAAAGTCTGCCCGGAAGGTAAAACCAGTTGGGTGGCGACGATGTCTTCACCCATCGGCCGCACATGTTGCCACGGAACGACAGCCGCGCGTATCCGGATTCGTTTTGGATGACGAAGTTCGGTTGAAATAGTGGCCGATTCGGTTAAGGGCTCTACATTTTCGATCGGGATCACCGCGTCTGCCCAGCCTGGAATGGGATCGCCTGTGTCCACATAGACAGCCTGCTCGCCCACTTCAAGGTCGATTGGCTCTGTAATGGTTGCCCCTATTGTGCTTTCCGCCCGCACAGCAAAACCGTCCATTGCTGCCCCATGATAATGCGGCGAGGAGATCGCCGCCCACACCGGCTCAGCCAGCACTCGATCCAGCGCATTTTCATCAACGTGGATTTGTTCTTTTCCCAGCAATCCTGCCCAGCCATGTCGGGTTAATTCCTCCCACAACCTTGCCTGGGCTTCATCCAACGGAATATCTTTCAGGTAAACGCTCATATGCCTAACCTCAACGTTTTGGGATTTTATTCGATCAATTCGACCAACACCCGTTCACCTGCAGCCAATCCGGTTGCTTCGGCCGGAATGCAAATTAAGCCATCGGCGCGCGACAACGCCAGAATCATATTGCTTTTTCCAAAGACGGGCTCAGCCCGCAACCCTTGTTCGCCGTGAGCGATCCTTACCGGGATCCAATCTTCCCGACCCGCCTGGGAATTGAGGTTAATGGTCAGGGTTGCCTCCACCCGGGGCGGCGCTTGATCTACCGCAAGCCCTTGCAAGGCATATAGAATAGGTTTTACAAAATGCAAGGCAATTACAAACGCCGACATGGGATTGCCTGGTAAGCCAAGGATTGGGATTCCATCACACACGGCGAAAATGGTCGGCTTTCCCGGACGAGTATTGATACCATGCGCCAGGACACCAGGGGATCCCATCTGTTGAATTACACGCGCCGTGTAATCCCTGGCGCTCACTGAAGAGCCGGCTGTGATCAAAATCATGTCGCATTGAGGCTTTAGCTCATTTAAGGCTTGCCTTAAAGCTTCTTCTTGATCGGGAAGGATACCAAAAGGAACGGGTTCCCCGCCGCATTGTTGAACGAGAGCAGATAAGGTGTAAGTATTCACATCTCTGACCTGCCCAATCTGGATAGGATGATCGGGCGGCACTACCTCATCCCCGCTGGAAACAATCCCCACTTTGGGCTTCTTAACTACCTCAAGGTGGATGATTCCCAATGCCAGCAAACCGCCCACTTCAACCGCCCGGATGCGTTTCCGCATCGGCAACACCAGATCGCCTTCCTTTACCTCTTCCCCGACGCGAATGGTATTCTCCCAAGCCGACACCGCCCGATAGACTTCAATTTCATTTTCCGTAATTCGCTGCGTTTGTTCGATCATTACGACCGCATTCGCATTGGCCGGCAACATACCTCCGGTATGAATGAGGGCAGCCTCCATGGGGTTAAGCCGCAGAGCTGTTTCCCGCCCCATGGGGATTTCACCTACTATCCGAAAATAGGCTGGCAGGCTTTCGCTTGCTCCAAAGGTATCCTCCGCCCGCACAGCGTATCCGTCCACGGTTGCGCGATTGAACATGGGCAAAGGATGAGGAGCGTAAACATCTCGACCGCTAACTCTACCGAGCGATGCTGGGGTAGGAACCGTCTCCAGCATTAACGGTCTTGGAAGGGATAGCGCCTCGAAAATCTTTTGCCGGGCTTCTTGGGGTGTCAACAAGGTCAAGAATTCAGGCATAGTGATCTCCCTTTCAACGAATCCAAAATGAATACGCGTAAAGATAAATAACTAACCCATAAAGAGCTGCCCCACCCCAGATCAAGCCTCGCCAATTCGGTTTCACCCCTTGCGCGATGCGGCGCATTGACCAAATCTGCCACGTTCCAACCACCAGCGCTGCCATGGGAGGCAATCCAATAGAGAGGGGCACACCCAACACATTTCCGAAAGCCATCAGAGCAAAGGCAAACAAGATCAAAAGATTGTGCAGGGTCATGCCGTTCTGCCATCCAATCCGCACCATCAGGGTAGAGTTTTTCGTACTCAGATCGTGGGCATAGGTTGACAACTGATAGCTCAAGATCATGGCCATCCGTAACGCCAAAATCGGTAAAGTAACAATGAGTAAAAAGCGATGGTATTCGCCAGTTTGCAGGAGAAAAGCAAACCACGGGACGAGAACTGCCATCCCAAAACTCAGTACAATTTCCCGGAAGCGCTCGATTTCAGCTATTCGAATGACTTTGGCGCTGACAAATGTACCCAAAACCGCCATTAAGGCAACCCACAACACATCCAGGGTGAAGAAACGGTTGGCAATCATCAGTACTGTCAGCGAGGCCAAACTGGCAAACGCTGCAATGGCGAGAATAAAATCACTGGAAAAAGGCGACGAAGGCAGTCTACCGTTATTTTCAATTGGCAACGTTTTTGAAATACTCCGCAGCAGAAAAATCCCCCCCAACTGCAGACAACCCATCCAGAAAACCCCAATCCAGAGTCGATCCCAAAGGATGGTTGCGCCTAGATAGTTTGCTATTCCCAAACCGAGCACATAGAGGAAAAAACCTTCAACGAAAAATGCAACAGGTATCCATCTTTGGTTCATCCAATGCTCCGTTGTACGGTCGTACCGTCACGAAATCAAAAATGCGTATTCAATCGCTGCTTGGCGAATATCCAAAAACTGACTTTTCTGCTCTACATTCGCAATGATGATACCACGACTTGAAAGAGCGTGCAGACTTCACCGCACGCCTGATGACGGAATCTTAACTCAATAAAACCATTTACAGTCCTCTGCCCTCTTGTATATGGATGGGGACATCTCCCTTCGGAAGTGAATCAGAACACACCAGTGGTGAAATTTGGGCGGACAGACTTGACCTCCGAAAAGCAAACATTCCGCTTTCTAACTGGGATACCAGAAGTCTTGCAAAACAGCACGGGAGTCTGCACCCAGAAACAGGCCAACGAGCGCTCAGCCTGGTCAGGTGAGCAAGATCAGCTACTTCCTGAAATAATTTGAGATGAAAAACCACACATTGGCGGGACGTTCAGCCAGGCGACGGGTAAAATAGGGATACCACTCGCTGCCAAATGGAACGTACACCCGCACAGGATAGCCTTGCTCAACCAGACTTGCCTGCAAATCTCGTCGAATGCCATAAAGCATTTGAAATTCCATAGCTCTCTTCGGTAAGCCGATTTGTTTGGCATACTCCACTGCAAAGCGAATGCGTTTCTCGTCATGGGTCGCTAGTGCGGGAATCGGCGGCACGCGACCATCTTCACTGAGTTCGGGTGAGCCAACCTCAAAGGCGCGCTCCAGCAAGATTTGGGCGACGCGGTCATAGTTCGCATCGACATCCCGCTTTTTGGGATAGGCAATGTGAGCTGCTTCTTTATAAGCTCCTTTGCAAAGGCGGATGCGGGCTGGAATTTGCATTAACTTGGTTACATCTTCTACCGTGCGGTACAGATAGGATTGAATGACCAAACCTACATTGTGAAAGCCGCGCCCGTTGCGCATTTCATAAAAGAGTGCCAGGGTATCATCCACACAGCTCGCATCTTCCATATCGATGCGGACAAAGTTGCTTCGTTGTCTGGCATATTCCAGGATGCGGGCTAAATTATCCGAACATAGCCTCAGGTCAACTTTCAGGCCGATTTGGGTTAACTTGATCGAGACATTAGAGCGCACATTCTCCGAATCGATCGCCTCTAAAATTTGCAAAATTCCTTGAGTGGCTTTTTCAGCATCCTCAGCGGTTGTGGTGTGCTCCCCCAATTGATCAAGAGTCGCCTGGATGCCATTTTCGTTCAATTTTTTCACTACCGCAATGCCATCATCAAGTTTCTCTCCGGCGACAAATCGACTGGCTGCCTGCCAGGCAACTCGCCAGTTGGTGACAATCCGTCTTGCCCAGGCCGCTTTGGATAAATAGATGAAAAAAGCACGGAGCATTTTTCGCTTCCTTTCTCACAATCCAGAATACTGAAACAAAAATGAAATACGCCAGCTCCTATCGCTGGATTGCCCGACTTTCCCCCTGTCAATAACCACCAGGGATTTGCTCCCAAATCCGCTCTCTTTTCGGTTGAACATTTTCCAAACTCTTCATCGATTCTAGCACAAGCTCAGAAGGGGGAGTAGGGAGAGGAATAAGGATTTTTTGATGAGATTCGACCTGTGATTCAGAATCCGTAAAGCAAACGCCCGAAGTTCAGAAAAACCACTAAGCTTGGTCATGAGAAAACCTTTGAGACGTTTCATTAAGCATCCTCTCCCCCGACAACTCTTCCGTTTTATTTGGCACGAATCTTGCTACCGGTTATAATGAATAGAAAGGGAAAAGCAACATGTTAATCCGTCAAGTGCAATCAGTTGATGTCCGTCCCACAACTACAGCACATTTAGCTCAGACCATGTCTTTGCTAGAGCTTTCTGCTCTGGAATTGCAGGAGAAAATCGAAGCGGAACTTTCCTCCAATCCTGCTTTAGAGTTAATCGAAGGGCGCTTCTGTCCCACCTGTCAAAGGCCACTCATCGACACCTTGCATTGTCCGATTTGCTCGCGTCCCAAAACCTTATCCAGCGACGAGCCGATTGTTTTCATTTCTCCACGGGAGGAAATGACAACTTATGCACCACCCGACCCAGAGCAGGAAGCCTCCTTTGAAGAAACCTCAGTCGAATGCGAGGAGCTACCCGTTTATGTATTCCGTCAAATCGCTGCCGAGTTAGAAGAGGCTGATCGGTCGATTGCAGCGAATATTCTCACCAGTTTAGACAAAGATGGCCTTCTCCGCACGCCGCTCATCGAAATCGCTGTGTATCATCATGTTCCCTTAAGCAGAGTTGAGAAAGTCCAAAAAATCATCCAATTCGCCGATCCGCTGGGAGTTGGGTCTTCTGACCCGCGACAGGCATTGCTGGTTCAGTTAGACGTCCTTGCTCAAACGCGGGCAATTCCCCCGCTAGTCAGACGCGCCATTGTTGAAGGATGGGAGCTTTTGCTCCATCATCAGTATGCGGAATTAGCCAGAAACTTAGGCGTCACAGTCACCAAAGTCAAAGAGCTTGCAACCTTCATCGGCAAAAACCTCAACCCCTACCCGGCGCGGGCGAACTGGGGCGAAATCCATCAACCAACCGCCCCTTATCAAGAAGCATACTACACCCCGGATATTATCATCTCGCTGCTCAATGGCGATGAAAACGCTCCGCTCGTGGTCGAAATTGTATTTCCCATGTCAGGCAAATTACGCGTCAATCCCCTTTTCCGCGAAGGGTTACGCGAAGCTCCTGCGGAAAAACTTGAACAATGGCAAACGGATTTAGAACGAGCCACGTTATTGGTTAAGTGCATTCAACAGCGCAATCATGCTATTGTGCGGCTTATGCAAGCGCTGGTCAAACGCCAACGCGACTTTATCTTGAAGGGAGATGCCTATCTGTATCCCCTCACTCGCGCCAGCCTGGCTCAAGAACTCGAAGTACACGAATCCACAATCTCTCGTGCCGTCTCTGCCAAAACTGTCCAGCTCCCCAGCGGTAAAATTATCCCGCTTGCCAAATTTTTCGACCGCAGTTTGCATATCCGCACCGAGCTACAGGCAATTATCGCCAACGAAATCCGACCACTTACTGATATGGAGCTGGTCGAGATGCTTCGGGCGCGAGGCTATCAGGTAGCGCGCCGAACGGTGGCAAAATATCGGGCAATGGAAGGAATTTTGCCTGCCCATACCCGTTCTAAGATGAGAAGTCAAAAATTAGCCACTTCAATCGCCTGAATTTCGGTTAAGATTCTATTGATGAAAATATCTCCTCAAGTTCGCATATTTCCCTCTCTCATGGGCGGGTTAGACTTAGTCGATTTCGCCCTGGTGCTCGATCAAATTCCTCAACCCGCTTTTCTCATCAACCCGGCAGCAGATCAAATCCTGCTGGCAAACGCTTTTGGATCAGCATACACAGGCTGGACAACCGAGGAGCTCCAAAATTCTTCTCTCCACGCTATCTTTCCCGGTTTACCCACTTCAATTGGTGGCAATGATTTTTCTTCTTTCTCCTGTGAACTCATGAATTCCAAGGGAAGCAAATTCAATGGCGAAGCGCGCTTGCAACCCTTACCCAAACGCAGCCATTGGGTTCTGCTGGTCTTTCGCCCTGCGGAAACACATCCGGATCTCGACAACCGAACAGATAACTGGCAATACCTTTTGCAGGTCTTCGAATTGGCAAATGATCTGCTGCTAGAAAATCCAATCCACGTTCTCTTGAGCCATGCCCTAGAAACTCTAATGCAACTTTCTACCAGCGAGAACGGCTATCTGTACACTGCGCTCGCCAACCAGACAAACCTCACCTGTACCAGCTATCGTGAAGCTACTGCGGTTTTTCCTCATCAATTATCGGTTCATGCCCTGATGGAAATCTCCTCCCCATCAATCTGGACAGACACCCATCCGGCAACAACCCATTTAGCCCAAATTGCTCAGGAGCATGGACAACGTTATCTGATCGCTTTACCTTTAGGGGAATCGAAGGCACGAGTGGGATTAATCCTGCTCAGCGGTGGTAAAGAATATCGTGACCTGATCTCTGCAGAAGAATGGGGCACGCTCACAAGCTATCTCTCTTCGCTGATCCAACTCTTCTATCAAACCCGTAATCTTGAAAAAGAGCTATCCGTCCAATCTCGCGAGAACAGCATTCATCGCCGATTATTGAATGCCATCCAAGAGGGGGTGATTCTACTGAATCAAGACCAACGTGTGTTATATCTTAATAGCGCAGCCGAGACAATCCTGGGCTATACCTGCGCTGAAGCAGTCAATCAACCTGTCCAAACCTTCCTCATCAGCGAACGAGACCTCTCTTTTACACTACCAACCACGCTTCGAGGAACGTTCCAGAATCAAATTCGTTCGGTGCGTTTATATCGTCGCTCTGGACAATCCTTCCTTGCCGACTTGCAGTTCATTCCGCTGCACATCGATCAAAAAGTCAACGGGACTGCCATCATCATTCAAGATCGTACCGAACAAGAAACCTTGTTGAAACAATCCATGCGCATGGAACAACGAGCGGTTCTGGGTGAATTCACCACCCTTTTTGCCCATGAGGCGCGCAATCCCATCAATAACATCACTGCCAACCTGCAGTGGATGGCTATGAACTTACCCGCCGATGATCCCAATCAGGCTATCATCCAGCGCATTCAACAGAATTGCGAGCGATTGAATGATCTGATGGATACCATCTTAGCCTACAATCGCATTAGCGAAATGGAGATGGAAACCATTGACATAAAATCCTTGCTGAAGAAAACTCTGGATCGACAATCTATTCATCTGAAGCAGGCAAACATCCAGTTAAACTATGAAACAAGTGAGAACATTCCAGCGATTAAGGGCAACCGTCGTGCTCTGGAAAGGGTTTTTGCCAACCTGATCGACAATGCGATGCACTCTATGAAGGATAACGGCGGTAATCTTACGATCAAAATTCACCCCACGCAACTAAAAGACCCTTTGGGAGAATGGCTTGAGATCAGCATTGCTGATAGCGGACCGGGTATCCCTGATGAATATAAAGAGAAACTCTTCAAGGAAAGTTTCACTACCAAATCCAACGGTACCGGCATCGGGTTGATGATCTGTCACAAGATACTGCAAGCGCATAAAGGCATGATTGACTATCAAAGTATTCCTGGAGGTACTGTTTTTATCGTCCGTTTACCGTTAACCTCGACCCAAGAACCATCTCTCACCCGTCAGGAGTAATTATGGCATACACTGTAATCATGGTTGAAGATGAGGAAGATTTTGTCAATCCGTTGCTGCCTTATATTCAATCTCGCGGCTATGAGGTGAAGGTGGCTCAAACCCTTCATAAAGCGCGAGAATATCTCAAACAAGGGATCGGCGACATCATCCTGCTGGATCTTGTCCTGCCCGATGGAAACGGGTTAGAGTTGCTCCATGAAACTGCCAATCTTCCCATTCGCCCCTCGGTGATCGTAGCTACTGGCAATGGGGATATCGAAACGGCTGTTGAAGCAATGAAATCAGGTGCAACTGACTTTTTGCAAAAACCGGTTGTTTTTAGCCAATTAGAAAAAACGCTCCAACGCGCCGCTGAAAACGTAGCCTTGAGGAGAGAACTTTACCTCTATCGTCAGGCGCAACTTCAAAACATAGACTTTGTTGTCGGCAACTCTCCTGCCATGCGCAGATTATATGAACAAGCTCAACGTGCCGCCCTGGCATCGGTTTCCGTGTTAATCACTGGCGAAACCGGCACCGGGAAATCCCTCCTGGCAAAAGCCATCCACAAGATGGGGCCTCGGGCAAATAAGCCCTTTATCCCGGTTGACTGTGGTGCTTTACCGGTAACAGTTTTTGAATCGGAATTGTTTGGTCACGAAGCCGGCGCCTTTACTTCGGCCGAGAAGCGAAAATTGGGTTTGTTGGAAACCGCCGACGGTGGGGTCGTCTTTTTAGACGAAATCTCTTCGATGGCAAATGAAACCCAGGCGAAGTTACTGCGCGCTCTAGACGAGCAATCTTTCCGTCGCCTTGGCAGCACAGTTGAAATCAAAGTGGATGTCCAAATCCTGGCCGCCTCGAATCGAGATTTGAAGAAAATGATTGCTGAGGGCACCTTTCGGTCGGATCTCTACTATCGCCTAAAAGTTGTCGATCTGGAAGTACCACCACTGCGCGAACACAAAGAGGATATTCCTGAGCTGGTCGGTTTCTTCATCCGCAAAAACAACCCCCATCGCGGAAAAAACATTCAGGATGTGACTTCGCGAGCAATGGAAGCACTCATGGCGTATGACTGGCCCGGCAATATTCGCGAATTAGCTCACGCCATCGAACGAGCCATGATTTTCTGTGATGAGGAAGCTATCGACTTGACGCACCTGCCCTTTGAACTTCAAGAACGCGGGCGTGGCAGGCTCGCTTGAACGGTTGTGAGGGACGTTCAAGGTGACCAAATTAGATAATCATCACGCGCACACATCTGAACCCCACTTGGGGTGGTGATGCAAATGTGATACGCTACCAGGGTGCCATTCGGAGCCTGCGTGGGTGGAATTACCAGAAAGGACTTGCCCTGCTCGTTAGTCGGCGGCATTTCGAATTCGTAACTTTCCCCATTGGGGAAAGACAAATAAAGGGTAGGAATGATCCCGACTGCCGCCTGACTCCCAAAACGGACAATTACGCCGATCTCTTGGGAGGTTTTAGCATCAACGAAAGGTTTTGCTTCAATGATTTCTAAGGTAACCTCTGGAAATAGCTCTTCATTAGCAGCAGACGACTCAGTTGCTGAAGGTTGCAATGGTGCTGGGGTAAGGGATAGCCATCCTCCATTCTCGGAATCGAAATACAGCGAAGCGTATTCAAAACCCAAGGGGCTGGGACGGATACGGTATATTCCTTCGATTTGACGGTCTTCGATCAGGCAAACCTTCTCGAAACATTGTCGAATACTCCCTTTCTCCCATTCTAACGGCTCACTAATTGGCAAGCCGATCAAATCCAACCCTCCATGAACATCGATATAGTTCATAAAAGATCGCAGGATGTGATGCCCTTTATCTCCATCCAAAGAGAGAAAGGTTTTCGTCTCATCCTCCTGATTGGCAACCATCCCCTGCGGCAAGATGCCCAATCTCTGCGGCAGCGGTAGCAAGCTCACGCCACCTTTAGACTCTGGTGGAATCTCGATAACCACATTTTCAAATATGACAATTAGCCTGCCATCGGGATCTTTGATTGGTGGCGATATGGGAAAACCGGTAAAATCCAACCCTAACCTTTCAACGAGTGGAGAGACCTGCGGATCAACAGGCAATGGGGCAATCACTTCTGCCTGTGGCAAGACAGGATACAGGCAGGCGTTTCCACACTTCCAGGCACCGTAAGCTAACAATTTCACTTTACCGGCTGCATCACTTTCAGCGCGATACATTCCCACTCCTTCAAAGAACTGCTCATACCGCTTTTGCCGTGGGTTGTATCGCAATCCGCTTAATGGAGCCCCAATCCGCCTCCCGCCGCCTAATCTTTCATAGAGCGGGATAAACTCCTGATAGACCGGAAAGCTGTTGCTCTCAGACTGGGGTACTCCATCCACTAGCAGGAATTGACTTGGCGACAGATTCAAATCTAAGCCAATTGGGGCAAAGCGCACATCCCGTTCGCCATCGATCCACCGTTCACAAAATAAGAGGGCATTAACCGTATATTGATAGACATAATTCCCCTCTTCCAATCTGGGGGAGATCACCGCTCCCAGGACTTCTTCGCCACCTGCTTTGCGGTAAAACGTCTCCATTTCAGGAGCAAGGGCAAAAGGTTTTAACACCACAGGTTGAGCACTCTGCTGGTCTTGACCACAGCCAGCCAGTAATGCGCTGAACATCCAAACCCCAAGCGATAGAGCCAGAAACCTCTTTAGATGTTTTCCATTCACAAGGCAAAGTTAATCCATCAGTCTAGCGTGAGAGAAATGGTAGGAATATTTTATAGGTTTTTTCCAGCCAGTTAAAGATCACCGGTAGATACTGAACATTTTGCCGGGCGAGCTCTTCGGCTTTCCAAATCAAGAAGCTATCCCGCACACAAAATCGTTGCTCTCGCCGGTCCTGAACACAAACGCGATAGGGGATTAGTGTGCCGTTTTCAGCTTGGATTGGTGGAAGCTTGAGTTGCGTTTTTCCTTCTGAATCGGTCGGCGGCAAGGTTGATGTTTCCTCCCGGCCGCCAGGGTAAGTCAGGATCAATTCGGGAGAAATGCCGCTTAACGGTCGATTTCCAGAGTAGACACTCACGCCGATCTCCTGCTCACGATCCGGCGCTACAATGGGTTGGCTTTCCCAGGCATGAAGGGTGATTTGGGTGATGTCAAGGGGGCTGTGGTTCTCTCCCAAAGCTTTCATTTTTCGCCGGCGATATTCTTCCCCCAATTTAGAGAGCCGCACAACGCGGTTTCCATAGAGGTCAATCTGATCCTCGATGCAAAATTTGACAAAACACTGCCGTTGGTAGCCTTCTGCCAAGTTGTGAACTTTTGTCTGCGGAAGCCCTGAAAGCTCTAAGCCCCCATGAGTTTGAAGGTACTCCCAAAACCGCTGCGGCACCAGGAAGCCTCGATCTTGATCAACGCTCACCCATTCATAGTCCGGCAAAGATTGGGGGTCTTCCAACCCATCGGGCGGAATACCCAATAATTGGGGTAAAGGTCTTAGGTCTACTTGTTCAGGGTGTTCGGGGTTGAACGTTAAGACCAGACACTCGTAAATCTGCTCTACCAATCCATCTGAGGTTAAGTAAGGTTCAGAAAGAGCAAAACCGGTAAAATCAATCCCATACCGGGAAACAAAGGCTACCATGGGTTCAGCCTGGACAGTTGGGAGATCGATGCGGCTGTTCTCAGGAGGCTGGAAGGGACAACTTTGCCGACATTTCCACGCTCCGTAGGATAACAGATAAACCGTTTGGGAAGCATCTTCTTCAAGGATATAGAAGCCTACCCGCTCAAAGTATTGCTCATATCGACCTAACCTTTCATTGTACCGCACTTCACTAAGGGGCGGCCCGAGAATTGCTTCGCCTCCCATTTCGGCATAGACTTTTTCAAATAAAGGGTAGATTTTCGGCGATTTGCCACTGCTTTCCTGATCAACAGCATTGGAAAGAAGCGGAAAACCAAATTCGCGCCCGAGGGGCGATAATTGCACCTGTTCAGTTTTTCGGTCATATTCCAGCAAAACCGCAGTCGTGTACTGGTAGCGTTTATCTCCCTGCTCAATAAGGGGGGAAATTGCCGGTCCGAGACGGCTAAAACCCCCTAATTGCTCATAAAAATGCTTGAAACTTGAATGAAGCGGAAAAGTCCCCTTGAGATGAGAAGGCTCTTCAGCATTTTGGGTGCATGAAATACAGAGGAAAATCAGCAAGAAGGATAAGTAGCGGAGAAAGGTTTGTCTGTCTGCTCTCATTCACTTCGCCCAAGGTTGGATACGCCCGCGCCCCAGCCTAGTTTTAATTATAACACACCCTGTACATCTGGTTATTAATCCCTGACTCTGTGCCATATATGGGGATTAAACTGGTACAGTTCTTGCATGACTCCAGATCATCAATCTAAACCAGGCAGTCCTTGCCCAATAAATATATCGCGATGAACTCCAAAACAAAACTTGGCCTTTTTTACTTTCCTGATGATCAACATTATCACGTCCGAGAGCGTGAAAAATGGATTCCAGAGCTGGTCTCTTTGGGGGTAAGTTGGCTCATTCTGACTAACGAAAACCTGATTGCAATACCCGAACCTTTTATTGAAGCCCTGTTAGAATGCCAGATAACCCCCATCATCCGCATGGGCAATCTTCCTACAAGCACTCCAAAGCCGCTTGCTGAATTTGAGCTGTTAGTCAAAACCTATGCAGAATGGGGCATCCGCTACATTCAGCTCTTTGATCGCCCAAACAACTCCGCTTTCTGGGGCTCTAAAGGCTGGGCGAACAGCAACCCTGTCGAACACTTTATCGATGTCTTCTTACCCTACGCCGAATTGCTGGTGAAGCATAACCTTCATCCTGTTTTCCCGAGCCTCGAGGTTACCAAAGGATTTTGGGACACCGCCTTTCTAAGGTTAGCTTTGGAAAGCCTAGATCGGCGACAGCTTCACTGGTTGATGAATGCCCTGATCTTATCCGGGTATGTGCATCTCTACGATCCATCCAGACCATTGAGTTGGGGAGCGGGTGGTCAAGAACGGTGGCCGAATAGCAAACCCTATCAAGTCCCTCCTGCGTCCCAAGATCAGCGCGGCTTGTACATTGCGGATTGGTATGAAACCCTTGCCCGAGCTACACTTGGCAAGCCGTTGCCAATTTTTCTACTGGACGATCCCGCCAGTAAACCACAGGATCTCACCGCGGCGGAAATTCAGCAGAGAACCCTTCATACCATCCAGCGTTTATTGCATCCACGTTCAGAGGAAACCATAGAGATCGATGGAACGCATTACGAACCTTTAGCCAAAGAAATTCTCTGTCTGTGTTTTTATGGTTTGGCTGCAAAAGAGACAGAAGATGAACCAAGAGCCTGGTATTCAGCGGCTGGAGAACCCCGTCCGATCGCGAAAGAGATCAAAACCTATCTAGGGCAAGCCATTTACCACAATAACCAATTGCACCGCATTCCAAATGCCCTTTTGTTACCGCCCCTGGAAACCAATCAACTGCATGACCTATTAGATACACTCAAACCCTTCCTCATACAGTATCAACCGAAAATCACTTTTATCCTGGACGAAGCCTTTGAAGCCGAGCATGTCTGGATACCTTCTGATTATCCACTAACCGATCAGGAGATCGCCGCACTTAAGGATCGTTTTTGCACAATTCATCCCATTAATCCTGCTGGCATGAGGATTGCATCCTAAACCAATGAACCAGCTCTGGAGGTGCTATGAACGAACACAATCCCTATCTTCCTGTTGCTCCATCGACCGCCCCAGATTATGAGGCGTGGGAAGTCTACAAACCGATTATCAAAGTCATGGGACTAGGCGGGGGTGGAGGGAACGCAATCGCCCGCATGATCGAATTTGGCGTCCATGGCGTTGATTTTATTGCCGCAAACACCGATTTCCAAGCCCTCAGTCAGAATCCGGCGCCTTATAAAATCCAATTAGGTCCGAACACGACCCGCGGCCTCGGCGCAGGCGGCAAACCCGAAGTCGGGCGGGCTGCCGCAAAAGAAAGCGCGCGGGAGATCGCTGAGGTTCTGCAAGGGACAGATATGGTTTTCTTAACCGCCGGCATGGGAGGCGGAACGGGCACCGGGGCAATCCCTGTTGTGGCTGAAATCGCCCGTTATCTTGGGATTGTAACCATTGCTGTCGTTACAACGCCTTTTTCGTTTGAGCTAGGTCGTCGTCAATCCAATGCTACTGAAGGTCTTGCGTTATTAAACCAACATACTCACACACTCATCACCATCCCGAATGATCGCTTGCTGTATGTGGTTCCCAAGGGTCAACCCATCACGGTTGCCTTTCATATCGCAGACGATGTGTTGCGTCAGGCGATTCAGGGTATTACCGAACTGGTAACTCAAACCGGCTTAATCAATGTCGATTTTGCTCATGTCAGGCGGATGTTATTGATGGGTGGTGGCGCATTAATGTCGATGGGGCAGGGAAGCGGAGAAAACAAAGCAATTGATGCAATCGACCAGGCCCTGAATCACCCCTTACTTGAAGCGGTGCCGTTAGACCATGCCAGCGGATTGATCATTAATTTCAGCGGCGGACAAGATCTCACGCTCTTTGAGGTGGATGAAGCGGTTAAATATATTCAAAAGCAGTGTAATCCAGACGTAGACATTGTCATGGGCGTGATGAACTCCGAACGGATGACAAATCGCGTCCAGGTTATCCTGGTCATCACCGGCATCGGCGCAACAACTTTAGAAGAAGCTCTGGCTATGCCTCAGAAATCAAAAGTGGTCGAAAATAGTTCGACCCAGCCTCAACCGACAACCTCGGTTGTGCATCAACTTTCGCAAACCAGAGTACCTCCTGCAGCGCCACTGCCAGCGATAGATCCCAACAATTTGGATGTGCCTGCATTTCTGCGGCGGCGTCCCCGTATTTCAGGTTAACCTATGGAAGCCAAAAAAATAAAAGAAATCATCTTCCGCATTTACCAACGCTACCCATCCCTGCGAGGAATTTCTCCGCAGGTGAGAGAAATCTTTGTGCCTGAATTGGGACAAAAAAGAATCACGCTCACCTTCCGCACCATGGCAATTACCGAAAACAATAAACGCATTCCAAAACTGATTCGAGCTACGGTCAATGAACAAGGCAAAATCCTTAAAATTTCCTCTTCAAAGTGAGCCTTGTCCACTATTCTTTGCCAGACAAGTCAAGGAAATCGTGGAGTGGGCAGAGATCCTATTTTGGCATTCCTTTATCCATCTTGCCACGACTCTTCAAAGACGCCAACAAACTTCAGATGCATGGCAGAACCAGCCCCTTGCTGGTCGAAAACTTTCACACTGGCTGGGGTATGCCCTGTTTTCAGCTCTAAGCCTCCTGAGTGGCGTGTTAATCGGGTTTTTTGTCGGACATTTTTTCTAAGAAGGCGTTGAATTTAAAAAATGAAGCATCCTTCCTGGTTTTCTTATCTCATTCTCTTCTCCCTGTTTTTCCCAATTGGCTTTTGGACTGGTCGTCAAATCTCTCCGCTCAACCACCAAAAGGGATATTCCGCTTTTTTCTTTTCGCCAATAGTCGCAGAGATAAAATATCCTTTGCCAGTTCAGGTACAGAAATCAAAAAATCAGGCAAACCATAGCGAGCTTGCCCAAACCAATTTCTTACTCCTTTTTGTCGATGACCTGAGCGCTCAAGAAACCACCCTGACCAGCGCCTGGTTGTTAATTCATCCAGGAGATTCGACTCGCCTGATTCTCTTGCCTATATTCCAAGAAAACACCCCGGCCGAGGACCTTATTTCAACGTTCCAATTGGATGACAACAATTTGAACAAACGTTTTGTGAGAGCCATCGAAAAAAGAAACCTGCTGTGGAATGCGTTCCTGGTGATCGATAATCGGGTAAAAGAACAGATGGCAGTGCAGATTGACTCACCCCCTGACCAGAAAACTCTCTCCTCTCTCTCTGTCTTGAAGGCGATGTGCCAAAACCTGCCTGCTCAACCTGAAATGCTCTCAGAATTAAAACGCTTCATCCCAAACCATATGATTGCCAATTTCGACCTGGAGGCATCTCTGGATCTCTGGCAATTTCGCCTCTCCGCACAACCCTATCTTCAGTGTGAATTTCCAACCATCGCACCTTGAACTAGGGAACGCTCTGACGAATTTTCACACCCTGGGCACGCCATCCAAAAGACAGCCTCGGCATAGTTCTTGCATCACTCAAACCAGAGTAATTGCCATCGGTTTCCATGTTCGGGAGTGCAGGATATGTCTCTGGTAACACCTTTCAATCTGTTAATTCTCATTGTAATAACCTTATTCACCTTTGGTAGCCTTTCCATTCTGGCAGGCATGATCATATTGGTCAATCGCGCCTACAGCAGCGAATTGAAAGCTCTGGCAGCCCAAACCAGCCGCCTGGTTCAAAAAGGGATCGCCGAGGAGATCGCCGGTTTGGTCGGTCAGGCTTCCACCTTGTTGAACGCCATCAACGACTTAATTCGCAGCACGGCTGGGTTGGGTTTCACCTTGATTTTGGTTGGTTTCGTCCTGATCAGCACGGCAGCCTTTATTGCCTATCAGATGCTTCGGTAATCTGATGTTGGAACAGGTTTATCCTCCCCTCATCCGCCAAATCAAGCAATTGCTGCCGCCTTCAAGCTGGCAGTGGGTTCTTCCGGCTCTGCGCATGGATGACCTGATTTGGGAGAGCCTGTGTAATTTCGAGCAGGTTTTTGGCGTTACCGACCTATCGGAATTGATCCAACAGCCAGATGACTGTGCTCCAGCCGCTTTGGCGCTCAAAGCCCTGAAATATCCGCGCACACCTCAAGAATTGCGCCTTTTGCCTCTGATCCCTGTCGAAGCACCCTTCCGCGAGCTGGTCGAGTCCATTGAGAACGTTCCCTTACAAACCCTGAGCGATGCCGCCTTATTAGCCTTGAATTTACGCCAGAAACGACATTCTACGGGCTCATGGAATGATTGGACTGACACTCTGGAAGATACTCCTCTCACCGCGCTGGTTTGCTTATTTGGAATCATCCCCGACCAGATTGAGTATTTGCAAGCGCTTTTGCCTGCTCAATTCGAGGAAGGCGAAGACACAAAAGCAATTCAGCGTCTCCTGAAAGTCATTCTCAGCAATCCCGCCCCTTTCTCGGTGCATGCCGAGCTCATCCGCTTACTCTTACACTCATTATCGCCAGGCGAACAGGAACTTCTTCTAGAATCCCTTGCTGTCTTACAGCCTGCCCTAGCGAAAAGCCTTCCAAAGATGAAATCTTCCACATCTTCTTCCATTGCCAATCGAAAAGGAGGGTTGATAACCGAAGCGGGTATCCTGAATCAAATCAAAACCTTTGGCAGGCAATTAACTCGCTCGATCAAAATCTTCGATCAGAGCGAACCTGACCTCAAAGCTCAACAACTCTCACAATCCATCCAAATGACTGCCCAGGCCCAGGCGCTAATGTTAGCCAAATTAGCCATCATCTCAGAGATGAATTCTACTGAGAGCGAAGCGGAGGTGCACTGGCAAAACACCTTGCGTTTACAACCCGAATCAGAAACCTTGATAGCCATCTACCTCCTGCGCCAGGCGTGCACAAATTCAGCCCGTCAATTTCCATACAGCGAAGTAAATCCACCTCAGCTTGAGCCCAAGAGCGCCATCTTGTCTTTCAGCTTGCGATGT
The DNA here is from genome assembly GCA_034434515.1 of Anaerolineales bacterium. Lineage (GTDB taxonomy): Bacteria > Chloroflexota > Anaerolineae > Anaerolineales > UBA4823 > NAK19. Next base: position 58,458 of record DAOTZA010000054.1, on the reverse strand, counting down.
CTCCTTCCACAAACCGAGCAATACCCAGCGTTATCGCCAGGCGATAACCATCTCGCCACCCTCGCCCAGAACATGCTGGATGAGGTTGAATCCCTCGCCTCTTCTGATCCATTTTTGAGCGATCAGGAAATTTATCAATATTTCCTGGCGCTCATCAGTCAAATCTTTATCCAGCGAGGCATGTATCCTCTGGCACAACAAACGGTTTCTCTGCTCTTGCGCCAAAAACCCAATCATTCTTCCTTGCTCGTCCTGATGGCAGTCCTTCTGCACACCCAGGGTCATCACGAACCCGCTTTGAATCTCCTTCATTTGCTGGAAGGAATGTTCAGTGACCAGGCGGTGCTGAAACCATTGCTCGCCCAAAGCCATGCAGCCAACCACGAGTGGGAAGAGGCGCTTCACATCTGGCAAACCCTCTCATCCAGCTCTGCCGATTCTCAATTATGGAGTGCAGATGCTATGCTTCCGCATTATGAAATGCTGGCGAGTGCTCGTTTTGCGGGTCAAGAAGGGCTGGTCGTGGAGCTGTGCAAGCGAAAACTTGAAAGGTCACCACAGGATGGCATTTTCTTAAGTTTCCTGGCAGAAACACAGGCGGATCGAAATCTCGCTCAAAGGATTGAGATTCATCAACAAGCCATTGAGTTCTCCCCCTCGGAAGCGTATGTCTGGCTTGCATACGCACGTACGTTGAAAATGAACGATGATCCGCAGGAAGCGTTGGATATCCTCACCGCCGCTGATCAAACTCTTCCCAGGAATCCTTTCATCCTGTCTGCCCTGGGAGAGCTTTATTTGGAGCTGGGACAACCCAGTCTGGCTTTGCCCCCCCTCAAAGCTGCAGCCGAGGCAATGGCAAGTTACAAACCCTTTTCAATTGATTTTTCTGTTCACCAATTTCTTGTAGATGATACAAGTCCAGTACCTTTTATTGAAACGATCAATCTGCGCTTTAACGCCGATTGGGGGAACCCCGCCATCACCTTCGACCAGTGGTACGGGACTTTGATTGCCAGGTTAGGAGAAACGCTCCAAGCCCTCGGTCATCACGAACAAGCCCGTCAGGTCTTGGAAAAGGCAACTCAGGATTACCCAGCCAATACCGGCATTGCTCATCAGCTTGCCCGTCTGAATATGGCTGAAGGGAAACATCACGCAGCAGGGCAACTTTTGAGATCGGTACTTTTATCTAAAATCCTTAATCCCCAAGCGGTGGTCGATTTTGCTACCTGTGCTTTGAAGGAGGATAACCTCGCCAGCTTGGATGAAGTTATTCAGCTCCTGCAGGGTGTGCTGGAAAGTCAACCCGAGCATTTTGAAGCGTTAACCTTGCTGGCAAAAGCGCTGGGTAGAAAAGACCGCCCTGAGGATGCTCTGAAGCTTTATGATCAAATCCTGCGTCTTCCTCAAGCCCGACAACAACCGCGTCGAACCCAATTGGCTTTCGAGATGAGCCAAACCGCCCTTCAGGCTGCGGAGTATGAACTGGCTTTAGCCGCCCTGCTCGAATGTGACCTGCAAAATCCGCTCACCCAAAAAGCGCTTGCGGAGACATATCGTCATCTGGGGCTTTTCCAGGAAGCAGCACAGGCAGCGCAGATCGTCCGCTCCTTCGATGACGGTGGGATTGAAACCCTGATCTGGTATGCGCAATTTCTGATTCAGTTAGCCCAATCGGATGCCTCCCACGCCTTTGAATTTCTGTCTTCTGCCATCGAGGCTCTCCAACAAGCCCTTGAACTAGACCCCCAGCGACGCGATCTGCAACTGGCGTTGGCTGAAGCGCTTTATCAGATCGGCGATCAATCGCAGGCAAAAGAAATCCTGCTTCGTTTCGTTCCCGAGGACGATAGCGACGTTGCAATGCTCTCTTCAGACACCGAGCTGATCAAGGCTGCTCAATATCTGTCCTTACTCGGTGAGCAACAGGCTGCCCTGTCCTGTTATGAACGAAGCCTGAGTCTTATCCAAACCACCTCACCAGAAGACCCTCAAAAACTCAACGAGATTTACCAGATCATTGCAGACCTTTATCGCCAAAATCAACGCTATTCTGAACTGGAAAAAACCCTCAAGCAAGCGATGGCCTTCCGTCCTGATGACCTACGCTTGTTCTTCGATTATCTTTCTGCCTGGTTCGAGGCAAACCCGTACCCTTTTCAGTTTGCCTTTGAGGATCAAAGCCTTCTCGAGCTCATCAACCGCTTCGAACATCACCTCAAACGAAACCCTGCTTCAATAGAACTGAGACTTCTGTACGGCCTGTTCTCGCGCTGGATCGGTGAGAGCGAAAAAGCCATCGAAATTTTGAATCAACTCCTGGCTGATCTGACGACCTGCGACGAGAATACTAACGCCACAATGAGTCAGGAGGTTTTCCTGACCACCCTGACCGAACTCAGCCGCACTTACCGCAGTCGCGCTGAGCAACAACTGGCAGACTTCTGGCTCGATGAGGGCATGAAAAAGGTTATAGCTGACTTTAGCCATGCTAAAAACGAGGCTATCGAATTCTTCTGCGACTGGATCGAAGCTGCTCTCCGTCGCGGTGAGGATTGTCAAAGCCTCTTGTTTGACCTTTGTAATAAAAACCCCGATCATTACCGATTGATTGCTCTGATGAGTCTGGCAAAACTCAATCAGGGCGACTTAAGAGGGGCGAAAATCTTGTTTGAAACTGTCCTGACAGCGATTGCAGAACCAATGCCCTCCCTCTCAGCCTTCCATCCCGCCATTGTCAGGCTTCTTGATCTTTCCCGTCGCATCGAGACACTGTACACAATCTCTGCCGTCGCCCAACGCTCAGGTCAGTGGAATCTCGCCTGTGAGTTACTCAATAAGGCACTCCGTTTAGAACCTGAAGGGATACGCGCCCATTGGGAAAGAGTGAGAGTCCTAGTGCTGCGGGCAGAATATCAACAGATTTGCCAACGCCTGGGAATTGAAACCAATGCCCCTGGCAATATTGCCCTGGAGAAAGACGCGAAAACAGACTTCGAAGCTTCTGCCCAACTCCTGCAACAGCACTTCGGTCACCTCCCCAAAGCGCTTATCACAGATAACGGGCAGTTGAGGGATTGGCTTTATCGCGGTCAGCTCGCTTTCTCCACACCGCTCGAGGAGAATTTGGAGGTCAGCAAAGAGCAATTATCGGTGGAGATTCTTGGAGCGTATCTTTTGAACGCTCCACAAGCAAATCTGAAACAGCGAATTGCTATTGCCTCGCCTTTTCAAACCCATCCTCTGGTGCAATTCTGCGCTGCGCTCTCGATGCTTAACTCCCAACCGCAACAGGCTGCTTCTCTGCTCGAAAATCTTCTCACCCAAGTGCCGCGGAATATAATCCAATCCTTACCCAGGAATCATTGGATACTTTCATCCCAACACTTTCTTGCTCTGGTAGGGGTAGCTTATGCGCAAGCGCTTATTCATAACTCTGCTTCTAACCGTGAAGGTTTAGCCAGCAAACAGTCGAGTGCGCTGCAGGCAGTAGAGAGCTCTTTAGAATATTACCCTGACGAGGCAAACTGGCATATCTTGGCTGCTCAGCTTGCCGCCCTTGACACCTCCAATCAGGCAAGCCTCTTGAAAGCTATTGCTCATCTGGAGCAAGCGCTTCAGGACAACAGACCATCCCTGGAAGTCTATTTGCGACTTGCCGAACTCTATCTGGCAATTCAAAAAAATGACTCGGCAGTCCAGATTCTAGAAAGTGCCATCGCTCTCGATGAGGACAATCCCCAGATAGAGTGCTGGCTGGCGAAAGCCTATCTACAAAGTCAGCAGCTTGAACTCGCTGCTCAATATGCTCAGAGCGCCATGGAGAAAAATCCCCTGGAGGTCGATTACCTGATGCTGCGCGGAGAAATCGCCCTGAAAATGGGAGATGCAGCCACAGCTCTCCAATTAGCCGAACAGGCATTGGAACAACCTGCGGAAAACCCCCTAATCTGGAGTCTATTCGCCCGAGCCTTACATGCCGCAGGAAAAACCGATGACGCCCTGCGGGTTCTGGAACAAACCATTCCACTCAAAGCTGAATTTCTCAACCTTCACCTGGAACGGATTGCGATCTTGCACGATTGGAAGGGCGCGAAAGCTGCGCTATCCGAAATCAACACCCTGCTAGAAGCCTTTCCTCAATCGGCTATCCTTCTCCTTCATCAAGCTAAGCTCCTGGCTGAATCAGGCGAAGTCGAACCAGCCATCAGCGCTGCCCAAAGCGCTTTACGTCAATGTCACCAAAGCACTTCGCCAGTCTCTTTAGAAGACCATGCGTTCAGCCATCGCCTTCTGGGAGAGCTTTTCTACCGTAGCGGGCATTTAGATCAGGCAGTTTATCATTTGAATGAAGCCATAAACCTTTTGCCCAACGATGAAACCGCTTATCTTTCCCTAGCCGATATTTACCTCTCTCGCGGGGAAAGCGAGCGAGCTCTCACCATATATCAACGCTGTTTGAACCTAAACGCAGAGAACTCTCAGGCGTATTTCAAAGCAGGTGTTCTCTATAAGGAATTAAAGGATTATCCCAATGCAGAGCAAATGCTTCGCCAAGCAGCCCGATTAGAACCCAATAACCTTGCCATCCAGCGACAACTCGGGGCAGTGATCGCTCTGAATCTCATCCATACCCAAAGGACAAAAGAGAAGAACAATCTATGAACCATCCAGATTCTCGTTTCCACCCATGGCGCAAGTTATCCAGACAAGACTATCTTCAGTTAATTCAACATGCCTATACTGCTCAAGACTTCTCCTTTGCCGCTCAGGTAGCGCTTGATTGGTTGACCGATTTTCCTGGGGATTTGCCCATGCGCTACTGGTATGGCGAGGCGCGGGCAAAAGCAGGACACTGGACGCTGGCAGCCAACATCCTTGACGAGGTTATCCAACAAGACCCAGAATATCTCGAAGCATTACAAACACGCCTGGAAATCGAAAGACTGCTCATCCAAAATCGATCCAAAAACACCTCGTCCCTGGCATTTAAATCGGCTTACACCCTGTCGGATTACCAGGAGTGGTTAATTGCCTTAGAGGGGTATGACGCACCGACCATGAAACGCCCCTACACCCGTCTGGAGATGCGCTGGGGTGAAGAAATTTATCCGCTGCGCAAAAGCCTGGCTCACGCAGAAACGAAGTCCGATCAAACTTTGCTTCAGGAACTTCAGAATCAGCTCAAGCAGCTATTGGCTGCAAAAGCCGATCACCCATTGGTCGTTATCACCCATCTGAAAAGCCTTGTCCTGAGCTACCGAGCGGGGAGTCTCCCTTTGCCCGCCCTTAAGCAATTGGTAGAACATTACCAGCGCGCCTTTCCAAACTGCCTGTATATCGGATACGTAGCTGTGGAAATCTATTTGGAAAACGGCGAAAACGAGCAAGCCGTTGCCCTTCTACACAGTCTGGCTGCCCGCGACTTGACAGCCCAGGTCGCCCTCCGCTTCTGGCAACCCACCCATCCCTTTCTGGAAATCTGGCCCAAAAAGCTGGAAAAACAACTGACCCTTGCAGTGCCAGCCAGGATTGCTGCTATCCTGGGTTGGAATCAGCTTCCCTATCAGGTTTCCGTGCTTCCCACCGTGGCAATCGATAATAGAGCCGAGTCCGACGCAAATGCAAAAAAGGTATCGCTCGCAGAAAAGTCAAACGGGCGATCCTTTAGAGCTAACGAAACCCTGCCGCCTGCAGAGGATCATCCATCTCACCAGGTCTCAAGTCCGAAATCAAGCACAGTCGTTGTTATCCCCCCTCTTTCTAAGGAACTGCGTGAAATCCAGGAGGCGTTCGATCAAATTGGCACCAGGCTGAAGCAACAGAACTCCACCCAGATTGACGGACGCCAACCAGTCTATGTTGCAGTGAGCAATCGAAGTCAATTAAGCCGCTATTTGGGTGAAATACAGGCCAATGACATCCTGAATGCTGTTCATCGGATGCTGGACGCAATTCAAACCAGCAAGGGATGGCGGGGCATTTTATATCTTGTCGATGAAGGCTTCACCCTGTCGACCCGGAAAGAACCTTATCGGATCGAGCCAATCATCCAAAACGATCCCTGGGCGATTAAGAGAGGCTTACAACAATTAGATAACTTACTTGCCAAACACGGGGAGATGATTGGGGCGGTATTGATTGTTGGGCCACATGAGATCATTCCCTTCCACCGTTTACCTAACCCACTCGAAGATGGCGATGTGGAGGTGTTTAGTGACAATCCGTACGGATCACGCGACGAGAATTATCTGGTGATGGATTGGCCGGTAGGCAGATTACCTTGCTCGCTTCTTCACCCCGAAGACTGGTTGACACTGCTTGAAAATCTAACCATCCCCTATCGGAGATCAACCCAATCTAAAATAAAGGTGAAAGGCTATGCGAAATCTCTGGCGCCACTCTGGAGTTGGGTTCAATATCTGCTCTCGTTGTTTCAACCCACAACCTGCAATTTCTCCTCCTTTGGCTACACTGCGGCAGCCTGGCGCTTTGCCTCTTTTGCCGTTTTTCGTCAAATTGGCAATCCGCAAGCCATGTTAATCTCTCCCCAGTTAGTAAAGAAAATGAGTTCCGCCGAAACTGCAAAACGGCGATTGGTTCGGCACACAAAAGCATTCGACACGCTCGAAGATGTGACCATAAACCTCCGCATCGAATCACAACCCTCGCTTGCGAAAACCGAACAAATCAGCCTCCCCTCTGCCACAGCAGGGTATTTCAACCTGCATGGTCTGGCCGACTCTCCAGAATGGTTCGGCCAGAGTGACCCCACCGAAAGCAATGGAAATCTGGTAGCGACCGCCGATCATCCTGTCGCCTTGCAACCGGGAGATATTCTTCTTAATCCAGAAGCAGGCATGGAGATTATTTTTAGCGAAGCGTGCTTTGGGGCTTACACTTTAGAAAAAGATTCTTCGACCTCGATTGCTCTCGCCTTTCTTAAGAAAGGTTGCCGCGCCTTCGTTGGCTCTACCTCCACTTCCTACGGGTCGAATGGTACGCCCTTAATTGCCGCCGATTACCTGGCTTACGAATTTTGGAAAAACCTTCGCCAAGGGTTGCCAGCCGGTGAAAGCTTGCGTCAGGCAAAATTAAGCATGGCGCAAGAACTCAGCAAGACCTACGGCTACCTGGATGGGGAAGATCAGAAAACCCTGACTTCCTTTGTTTTATACGGCGACCCACTTGCCCAGGTCAGGGCGGTTAAATCCTCACCAAAGGTTGTCCGCCATTCCAATTCCATCGTTCCCAATCTCGTTTCAACCTGTGATCACGCCTTTCAACCGCATCCAGAGGAACTAACTCCTCAATTAGAAAGCATGGTCAAAAAACTGGTCGAAAAACACTTGCCTGGGATGGAATTTTCCAAAGTGGAGGTATTGAGCGACAGCCGCGCCTGTCCTGAAACCTGTTCGCTTTGCGACCAACAAAAACAGAAGGGCAAGGCTTCATCACCAAGCGCTGAAACCGCAAAGTGGAAACCGAAACCTTCGCGAAAGATTATTATCCTCACCCGTCAAGAACGGCGCAAAGATCAGATTTACACCCAATACGCCCGCTTGACTCTGGATGAAAAGGGCCGCTTGATCAAACTCTCTATCTCCCGTTGAAATCTGGAAGCCATGCTTCCGAATTTTGTGGAGTGCGGAAGCCACGCTTCCAAACTTTGTGGAGTCCATAAGCCACGCTTCCGCATCGTGGAGTGCGAGAGCCACACTTCCGCATTTTGAAGTCCGAAAGCCATGCTTCCGCATTTTGAAGTCCGAAAGCCATGCTTCCGCAGGTTATTAAAAACTCTCTTCGTCATCCATTAACACGCTTCCAGGCCGCTCAGGCTATGGTATGATAAAAAGCCATGAACAACGGTGGACTGTTTTCGCCATTGCGCTGGTTTTCTGTCTTTTTTCTGCTGGCAGCCGTGGGATTGACCAGCTTCGAATTGGTCAGCTTTAGCCGCGCTCGTTCTGTATTTGCCCCAGAACAGGTCATCGCCGGTGTTCCGGTCGGAGGCCTGGACCGTCAACAAGCTGCCCAACGCCTGATTGAGGCATACGACCTACCCGTCGAGTTACGGTATGGTGAGGCAGTTATCCATCTCGATCCCTCAGTGGTTGATTTTCAGCTCGACCTCGAAGCGATGCTGGCAGCGGCTGAGATGCAGCGAGCTCAACAATCGTTCTGGCTTGACTTCTGGGATTATCTCTGGGGTCGGGCGACCCCCGTTGCGGAAATTCCTTTGCGAGCAACCTTTTCCGAGCAGCGCTTACGGGTCTATCTGCAGCAAGAGATTGCGACTCGTTACGACGCCCCGCCGATCCCCGCCCGCCCCATCATCGGTACGGTTAACTTCGAACCAGGCAAACCGGGCACAGTTTTAGACGTAGATGCAGCCATCCCTCTGATTGCCAGAGCCTTAAACTCACTCAACAACCGAACGGTTGTGCTACCGGTGATTAGTCGCACCGCGTCGCGGCCAGCTTTCCAGAACCTGGAGATTCTGCTCAAACAGACCATTGACCTTTCGGGGTTTGACGGCCTCACCGGTTTGTACCTCCTCGATCTTCAGAATATGGCCGAGATTCATTTTGGTTATCGTCAGTTGCAAAATATCCCGGTTGTACCAACCGACATAGCCTTTACCGCTTCGAGCATCATCAAAATCCCAATCATGGTCTCTGTCTTCCGCCGTCTTGGGGATCAACCGGACTCAGAAACCATGAAGCTGATCAGCGATATGATCGATAAATCCGGTAACGAGGCAGCCGATTGGCTGATGGACCGCGTGATTGCTTCCAATCGCAGTCCGCTTGCGGTTGGGGAGGATATGCGCGCCGCCGGTTTACCGAATACCTTTTTAGCTGGATATTTTTATGCCGGCGCGCCGCTGCTCGAAGTCGTCAAAACGCCGGCCAATCAACGCACGGATGTCTTCACCGACCCCGATCCTTACAGCCAAACGACTCCTTCAGATATGGGGATGTTGCTTCAGGATATTTATCTTTGTGCCGAAAACGGCGGCGGCTCCTTGCTGGCGGTTTTCCCAGGTGAGATCACCCAGGAGGAATGCCGCCAGATGATCGAATATTTAGCCAATAATAAAATCGGAGTGCTGATTGAAGCCGGCGTTCCCGACGGCACACGCGTTGCCCACAAACATGGCTGGGTTTCGGTCAACGGCATCATTAACACCATTGGCGATGCAGGCATTGTATACACCCCCGGTGGGAATTACGTCCTGGTAGTCTTTCTCTACCATCCCCAACAACTCATCTGGGAGCCAGCTTCAAAGCTGATTGCCGACCTCTCCCGCGCAGTGTATAACTACTACAACATTGCGCGATAATCAGCTTTCTAAACCGGTGAGTTAGCCTATTCGATTTACGCTCATCGTCAGATAATATCTGAGGCAAGTAATAAGGGCTTCTGTGACAAAGGCATTTTTGCCGTAAGGCATCTATGAACCAATTTTTGTACCATTAATCCCGTATTGCAATACGTATTTTGCAAGTTCCAATCCTGTGATTGGTCGAATGTTATTTCTATGACACCCGCAACGTGGATTCAGCGATGGATTCGATACTTGTTACGATCAATGATGATCAAAGTATGCTCAATTTTCACCTGATCAACTTTACTGAGATAACCTAATAAAACAGTATGTACGTAGTTCAGGGTAGCAGGCCTGATCTTCAAAACAATAATCCCAAAATGCTGCTGTGGAGGAAAAAGCAGTAAATTACTGAAGTGCATATCATTGGTAATGAAAACGCGTCTTTCTGAAACTGCATGTGCCAAAACTATGGGATCGGCTTTGCCTGATAACCCTGCCTCCTGCACCGTGACTACATCATGTCCGCGTTCGCGGAGCAACCTAACAGTAATATGATATACACACTCATCGGCAAGAAATCTCAATCTCTAAACCCTTCTTCGGCAAAGTATACTTCTTCTCCTTCCACCAGTGACTTGGCATACTGGATACAAGCCTGTATATCTGCTACCGTTAGATTGGGATAATAATCACTTAAAATCTGTTCAAAAGATAGTCCATCCTGTAATAAGTCCAGCACCATCGTCACCGGTATTCTGGTGCCTTTGATACAGGGTTTGCCTCCACAGATGGTTGGATCGACAGAGATTCTCTCGAACACAGGTCACCTCATAAGTTTTTAGACACCATGCAAGACAGTCATAAATTACAATCTGGATTAACACGATACTCTAAGTACCGCCAAATGTCAAGCATCCGCGTTCTATCAAATAAAATGTTACCGCTTTCGGTAACATTATCATTTGGCTTGACACGTGGGATCATTTTCACCAAACCCTTGCAAAAGTGGGGCTTCCGCGGGTAAAATTCCATTCGCTACGGCATTCTTACGCTTCCTTTCAGCTTCTTTCTGGCACACACCCGAAAGTCGTACAGGAGGCACTGGGACACAGCTCCATAGAACTGACGCTCGATACCTACTCGCACCTGATCCCGAACATCCAGAAAGAAGCGGCGCACAAAATAGACAACCTCTTTCGCGAACCGTAGGAATAACCGTAGGAATCAGAATGAAAACAATGGAAATAATGGAAACAATGGACAAAATTGACATCCAATATACAGGAAAAATAGCCGAATTTTAGACATATTGGACATATATGACACCCGCCCCCGTAGCTCAATGGACAGAGCGCCTGACTTCGGATCAGACGGTTGAGCGTTCGAATCGCTCCGGGGGCGCCTATAATTTATGTTTCATCTTATAAATGCAACATATTTTGTTGCTTTTTTCTCTTCCTTTTTCACAAGATTTTGTATATAATACAGCTATGAAAAAAAGATTTTTTGTAGGGATGTTGGTTCTTAGCTTTTTGCTCGGGGGAATCTTCCTCACCTTTCAACGTCCCCAGTCGCCAAAACAACTTTCTCAAACTTTTGAGCCTCGCTTCTACCCGGAAACAGGTCACTCCATAAGCGGTGAATTCCTGAAAAAGTATCTTCAAGCTCCACACCCTGAGAAAATCTACGGGTTACCGATCACCGAACCTTTTTATTCAGATGAAGCGCAACGGATTGTCCAGTATTTTGAAAACGCGCGTTTTGAACTTTACCCGGAAAACCCCCCTGAACTGCGCGTCCGTGTCACTCCCCTTGCCCAAATGATGCTTTATCAACAACCGGCAACGTCGCTGAATATCCCCTATCCGCTCGGGCGCTGTCGATATTTCCCGGAAACGGGCTTCTCAGTCTGTTATGAATTTCTGGACTTTTTTGAGCAGAACGGCGGTGTGCGCATTTTTGGCTACCCCATTTCGGACGTGATCATCCAGGATGGATTAATCGTGCAAACCTTCCAGTTATTGCGCATCGAGTGGACCGGCTCGGGTAACTCCCTTTCCGCCGTTCGGGTATCTGCGCTTGGGAAACGCTATTTTTCTCTGGTCCAGGAAGATCCGCGCTTACTGGCTGCCTCCCTTTCTAATAATAATGCCCCACAGCTCATTCAATCCCTGCACATTCGGGCTTTTCCCAAAAACGCAGTCGTGCCCCCCAGTGGAATACAATCCATCTTTGTCCTCTGTCAGGACCAGAGCGATCGTCCGGTGGCCGATGCTCTGATTAACCTTCAAATCCTGTTGCCTGACGGATCGGAAGTTTATCCTCCTTCTCCCAAACCCTCCGATACAAATGGACTGGCGCGCTTCGACTTTCCTTTTCAATCGTCACAGCTTGGCCTGGTAATCATTAAACTCCAGGCCCAACACGGCGATCTTCAGGCAACCAGCGAAACATCTTTCCGCATTTGGAAATAAAGCCCTAGCGGATGTGCCGCGGCGCGGTGTTTAAACTTTCCAGGCGGCGCTTCAATACCGACCATTCGGGATAATCGGCAAGCAATTGATTCAAAAACTGCTGAGCGCGTTGCGGTTGTCCTTTTCGCTTCAAGTGATCCAGATAGGCATCTAACTCAACAATCGCTTGCGGTTCACGCTGAAGGCGTAAATTCAAATCAACGAGTTGCAGTCTAGCTTGTTCATCATCGGCATCAATTTGACGCAGTTGTTCATAGACAGCCAGCGCTTGACGCCATTCGAGATTTTGTCGATCGAGGTCTCCAATCAAGTGCAGCAGCATTACCGACCAACGCTTTTCTAAACCGGCATCCTGGGCAAGTTGATAAGCCTGTAAGTACGCCTCGCGCGCATGGCGGAGATCTGCCAGATTGTAATAGACCTCACCCAGGTGAATAAATTCCTGAATCGCTTCTTCAAGACGGCTATTCTCTATTAGCAAATGAATCAGTTTTTGTCGGGCAGATGTGTTTAGTGGAGAAATATCAGTTGCCTGGCGATAATAACGAATAGCTGGTTCAATCTCTCCGCGGGTTTCATAAGATCGGGCAACAGAAAAGAATTTCATAAAAGCTTCTTCTGTCAGCCCCATATCGATCAGCAACTCACCCATCGTGAGGTGCAAAGGCAAATAGGTCGGCATCAGGTCATATGCATAATAGGCTTCTTCCATCGCCGAACGGAGATGTCCTGACCTAGCAAGTGCCTGAATAGAAGCCATCGCCCCGATCAATTGATAGCCACCCGATTGAGTGAAGATCTCTCCCAGAGGTCGAAGTTCCTCTTGTGCAGCTTCTTCCTGAGGATTTAAGTGTCGCCGCGTAGCCTCGATTTGAGAGCGCCAATCCTTTCGCAACAGCAAATTCTGCACACCATCGATCACTTTCTCAAAGACTTCGTCATCGGGTTGAGATAAGATTGCCTCCTGGATTGGCTCATATAACCGATCGACTCTGGCAGCTTGCTGAGTTTTGAGGGTGCGGGCATCGGCAAGACGCAAAGCATTGAGAAAGGCACGCGCAGCCTCCCGCTTCCGTCCCGTCTGGCTATACGCAGCGCCCATCAACAGGTTCGCCGCAAGGGTATAACCAGGGAATTTTGCTGCTCGCTGCAAGACTTTGATGGCGTTTTCATCCTTCCGATAGCGATGGTAACCTAACTCAAAATCGGCGCTCGGATGACTCAACCCCGCCAGAATTGCCTTCTCCAGTTCATCGACGGCCTGCTCTCCAGCCTCCTCTTTTATCCCCGTCAGATAAGCCCCAAGATGCTTGACAATCTTCGTTGGGTCGCTTTGTTTGGCAAACAACCCTCTTCCTCCACCCATCCAGGTTGAACGGGTTTTCCCATCCTGGCTTGAATTTTGATCCTCAATTTCAAAGATCAACGATGCCAGTTCCTGGAGCGCATGTTGATGCGCTTCAGTAATCGGATCAAGACCGTTTTCTGCAGCGGTTTCCTTCCTGCCTGAAGATGCCTTGCGGCTCAATCGTTCACTGCTCAAAGGGCGTTCCAACTGGGGGAACGGCAGGAACTGCCCTTGTTGCACTTTCTGGATTGCCTCCTTGATCTCTTGCCTGGTTGGATAGGTTTGTTGAAGATTCTCTAAAAGTTGCTGCGCCTGTTCAGCCTGGTTTACCCTTTGATAAACTGCAGCCAAAATCAGGTATTCCTGAACAGCCTGGTTCACCTGCCCCCCTTTTTCATACAATCTGGCAAGATACAAACGGGCTTTGATCTCATCCGGTTTGCAACGGGTGACAAAGCTCAAGTTATCTAATGCCTTTTGCACCTCACGATTCTTCAGGAAAATTTCTGCTGCCAAAAAGGCAAATCGAGCAGCTTGATCGGTATACCCCATTTGAGCAGCTATTTGGGCTAACTTTTCCAGTGGAATGGGATCTTGAGGTTGAAGTTGAGAAGCTTGTTGATAGGCGCGATAAGCCTCCTGTAGATTTCCCAATTGAAGTTGGGCATATCCCAGTCCCAGCCAGGCGCTGGCTTGTTTTGGATCAAGCTCGATCGCTCTTTGATAGAGGGCAATGGCTTGCTCCCATTCTCCTTCCCAGGCTGCGGAATGGGCTTGATCGAGGATTTTCTGGAAGCGTTCTTCGCTATCCGGCATGATCTCTCCGTTATTGTATTATATCTCAAAGGGTTGTAACGCATCCCAATTCTTCCCATACCGGGTCTCGGTCTTGAGAGGAATGCAAAGCGGATAGGCGGATTCCATCACCTCTTTAACCACTCGAGCTGTTTCCAGCGCCTCGTTTTCAGGACACTCAAGCAACAACTCATCGTGTACCTGTAAGATCAGTCGCGCTGATAATCCCTTCTCATTCACCGCGCGCGGGACACGAATCATTGCCAATTTCATGATATCCGCAGCCGTCCCCTGGATGGGCGCGTTGATTGCCTCTCTTTCCTCGCGGTTGCGAATGGCAGGATTCTTCTCGGTTCTTAATGTTGGGAAGTACCGTCTTCGTCCCAACAAGGTTTCCACATAGCCCTGTTGGGCCGCCTGTAAACGCGCCCGGTCTAAATAAGCCTTTACCCCAGGAAACTGACGGAAATAGGCTTCGACGAAATTTTCTGCTTCTGCCAGAGTTAAATCCGTGGTGCGCGTCAAGCCAAAAGGGCTCATCCCATAGATCAACCCGAAATTGATCGCTTTGGCATGTCGGCGTTGTTCCTTCGTCACCGCTTCGAGCGGCACATTGTAAATCGCTGCAGCAGTTGCCGCGTGAATATCCTGATCGGCGCGAAAAGCTGCTAACATCGCTTCGTCTTGAGCGATATGTGCCACAATGCGCAATTCTACCTGAGAATAATCGGCCGAGATCAGAACACAACCCGGCGCAGCGACAAACGCCTGACGCACCTGCCGTCCGGTCTCACTCCGCACTGGGATATTTTGCAGATTTGGCTCGGAGGAAGCCAAGCGGCCAGTTACCGAACCAGTCTGATTGAAAGAAGTGTGTACGCGACCGGTGACCGGATTCACTTGCTGAGGTAAAGCATCCAGATACGTAGACTTCAATTTGGCAAGTTCTCGATACTCCAAGATCCAATCCACCACCGGATGTTTGCCTTTCAGCTCTTCCAGGACGCCAGCACGGGTAGAATAAAAGCCGGTTGCTGTACGTTGATTGCGGTTGGGTGGAGCAATGCGCAAACGGTTAAACAACACATCGGATAATTGGGGCGGTGAATTCAAGTTAAATGTAGTCCCGGCAGCCGCATAAATCTGCGCCTCAATGCCCTTCATCCGCTCTTCTAACTCCTCTGATAGATTGCGTAAGCGTTGTACATCCAGGCAGATACCTGTCATCTCCATATCGGCTAACACCGTAACCAACGGCATCTCCAATTCCTCCAGGAGGTTGCGGGCTGCTTTCTCTTCCAGTTCTTTCAGCAAAAGAGGTTGCAGGCGAAAGATTACCGCTGCGTCAGCGGCGGCATATGGCGCAACTTGCTCAATGGGCACATCTGCCATGCTGAGCTGTTTTTTACCCTTGCCGATCAGCTCCTCGATGGTCGTCATCTGCCAGTTCAAGCGCACCCAAGCCAGGTTTTTCAAACCCAAATTATGAGAGTTTGGGTCACATAACCATTCAGCAATCATGCTATCAAACGTTAGCGGCTGGACACGCAATCCGTGCCGAGCCAGCAGGATAAAGTCGTATTTAAGATTATGGCCGATTTTTTGCACCTTCGGATCGGTCAACGGCTTTCGGAGGGCTTCTAAAACTCGCGGTAGGGGCAGTTGATTCTCAGAATTCAAGTGATGTCCTAACGGGAGATAATAGCCCTTCTCTCCATTCAGGGCAAGAGACACGCCAACCAGATCAGCCCGCATGGCATCAGTTGCGGTTGTTTCTGTGTCCAGCGCAATCACCGATGCC
Organism: Anaerolineales bacterium; assembly: GCA_034434515.1. Classification (GTDB taxonomy): domain Bacteria; phylum Chloroflexota; class Anaerolineae; order Anaerolineales; family UBA4823; genus NAK19. Next base: position 42,703 of record DAOTZA010000054.1, on the reverse strand, counting down.
TGCTCTAACTGTGCAACCAACGCTTGCAGGTCAGACTCGCTCGCAATAATCTCGTATGGCAACAGAGACGTAGAGACCTCAATGGCGGCTTCAACGGGTTGGACGACGTTAAAAAGGGAAAGTTGAGCGCCGTTTTTGCGATCGCCCGGTAGCTTAAACCCGTACAGCCCGGCAACCTCCCGAAAGCGGGTCATCAAAGTTCGAAACTCCAGTTGACGGAAGATCTCTTCCACTTGCTCGAAATGAAACTGCCCTAAGCGTGCTTGCTCAGGATCAAAGGGGATGTCTAAATCGGTGACAATCGTTGCTAATTTGCGGCTTAGGTAAGCCATCTCTCGATCGACGATCAACTTCCTGCGTATGGCTTCCGGAATTTCGGACAGGTGGGCATAGATTTCATCCAGATTGGAGTATTTCTGCAACAGTGAAATGGCTGTTTTCTCACCGATGCCGCGCACACCGGGGATATTATCCGATTTGTCCCCAACCAACGCCTTATAATCCACAACTTGATGGGGTAAAATCCCTAAAGTCGATTGGACATTTTCAGGGAAATAATTTTCCGCTTCTGCGAGGGTTTTGCCAGGCAAATTCACTACAATCCGCTGGTCAACTAATTGCAAGAGATCGCGATCTCCGGTTATGATCTTCACTGCGTACCCCTCCTGGACAGCTCGTCGGGCAATGCTTCCCAAAACATCATCAGCTTCATAGCCTTCCACTTCGAGGCGAGGAATTTGCAGAGCATCTAGGATTTGCCGAATGCGGTCAATCTGAGGGGTGAGATCATCAGGCATTTTTGCCCGAGTTGCTTTATATTCGGCGTAAATCTCATCTCGAAAGGTACGCCCGGTGTCAAAGGCAACCGCCAGATATTCTGGCTTCTCATTTTCCAATAATCGTAAGAGAACACTGACGAAACCAAAAGTTCCGGCAGTTGGTTCACCGCTTTTGGTTCGGAATCCTTCGGGGTTGCCGCGCGTCAAGGCAAAATAAGCCCGATATGCCAAAGCATGACCATCGATCAAGTAAAGAACAGGGGGCATCATTTTCTCCTTTTAGAGAATCACCGCCAGCGTTGATCTCATCGACCTCTCCCGACTCTCTCAGGGATTTGCGTCCTTTTCTTTCGCAGAGCCTGCAACCTGAACCATCTGCAAGCCATCACCTTGACAAATGCTTCCTGAGGATAGTAGTTTGCAGCGCTGTGTACACGGGTGTGGCTGCCTGAATTATAAATTAGTTATCCCCGCCCATGCTGGCAATTTTCATTGAAAAATTTGGGCAAATTTTGTTGACAATCAGTGCTTTACATGTTATCGTATCTGAGAGGATGAAACGAGCGGCGAGCGTTCTTATCTGTTTGGTGTTCGGCATCGGTTTCTGGTTAGGCTTACTTCAAAACCCAGCCCCAGCAATCGGTGAAGACGCTCCGCTTGTCAGGCAGACAACGATTCAAATCGCCTACATAGAATATGAATGGTGGTTGCTAAAATGGTTAGATAGTTCCGTTGTCTGTCGCATCTACATTGATCACGAAGGACTTCCCAAACCTGAAGAAGTAGCCGCCCAATGCAGACTGGATGTCTATCAAGCCTGGCAATCTACCCCACCCTGTGAACCTGCTTTGGTGGGGAGCTTTGATACCTTTGGTTGCAAAGGCCTGTATTTACATTACATATCCAGTAAACCCTCCCAAAAAGAATTGGTAATCGAGCTACCGCTCGCCCAAGCAACGATCACTTTAGAAGGCTGTCAACCGACCTTTCCTGAAAACCGCTGTCCAACCATGCCCAATCTATTCATCAGCGGTCAGGAACCGTTGCCAAATGAACGCATTATTGCCATCGAAGGCATGTATGCCGACCAACCCTTCTATTGCGAAGGACAGAGTTGCTCTGTACCCCTGAAACCGACTCCCCTTGAAGGGGTCGAAGTTCAGTTTTGGGCGATCTCTAGCTTTGGGGATACCAGCCCCAAATATAAAGCTTTGGTGCGGGTGGTTGAAACTGGCGTTCGCCAGACTCCAAGTGATAGCGGTTGGTATGTCGATGTTTTGAGTAGCCAGTGGTTGGGCAATCCCCTGGCAAGTTGCGCGGAAACCTGGCAAGCCTTTCAACCCGTGGGAGGTCCGCCGCTGTGGCTCAGCTCAACCAGCAATACCGATCTTCTATCTTCGGACGAACCTTATTACTACTTAGCTGGACGATTGATCAGCCAGGGAGTTGTCGATGCCTCCACTTGCCCCAGCGGTGGATTGCTTCCTAATGGTTATGCTGATGTCTGCGGATTGGAGTTGACGCGCCCCTACCTGCAAGCTTGGCAGAATCAATTTGACGCCAAAATCATCGAAGCGGCAAATGAAAACGGAGTTCCTGCTCAATTCCTGAAAAACATCTTCGCTCAGGAAAGCCAGTTCTGGCCTGGCATCTTCAAAGTGCCCTTTGAGTTCGGCTTGGGGCAGATCACCGACCTCGGCGCAGAGGCGCTCTTACTCTGGAACGACCAGTTTTATCATCAATTTTGTCCGCTGATTCTTGCGCAAGAGACCTGCGATCAAGGTTACCTCCACCTGAGTCAGGATCAACAAGCCATGTTGCGCGGCGCTCTGGCGGTCCAGGCAAAAGCCGATTGCCCAGAATGTCCGGCCGGCATCGACCTGACAAACACCTTTTTCAGCATTCCCCTCTTCGCCAAGACTGTGCGGGCAAATTGCGATCAAGTCGCGCAGATTGTGTACAATGCCACCGGAGAAATGCCAGGGCGGGTAAGCAATTTTGAAGACCTCTGGCGAATGACTGCTGCCAACTATCACGTCGGTCCAGGCTGTCTTTCCTACGCTATCCACCAGACGGTCAACAACGGCTTGCCGCTTACCTGGCAAAATATCACCCAGTACTTCACCGAACCTTGTAAGAGCGCCATCCCCTACGTTGAAAAAGTAGCCCGCTAATATGTAATGGCCTCACCCAACAACCCTGGTAGAGTCATAACCCTACCAGCACCAATGCCGTCTCCCCTAGCTCACTTCAACCATTTTTTCTCCGCAGGAATCCCCCCACAGAACACGCCTTAAGCCAGCACCGAGGAGTGAACCAGCACTTCTCTTTGTTCTCTTAAGGAACGTTAACCCCGGCGTTATTCACTTGTTAACATGAGTTCTGTAAAATTATAAAGAATCCTCAGGTTTTTTAGAGGAAACATAATGAAGAAAAAAGATGTATCAATATACTTAATGACCTGTCTGCTTAGCGTCCTGGGTGTACTTACCTTTGCAGGCATCGGAATGGCAAAGAGCCTGCCACATGCACACTTCTATGGCGACCTCAAGACCAATCCAATCCGGTCTCAGCGACTAGGGTATGAGACCATTTTGAAAGCTGAAATCTCAGCCTCTACGGCACGCTTGCAAGGGGGAATAGCCGCCGCAATTAGCAGCTTGTTAAGCATCACCTTTCTCCTTCGGAAACGCTTGTACTTTCAAAGGCAACTAGATGGTGCAGCCAAAGCCCTTAAATTGCACACTCTTCCTCCTCAAGCGCTATCGCCTGGCTTGGCAGCCCACCTATGCGGTTCTTCTACCGCCGCATTGGCAACCCTTTTTGACCTCACCCAAAGAGGCTTCCTGCGCATTGAAGAAAAAAAGAGCCATTGGGGACAGAGCGTTTTCGAGATCGTCCGCCAGCCCATCAAAGACCCCCTTGAACCTCACGAAGAAGCCTTTCTGGATGTACTGTTTCGCTTCCAAAAAATCGATCGCGTACCTTTATCACGGGTCGTTCAACTGGCTTATTCCAAAACCTACCAAAAAGCTTTAGATGACGAATTGACCCTGCGTGGTTGGCATAGCCTCGAGCGAACAGATAAACGCCAACAATTTGCTTTTCTATCCGGGGCAATTATGACGATTGGCTTGCTGATCTTTGCGGTGGGGATCGGCATCGGGTGGAGGTATTCAGCGGGAGCGATTCTAATGGGCAGTGGCGGTGGCTTCTTGCTGGCAGGTTTGGTTGGATTAAGTCTCTCCCTCAGCCTTTCGACACTCACTGACGAAGGGGTACATCAAGCCGTTCAATGGCAGACCTTCGCCACATCCCTCAAAAAGATGACGCAAGATGAGAAGCAACAACCGAATCCGGTTCTCTTTGATCGCTATCTACCGTTTGCGGCTGGGTTTGGCTTTTTGGATCAATGGGTAAGCCATTTCTTCAAGCACTCAGAAGGTACCCTACCGGATTGGTTCAGCACTGTTAATTCTGCCGAGCGAGATAGCGCAAAAGATGCTTTTGCCGCTATGGTTTTAGCCCTCACTGCTACCGACGCATCCTACGCACCGGTTACTTTCGAAGAAGGAGGAAGTTCTGAGACTGTCTGGAGTGGAATTCAATAGTAAAATAATGCTATGCAAAAACACATTTTGATTATAGGTGGGGGAATTGCGGGTTTAGCAGCCGGCTGCTATGCCCGAATGAACGGTTATAAAGCAACGATTTTTGAGATGCATCATTTGCCGGGCGGACTTTGCACGGCATGGGAGCGCAAGGGGTATACTTTTGACGGCTGCATTCACTATCTATTTGGATCAGGCAAAGGGCAACCTTTTAATGACCTCTGGCTAGAACTCGGTGCCATCCAAAACCGCCCGATGATCAATCATAACGAATATCAACGCATCACCGATGGAGAAAACACGCTGATTGTCTATTGCGATCCCGACCAGCTTCAAGATCACCTCTGCCAAATTTCCCCTCAAGATGCACCATTAATCAAGCAATTCTGCGCTGGTGTGCGCCAATTTACTCATTTTGACCTCTCAGCGCTGTATCGCAAACCGCGCCAGTTGATGAACACCGTGGACTGGCGTGAGTTTGGAATGAAGATGATGCCGTACCTGCTCCCTATGGCAAAATGGGCAACCCTCTCAGCAGGTGAGTTTGCCTCCCGCTTTCAGCACCCTTTTCTCAAGCGCGCCTTTGCCCAGATGTTCTCCTGGGAAGAAGCTCCGGTGATGATGGGGATGGCGTTGCTAGCCTACATGCACAATCACAACGCCGGCTTTCCCTGTGGTGGGTCGTTGGCTTTTGCTCAGGCGATTGAAAGTCGTTTTCTTGAACTAGGCGGTGAAATTTTTTATAAAGCCCAGACGGAAACCATGCCCATGCTGATTAATGGCGTCTCAAAGACCCTGCCACGCCTCCATCACTTTTATATGGCCGGTCAGTCGGTAGAACCAGGGGGTAGTGTACCGCTGGCAGCAGCTTCGGGTAAAAACGTTATCCAACTGATCTGCGCCGCAGATGGCAAACCCTTTATAACTCAGTAGGGTATTGCATTATCGTCTTTTCTGGCGCAACTGGCGTAATTGCTCAAAGAGGCGTTTTTCTTCGTCAGTTAGATTGCGCGGCAGTTCAACGTTGACGGTAACGTAGAGGTCGCCACGCTGCTCAGGATTTTTCACGTTCGGCATCCCCAATCCCCGCAGGCGAAAGATTTTTCCGTTTTGGGTTTCGGGTGGAATGATGAGTTCCACCGTTTTATCGATCGTGGAAACATTCACCTTACCGCCCAATAAAGCGGTGTAGAGGTCAATGGTTTGTTGGGTCTTCAGATCATCACCATCGCGTTCGAAACGATTGTGCGGCAATACCTCAATTTTCAAATACAGGTCGCCTTTCTGTCCGTAGGCGTTCGGCGCCCCTTGACCGCTTAAACGCACCTTGGAGCCGGTCTTAACCCCGCGTGGGATACGCGCCTCAATCTGGCGGCCATCCTCGAACTCCATCTTGCGCGAGGTACCATAAAAGGCTTCCTCCAGCGTAATTTGCACCGGATATTCGACATCGCGCGTCGCGGTCTGGCGAGCAGTGCGGGTGCGGGTACCAAAACCGCTCATTCTTTGCCCCATCCCACCGAAGAGAGCTTCAAAGAAGTCGGAAAAGCCTCCCAAGCCACCCCCAAACATTTGCTCAAACTCTTCCGGGGTTACCGTACGGGTATAGGTTCTCCCTCCAGGTTGCGTTGTCCAGGCCGACCAATCGAAGTCTTCTGGCCTTCCGCCAGCTCGTTCGTACTGTCGCCACTGCGCTCCAAAGCGGTCATATTTTTCCCTTTTTTGCGGGTCGGAAAGCACTTCATAGGCTTCGTTGATTTCCTTGAATTTCTCTTCGGCGGCCTTATCGCCAGGATTTACATCCGGGTGATATTTGCGCGCCAATTTTCGGTAAGCTTTTTTGATCTCAGCTTCCGAAGCGTTCTTATCAACACCTAAGATTTGATAATAATCACGAAATTGCATAACCATATTCTATCACTGACCTTAAATTTACATTGATTGCTTAAAGAGTTTTTTCAAGAAAAAATGGAGATATTCCCAAGCTGCTAAAGTTAACACAGAATTGTTAATATTTCCTTAGAGACCCGTCAACAAAGGGATAACAAAGAGAAAAAACCATCACTCCATCAACAGCAGTTCATGGCGATTTCCCGATAACCCACCAAAATCAAACGATACCATCTGAATATTCGCCACAGTTTAGATAGATTTCTTACAATCCGTTTTTACCCTTCTTACATACCACCTCTATCATATAGAAAAATTTTTCAAGAAGGAGGTTGAGATATGTATTACCGCAGATACCGCGCTCCATCCGTCTGGCAAGAAGTCGAACGGTTACAACGCGAAATGAATCGATTAATGGAAAGTTTCTCGCCCCGCCGAATTCAGGCTGCGCCATCTTTCCCCGCCATGAATCTATGGGTCAGTGATGAAGGTATCATCCTCACCGCTGAAGTACCCGGCATCAAGCCTGAGGACATCGATATCAGTGTGGTCAATGACTTACTTACCATCAGTGGCGAGCGTCAACCAGAGCCAGTGGGTGAAGATGTCCGTTATCATCGCCGCGAGCGAGGATGTGGAAAGTTTGCTCGCTCAATTCAACTACCCTTTGCCGTTGACGCCAACAAAGTGGAAGCCAACTTTGAGAACGGTGTAATCACCATCACCTTGCCACGGAAAGAAGAAGAAAAACCCAAGAAGATTAAGGTTGTCGCCAAATAAGCGAAATGGAGGTGAACCATGACCGACAGCGAAAAAACCCTGGATGCAGAAAAACAAGAAGTTGCCTTGAGCGAAGGGACGGAATTAACCCGCGATCGAATTACCTTCCTGCCTCGCTCCGATATTTATGAGACCAACGATGCTCTGGTTCTCTTAATGGATATCCCTGGCGCTAAAGAAGAGGATATTGACATTACCTTAGAGAAAAATATCCTTACCGTGCACGCCCTCGTTGATCCTAAAGAACCTGAAAACTACGCTTTAGCGTTGCAAGAATATGAAGTTGGTGATTATCAGCGCAGCTTCCGCCTCTCCAATGAAATTGACCAAGACCATATTGAAGCCTCATACCGACAGGGTGTCTTGCGCCTGGTCTTACCCAAAGCTGAAGCTGCCAAAGCGAAAAAGATCACCATAAAGTCGAATTAAGCTGCGATAGTTCACTAGGCGGAGGTGGAGCTCGCCACCTCCGCTTTTTGAAGTACATCAGCCACACTTTCGCTATTTGGAGTGCGAAAGCCAGGCTTTCGTTTTTTTGAGTGCGAAAACCTCGCTTCCGCATTCCAAGTTTCTTACTTCCGCAAGATTTCCGGTAATGCATCCATGCCTGCCTCTCTTGCTAATTCCTCTACCAAAGCAATAAGTGTATCCTGACAATGCTCATCGATTGGCGGGCGTTGGTAATTCTCCAATAATTCCCGAACGCGCACCCCTGCTCGTTGGAAAGCATCTGGTTTCCCCACTTCCTCCCACAGGCGCAGAGACCCGCGATCAATTACCTCGGAGGGAAGATATTGCTCGACAGGAAATAGTTGCCGTGTGATTCGCTGCCTGAGGAAATCTCCCTTAAAACGAAAACGGAAGTCCTCAAATAACGCCGTAGCCAGGGTCTCGCTATGCACCTCAATCCCTTTCAAAAGTCGCTTAACCATCCCGATAATCTCGGCATCGATAACTAATTTCTCAAGGCTTTGACAGGCTAGAAAATCCAACATCCCTGCGCCAGAGATCATGTTAATGCCGGCTAAAGCCCCAATTAAAGCGCTCATTCCGCTCTCCAATCCTGCCTGGGCATCTACCAGTTTGGCGTCGCTGGCGCCGAGATACGTGTGGGTCGGAATGCCCAACGCTTTACCGATCTGCGCTGTGGCAACATCGATCATTGCCGTCTCAATTGCGCCCATTGGAGTTGTCCCATAACGCATGTCGAAGATTGCCGGCGCACCCCCCCAAATCACCGGCGCTCCCGCTTGAGCTAATTGATGCAAAGTGATCCCACTCAATGTTTCTACAGCATGTTGCACCACCGCTCCAATCAAAGTAACAGGCGCAGCTACGCCGGCTAACGGCATGGAAACGATCTCGGCTGGAACCCATGCCTGGGCAAGGTCGATCAAATTTTGAGCTGCAAAATCACTCCAAATCATGGGCGGTGAAGGACAAACATCGAAAATCGCCATTGGTTTTTGTCTTAATCCTTCCCTTCCACCGCGAAACAACGCCAGCATATCGAACATGAAATGCGCCGTCTGCTTCGAGAAAGCTCCGGTGATTATGGGTTTCTTAGAGAACATCAAGACCAGATATAAACGGTATAAATCACCGATTTGTTTGGGTACCTCATTGCATACCAGCGCCGTTGATTGGGCATCGTATTGAGGCAGCATTTCGGTGAGTTTAATAATCTGGATCAGATCCTCCGTACAGGAAGGACGGTGAACAAGGCTCTTCGCCTCGAGCATATGAACGCCGCAAGAGCCGGGATCAAAGTGAACCGCATCGCCACCTAAGTGAAGCGAGTCTTCACCATCTCGATTAAAGAGCTGAAAGGTGCTTGGAACGGTCGCCAATGCCTTCCGAACCAGGCTTTCCGGGATAAAGACCACCTCGGTATCTTCTTGAACCAACGCGCCCCCCTCGGCAAGAAGACGCCTGGCAGCCGGCGATTGAACCTTCACACCAACTGTTTGCAGAAGTTGGAATGCTTCATCTAGAACTCGACCTACCAACTCCGGAGATAGGAGTTCGATCTTCGGTTGCATCGGTTAGCCTCTTTTTATCAATGATACCCTTCAATTCAAAACAAGACCCCTTGCAAAACGTGTGTTTCAGCGTCGACATTTTTCGTTCGACGCTCACCGCGGTTCGTTTTTGCAATGGGCTCACGGAACGTCTGCCGAATGTTTATAGATAGCGAATTTCCTGCTGAACCCCTATGCCGCGCGCACCCAGATGCCGGATAAAAGGCTCAGCCGGTACCATCTTCTCTACCCCACCAGCGCCGCGGGGTGTTTCTTGTTTCGCCATCATCTCGGCGACAATAGCTGCGCTCCAGCCGGTGCCGCGTTCCATCGCTGTAAACCCTGTCTGATCATCATAATAGTCAATGACTACGATCCAGGCTTCAGCTTCCTTACCATCCTTCTTCCCCACCGCCCGGATGCGGATAATAATGAGATCCTTTTGGGTTGGGTCAACCACTTTTGGCTCAAACAAAGCATGGAAGACCTCGCGTGGCACTACCTCGATGTTTCCAACGCGAATGGGAGTCAAGTCCCAGAGTCCCAATTCCCGGTAAGCGCGCAATTTTTCATAGTGTCCAGGATAGCGTAAAGTCAGGTTTTGCAGTGTGCGCAGTTTGCCTTCGTAAGTCCAGGGCAGGGTGTCTAACCCTCCCCCGGTGACAAAAGCCTCTAAGGTTCCAATCGGGGAAGGAAATTGCACAGTCTCAAGTTCCGTTATCGATTCGACCTGAGTGACCTTCCAGTTGCGGATAAACACGGCTGGTTCAGCATACTCATTGGTCAAACCGGCAATGTGAAAGGTCAACAAGTAATTAAAGGGTGGTTTTGGTTTCTGAGGCAGACCGCCATCCCACATATAAACATCCAAAACTTCATCCAATAGACTCATGGCATAAACAATCAACGTTGTTCCCATGCCCGGCACTTGACCGCAATTGGGGATAACACTCACACCGTTTTGTTTGGCTTGTGTATCCAGTTTGTGCTGTTCCAGAGCAATGTCGGTATTGCCTCCCAAATCACAAAAATTTACTTTCTCTTCAATGGCAATTTTGGTCAATGGAAGGTTGTAATAATACGGCACTGCACTCAGACAAGCCGCCTTGCCTTGCATCGCCTTCCGTACCGCAGGTTCATCGTGTACATCTAACTGTATCGGAACGGCAATTTCTTTGTTGAGCAATCCGTTGATGCGTTTGGCAGCCTTCTGGGCTACCTCGAAATTAACGTCAGCCATCACAACTTGTGAGGCATCACCCCAGCGCGCCATGTCATATCCTGCAGCGCACCCCTGACGACCCGAACCAATGACGAGATAGGCATTCATTCGATCCTCCTGGATTTGGACTTAATTTACAGCCGCTTTGGGCTGAAAACTTATCTGCGCCAAGACAACCGCTAAAAACATCAAAACGCACCCCGTAAGCTGAATTGGGGTCAAACCTTCTCTTAAAATTATCCAGCCGAACAATGCTGCAAAGACCGATTCCATCGAGAGTAAAATGGCAGCATCGGCAGGCGGAGCAACCCGTTGCCCAAGCGGTTGGAGACTAAACCCCAACGCAATCGAAGCTACCGCTGTCCAAATGACCGCCCACCAGATGTCATTCAAATTGCTCAAAGTAGCCCCTTCGAACCAAATGCCGCTCAACAAACTTAATCCTCCACATACGCTTGCCTGGGTAACTGCTAAGAAGGGCAAGGCCAATTGATGTGTGATTCGATCGATGATTAACACATGAATAGCCCACATCAACGCTCCTAAAAGTACCCAACGATCCCCCAATGATATTGAGAGACTTCCCTCTGTGCTAAGTAGAAACATCCCAAAGGTTGCCATCAGAGAAGAAATCCAAATTATGACCCGCGGCGGCTGACGGTAAAAAATCGCCAAAAGAAACGGAACAATCATGACATATAAGCCGGTAATGAAACCTGCATTGGCAGCCGTAGTAAATTGAAGCCCAAACTGTTGGAAAGCAACCGCAAGGAACATTGCCAATCCAGCCAGCCCCCCTCCCAACCAGGCTTTGAGTGGTAACTTGCTCAAGTTCAGCCGCTGCCTCACAAGGATCGGTAAGATCAGACTCGCCCCCAAGAGGTAGCGAACGCCATTGAAAAACAGAACCTCTCCCTGTGCCGCGGCTGCCCGCTGAGCAGCAAATGCACTCCCCCACAGGGCAGCCACCAGCAGCAGAATCAGATCAGCCTCCAGCCGGGTGCGTGGAAAAGAGTTAACTTTAGGGTTCGTACCTGAGACGATATTCATCAGCAAGATAATAACAAGTTCGATTTGAGGGGCTGATGCCGCCCACCGCGGCTTCCGCATTTTCTTACCAGTAACCCACGCTTTCGGGCTTTGCGAATTTTAACACACAAATTGATTTGAATGGCTTGAGACGGGTAAAGGGAGCAAAAAAATCAGGGCGTTGCTCACGCCCTGATCGATTTATCGCCTATTCGATTGATTTTACCAGTTGGAGCGGCGTCGCCCACCGCTACGTTGGTTGCGCGCTCCGCCACCCGCATCTCGTCGATAGCCACCCCCAAAAGGTCGCTCTTCACGCGGCCGAGCCTGGTTGACGGTCAACGTGCGTTCATGCAATTCAGTGCCGTTGAACATGCCAATGGCTTTTTGCGCCTCTTCATCAGTTTCATACTCCACAAAGGCAAAGCCTTTGGAGCGGCCGGTGTCTCGGTCTCGGATTAGCGCCACAGACTTAACTGTCCCTGCTTGAGCAAAATACTCTCGCAGTTCCTCTTCGGTGACCGAATATGACAAATTGCCTACATACAGTTTTGGTTCCATTTTTTCTCCATTCAAAATATACTCTTTGATACCGGCCTGCTGCTCGTCACACATGGGGCAAGGGAACCTCGCAGTTCAAATAACCACCCTGGCATGGTCACATGCCGAAAAAGTGCTTAGGCTGGCTGGCAACTTAAGTGCTTGTATTATACCAGATAATTGACAAAATGGATAAATTGTCAAGGTTTTCTTTTATTTTCTGTTTTTTCATAGAGCCTCTATCCTTTATACACACAAAGTCATCCCTTCAGGGTTGACGTTTCTTTCTTGAGAGTCTTCCAAAAAAGTCCCCGCTGGAAAAAAACAAACGGGGACGAATCAGATTTTAAACACTTAATCAGTCGATTGGCAAAAATGCTAAATACAAGATTGTCTGTAATTACCTACCATAGGCACTATTTAGCAGGGCAGAATGTCCACGAAGTTTTCCCGAATACACGAATAGCACTGTTATTCGTTTATTCGTGATCAATTTGTGGACGGTTTTCTCAGCAAATTATCAACACGACTTGTGATGGTAGGCTGTTTCGATTTTTAAATCTTAGACCACACGGCTAATTCCAGAATCAGTTGCTCGAAATAACTGTTCGAGGGCATTGCGCCATCGCCATAAGCCATATCTACAACCCGCACAACCAATTGCAACGATTGGGTTTCCAAGATGGTTTCCATCCCGGGTTGTACCAGCACCGGTTCGCCTTTAGCAGCTAACCGTTGATAAGTCGCTTCGTCGTTATAGGCATGTTCACTCATCAAGACCTTGGTTATCGTCTGGATATCGTTCTTATCAAACAACCAAACTTCAAAAGCGGTGACCTTCTTCGGTTCTCCGATGCCAATGGTTTCCGAGATGTTCACCCCACATTCACCGAGAAATTCACCGCTTTGCGAGTCGATGCTGAACGAGTCATCGAACAAATCATCTCCGTACTTATACGATGCCATAAATTGCATCATTGGTGGTTCCTGGCTGAGACCAGCCTGAGGGATAGCTTGCCACCCCTCTTCGACCTCTGGCGCTAACGGCTGTGGATAGGATGCTTGAGCAGGAGTTCGTGCAGCCGGTTTCCGGCTCCGCAGGAAGACAAAAACGGCTACGCCAAGCAAGATAATGACGAAAGCGACACAGAATACAATCACAATACTTCGCAGAATCGATGTGCCCGGTCTGGCTGAGGGTTCAGATTCTTCGGTAGGGATGATTTCTCCCCCCGCCGCTTGGGTCGGAATTGGGAGCGTGGCTTCACCACTCACAGCCAACCGAAAAGCAGCGATATTTGCTGCTTGCTGGGGTTTTTGTTGTTCGATTTCTTTGAGCAGGTCTTCACCTTCCTTGCCGAACTCGGCAAACCGTTTCTTTGCTAGTTCGGCATCCTGGTTCAATAGGTACGAATCGACCGCCATGCTGAGGTATTCCAGCTTTAAATCATGGCGGAGATGTTCAGGGGCTGCATCCGTCCATTTTACCGGCCAGATCCCCCAACCTATCACAAACCAACCAAGGATCAAGCCCACCACAAACCCAATCCCTACCAACACCTGGGTCTTTTTCAAATATTCGCGGATCATCTCCATGCCTCACTCTCCATTTCCACAGCTTTTGCCAAGCATTATTGTTTCAGTTGCAGTTTCATCTCTTCTGGGATGTTTTTCTGCTTGTATTGTAGACGAAAGCGATTGAAACTGCAATACAATCTTTCAAAATTTATTGTTGCAAGAGTCATGCCGTCGATGCCATTTCATCCTGAACGACTTCCTCAAGCGGAAAACGCTCTTCGCAGTTCAAGCATTGGGCGTAGTTCTTATCGGCGATCACCAGCAGTCCTCCGCACTCAGGGCAAGGGGCAGGGATGGGTTTCTTCCAGGAGGTGAAATCACATTGTGGATAGTTCGCACAGCCATAAAAGACACGGTTGCGGCGAGTTTTTCTTTCAACCAGTTCGCCTTGACACTTAGGACAGCGCACCCCAATCTTCTCTAACCAGGCTTCGGTATAACGACATTCCGGAAAGCCGCTACAAGAGATAAACTTCCCAAAACGCCCATAGCGGATCACCAGCTCTTTGCCGCACTCGGGGCATTTCCTACCGATCGGCTCCAAATCGGCTTTCATTTCCGGAATGGCTTTCTCGGCATTAGCCACCAATTGGGCAAAAGGTGTGTAAAACTCACGAATCACCTCAACCCATTTTTCTTGTCCGGCTGCAATGCGATCCAGGTCTTCTTCCATGTGGGCTGTGAAGCCATAGTCGACGATTTCCGGAAAATGTTGCGTAATCAGATCATTGACCAGAATGCCAGTCTCAGTCGGTATCAGCCGTTTGTTATCCCGAACTACATAACCGCGCTGTTGAATGGTGGAAAGGATCGGAGCATAGGTGGAGGGCCGTCCAATTCCGTATTCTTCTAAGGCTCTCACGAGCGTAGCTTCCGTGTAACGCGGAGGAGGCTGGGTAAAATGCTGTTCAGGGATTAGTTTGACCAGTTGCAAAATCTGCCCCTGGGTTAATCCACTTGGAATGCGACCACCTTCTTCCTCCTCAGGCGCGCTATCTTCGTCTTTCGCTTCCTCATAAGCTGCCATATAGCCCAAGAAGCGGACACTCGAACCAGAAGCACGCAATAGATATTCGTGGGCATTCCCTTTGCCACTCACTTCAACAGTTATCGTATCATAGATGGCAGCAGTCATTTGTGAAGCCACAAAACGTTGCCAGATCAATTGATATAAGCGATATTGATCGCGATTGAGGAATTGTTTGACCGATTCCGGAGTACGGAAAACCGATGTTGGGCGGATCGCTTCATGGGCTTCCTGTGCGCCAAGTGTTTTTGTCTTATAGCTAGGTGGCTTGTCCGGCAGGAAACCGTCTCCATAGCGCTGCGAGATATATTGACGGGCTTCAGCCTGAGCCAGTTCGGAGATATTGGTGGAATCGGTACGCATGTAAGTAATCAACCCCACCGACCCTCCGGTACCAACATCGATACCTTCATACAATTGTTGCGCCAGAGCCATCGTGCGCTTGGCGGTAAAGCCCAAGCGGCGCGAAGCATCTTGTTGTAGAGTGCTCGTGATAAACGGAGGCGAAGGGTTGCGGCGTCGTTCGCCTTGTTTGATTTGCGAAATTTCATAGCGCGCCCGCTCCATATCCTCCAGAATCGGCTTGACCTGCTCTTCATTTCCTAACGTAGGTTCTTCGCCATCCAGGCGCACCAGTTTGGCAATGAAAGTTTCTTTCAAGCCCTGCGGCAAAAATTCAGCCGCAATTGACCAGTATTCAACCGGCACAAAAGCCTGAATCTCGCGTTCGCGCTCCACAATCATGCGCAAGGCAACTGATTGAACGCGACCCGCCGATAAACGGCTGCGCACCTTGCGCCACAGGAGCGGGCTTAAGTTATATCCTACCAGACGATCCAACACGCGGCGGGCTTGTTGGGCATCCACCAAATCTTGATTAATCGAACGCGGATGGGCAAAGGCTTCTGCCACGGCCGGTTCGGTGATCTCATGGAAGACCACCCGGCGAGCAATTTTCGGATTGATGGAGGCTGCTTCCATAAGGTGCCAGGCAATTGCCTCCCCTTCGCGGTCGGGATCGGTTGCCAGATAGACCTCTGCGGCTGATTTCGCCAGATTTTTAATCTCTTTGACAACAGTTTTCTTCTCATTAGGGACACGGTATTTCGGCGTAAAATCATTCTCTACGTCAACCGATAATTGCGATCGCAACAGATCGCGCACATGGCCCACGGACGCCTTAACGGTATAACCTTTGCCCAAAAAGCGCCCCACAGTGCGGGCTTTTGCCGGCGATTCGACAATCACCAGCTTCCCCGAGCGATGAGGTTTGAGCTTGTCTAATTCGCTATCCGAGAGGGAGGCATGGGCTTCTGTCTTACCCATGCGAAAAAGTTTGCTTCCACATACGGTGCATTTGCCTTCGGTCGCCGGGGTGCCATTACTTGTATAGACAGCTTGTGGCTCCGTGATCGGCCGCTTTTGTTTACATTTGACACAATAGGCTTCCAATGTTTCCAAGATAACCTCCAAAATCGTTATACGTAATCTTCACCACTTTCTTTGAGGATTTCCACCACTTGACGCACTTTTTGGGCCTCGTCTTTGCGCACAATGAGTAAAACATCCCCGGTGTCCACGACCACCAAATCGCGAACACCAATAGTGACAATCAAGCGGTGTTCTTCGCTAACATAAACCAACGATTGGCGAGTGTCTAAACCAAAATGTCGCCCTCCCATGACGATATTGCCATGTGAATCGGCCGGCAAGACATCAAATAACGAATCCCAACTACCCACATCGCTCCACTTGAGCGCACCAGCCGGAATTACTACCACATCCTTAGCGCCTTCCATAATGCCATAGTCAATTGTTTCCGGAATCAGCGCTTGCCATGCGTTTTGTAACACCTCGCTGTAGCTTGGCTTTCCCCAGTGCGATTCAACCTCTTGCAAAGCCGCCTCCAATTGTGGCATTTGTCGCGCAATTTCTTGCCGGATGCGTTCGACTTTCCAGATGAACATCCCCGAATTCCAGGTGTGATCGCCTCTGGCCAACATCACCTGGGCTTGAAATTCATCCGGTTTTTCTTTGAAGCGCACGACATGATAGACGGCGACTCCCTGATAGGTGCCCTGGATTTTCCCCTGTTGAATATAACCATAGCCGGTTGCGGCAAAGGTAGGGTTGATGCCGATAGTGACCAAGTAATCCTGGCGAGCAACGATCTCGGCTACTTGCAATAACCTACGGAACCACTCCTGATTGCCGATGTAATGATCGGCGGTCAGGACAGCCATCACAGCGTTTTTATCCAACCGTGCAAGATGCACAGCCGCCAGCCCCACCACTGCTGCTGTGCCACGCGGCATCGGCTCAAGGAGATAATTTTCTTCTGGGATCTGAGGGCATTGTTTACGAAGCTCTCGGAACTGTTCCGGTACGGTTACGACCAGAATATGTTGCGAGTCGAATAAACCGTCCAGTCGATCAACTGCCATTTGGAACAGGCTGCGTTGTTCAATGATGCGTAACATCTGTTTGGGTCTCGTCTTCCGAGAGAGCGGCCAAAGGCGCGTTCCACCGCCCCCTGCCATAATGACTGCATAATACGAACCACTCATGACCGTTGCCTCCTTTCTGTTTCTATTGTATACTTTAAACCGTGTATCGTTCGTTTTGTTCTCGGGCAACGATATAGCTCATGCCTCCCACCGACTTGGCTAACCCCTTCAATTCCATAATCGCTAAAGTCGAACTCACCTGGGCAACCGGCATCTGGCATAGCCGCGATAGTTCATCCACATGCAGCGGCTGATCGGATAAATGTTGCAACAATTGCGCTTCATTTCCATCGGTTGGCAAAATTTGCCTGGCGGAATTCTGTTGTAACCTGACGGGGATATTCAACGTCTCCAAAATATCAGCAACCCCCATGTAGGGAAAGGCACCTTTTTGGATCAAACGATTGGTGCCCACACTTTGGGGTGCATGGATATTGCCAGGCACTGCAAAGACATCCCGTCCTTGTTCGGCTGCAAAACTGGCGGTAATTAATGCCCCACTCTTCTCTCCTGCCTCGACAACCACAACAGCCAAAGATAGACCAGAAATAATGCGGTTACGGGGCGGGAAATTGGTCGCATCAGGTTGAGTGCCCGGCGGATAATCACTCACCAATGCCCCTTGTAAGATGATACGGTCGGCATAACGACGATGTTCTGGTGGATAAATTCGATCCACCCCGCAACCCAACACCGCAATCGTGCGTCCCCCCGCATCCAGAGCGGCTTGATGGGCGAGGATGTCCACCCCACGCGCCAGTCCGCTGACGACAGTCACTCCACTCTGTGCCAGGCCGGCAGCGATCTCCTCGGCAATCTGACGTCCATACCTAGTAACCCGTCGCGTTCCAACCACAGCCACCGCAATCTCATCCGAAACGCTCAGCTCCCCCCGGACATACAAAACCGGCGGGGATTGATCGATCTCTTTGAGCAAACGTGGATAGTTTTCATCCATCCAGGTGATCACTTGAATATCTTTGGCGCGTAAAGCTTGCCAATAACGATCGAGGTCTACCTGAGAGCGGATGAGGTGATAGTTCTCCAGGTGTTTTTCCCCAAAACCCAAACGGCGGAGAGTATCGCTAGGAGCATGCCAGGCCTTTTCGAGGCTTTCAAACTCTTGCAACAAACGGCGAAAACGCACTGCCCCGATCCCCTTGACCAAATTAAACCCTACCCAAAAGCGTTTCTCGCCCTCGTTGCTCATCAATTCACCCCTGCAGGATGGTCACGCGGAGTTTTTTTTGATCCACATCCACTTCTACGATCCAATCATCGGCAAAGGGAATCAAGTGTTCCCTCTCTTGCTCATTTTTTACCACCAGTACATCATTAGCACCGGTGCTGAGGATTTCTCTGACCCAGCCGATAAATCCTTGCACTTCATCATAAACCATCATGCCAAGGATCTGATGGTGATAGTATTCACCCTCTTCTAATGGCGGCCGATCATCGGCGCGAACGTATACCAGTTGATTGCGCAGTTCGCCAGCTTCTTCAGGAGTTGTATACCCCTGAAAACGAATCAATAGCCCATCTCGATGGGTTCGCCGCGACACAATTTCGTGCTGCTGCCCCTGATCTCCAACATATACCACCACCCCCGCTTGAATCCGTTCAGGGAAATCCGTGTAGATTTCCATCAGCACTTCTCCGCGCACCCCATGTGGCCGGCGGATTTTGCCAATCACTAAGAAGGCAGGCTCGCCAGCTTGCAGCGAGCCTGCCGCTTGGTTTTGCACAGTACGCGGCGAGGCAGGATTCATCGTGGCTCTTCAACGTCGAAGTTTACCCGTAAACCTTGCCGAATAGCTGCCACCCGTAATAGAACTCGGATGGCGTTTGCCACCCGGCCGTTTCTGCCGATCACCCGCCCCATGTCGTCTTTGGCAACATACAAAGCAAGGTTGACCAGATTCCCTTTTCGGACTTCGCGCACTCTGACCTCTTCTGGATGATCTACCAGGGATTGTGCTATGTACTCAATTAGAGATTTCACACACGCCTCCTTTTTTATCGACAATTGGAGGTGCCAGCTATCGTTGCAAAGTTAACTGCGTTTCTGTGCCGAAAGGCTTGTCTTGGGTTGGACGTTACGGCTGGCTTGAATGGCGGTGGCTTCCTTCAGCAAGGTATCCAGCGACTCGCCTTGTTTATAGCGTTGAAAGCGCTCGAATAGCCCCACCGATTGGAAAAGTTTTGCTACCGATTCGGTCGGCTGAGCACCCTTGCTTATCCAATCGTACACCCGTTCTTCAGCAATCTGAATGGTAGCTGGATCTGTGCGTGGATTATAGAATCCCACGATCTCCAAAAAACGTCCATCGCGGGGAGCTTCTTTGTCCGCCACAACAATCCGGTAGCTGGGTTGTCCTTTTAAACCGACCCTTCTAAGACGAATTCTCACCATAGATGATTCTCCTTAAAGTTTACGAATTCCAAATATCCATCTCTACCCGCTGCCAGCTTCTCAGGCTGAGGGAGCGTTGAAGGAGACGCCGATTTCCTGAGAAACGGTAGCCGTAGCTCTTAACCGAATAAGCGGGGCAATCCCTTCAGCCCAGATTTTTTGAATGTTTTCATCAGCTTTTGCATATCCCGAAACTGTTTGATCAGGCGGTTGACATCTTGCACCTGCGTGCCGGAACCCCGGGCAATTCTGCGCCGCCGGCTGGCATTAAGAATCTCCGGTCGCCTTCGCTCTAATGGAGTCATTGAGTTAATAATTGCTTCTGTTATTTTAAGCTGTTTTTCAGCTTCTTGGGGAGAAATTTGGCGCGCCATTTGTCCCATCCCACCGGGCAACATTTCCAGTATCTGGGTAATCGGGCCCATGCGTTTGATTTGACGCAGTTGTTGGGCAAAATCTTCCAGCGTGAACTCACCCGCCATCAATCGGGCGGCTTGCTCGCGCGCAACCTGCTCATCAAAGGCAGCCTCCGCTTTTTCGATCAGACCAAGCACATCGCCCATTCCCAGAATCCGCGCCGCCAGTCGGGAGGGGTCATAGGTTTCCAGGGCGTCAAGAGCTTCACCCGTGCCGATAAACTTGATCGGTACCCCAGTCACCGAACGGATCGAAATGGCTGCTCCGCCACGGGCATCGCCGTCCATCTTGGTCAAGACCAAACCGCTCAGAGGAATCACCTGGCGAAATCCTTGAGCAACATTGACCGATTCCTGTCCGATCATAGCATCCACCACCAGCAAGATCTCGGTCGGTTTGACCTGCTGGCGAATGGCTTCCAATTCATCCATCAATGCCTGATCAAGCTGTGAACGCCCTGCTGTATCCAGAATGAGGGTGGAATAACCGCCCAAAGAAGCTTTCTGACGTGCCCTGGCTGCAAGATGCGACGGCAGGACCCCCTCCTCATGATATACCGGCACGTCCACTCGTTCCCCAAGCGTTTGCAGTTGTTTAACCGCTGCCGGGCGATAGGGATCTGCTGCAACCAGCATCACCCGCTCTCCTTGCGAACGCAACAGACGAGCCAGTTTGGCAGCCGCAGTGGTCTTGCCCGAACCCTGTAACCCAACCAGCATGATGGCACGCGGCTTCTCACCACTCAAGTTCAACCGCTCGGCTGCTCCTAACGTAGCAATCAATTCTTCGTGGACGATCTTAATCACCTGCTGGGCAGGATTCAAAGCTCGAGATACCTCAGCGCCAACCGCCCGTTCCCTCACGCGGTTGATAAAATCCTTGACGACGCCATAGTTGACATCGGCTTCTAACAAAGCCAAACGCACTTCACGGAGAGCAGCATCCACCTCTTTTTCGGTCAACTTCCCGTGACGGCGCAATTGCTTAAAAATGTTCTCTAATCGCTCGGTTAAACTCTCAAACATTTCGCAATAGTTAATTGATTTTTATATAATGAAGGTTGCTTCGCCCTTAAAGTTCGCAAAATCGCATTGTAAACGCTAACCAAAGAAAGGTCAAGAGTTGATTTAGAATTTTTGACCCCTACCCATTGATTGATCTTGACTCAGGGTTTTTTGCAGGTCTAGACTCATGGCAACCCTTCATACTCTGTTTGAACTCAAATTTGAAACCATTTTTGAAGAATGGGGTTAAGCAGATGAACAAACAAAATGTAACCATGGTTATCATTCGCCTATAGGAGGTCTTATCATGTCAAAAGTTGCTGTTGTTACCGACAGTACCGCGTACATCCCGCAAAATTTTCTTCAGGAATACCCGATCACCGTTGCGCCACAAATTCTTATCTGGGGGGATCAAACCTACGAAGATGGCGTGGATATTCAACCAGACGAATTTTATAAACGTCTAAAAACTGCTACGGTAATGCCCTCCTCTTCTCAGGTTGCGATACCCAAGTTTCGCGACATTTTCCAAACCTTACTCGATCAAGGTAAAGAAATCATCGCCATTCTCATTTCAGCCAAGCTCTCTGGAACGATCGACTCAGCTCAACAAGCCAAAGAAATGCTCCCAGGAGCGCCGATCGAAATTGTCGATTCTTACACAACGGCTATGGCAATGGGTTTTCAGGTCTTAACTGTCGCCCGCGCCGCGCAAGGCGGAGCAAATCTCGCCGAGTGCAAACGTCTGGCAGAAGATGCGCGCAACCATACGGGGGTTGTCTTTGCGGTAGATACGCTCGAGTTTTTACACCGCGGTGGACGGATCGGGGGCGGCAGCCGCTTTTTGGGAACAGCTCTGAACATTAAGCCAATTCTGGAGGTGCGCGGCGGGCGAGTGGAGGCTGTGGAACGCATCCGAACCCGCAAAAAATCCTTATTGCGCTTGATGGAGATTATTGAGGAACGTGTACAAGGGAAGACTCCATTACGTCTGGCAACCCTCAATGCCAACGCTGAAGAAGACGCCCGCTTTTTGCTTGATGAATTATCGAAAAAACTCAACCCGGTTGAGTCCATCTTTTCAACCGTCAGCCCGGTGATCGGTACACACGCCGGTCCTGGCACAGTTGGGATAGCCTATATGGCCGGAATGTAATTCCTCCTTCCCAAACCAGAAAGCAAGCTACCAAAATTACAAATGACCGATCGGGTAACCTGTTTCTCCGGCGCATCTTGGGCTCGCTACTCATCCTCTGCCCGTGCTAGAAATTTTTGCTTGACAAACTCTGTTTAAATGGGTATAGTATCTCTATTGAATGAGTCGGTTTCAGTATGGATGACACATCTTCTGACGTAGACTTAGATCTCGATTATCAGCAATCCAGGCTCCATTCGCCGCAAGTGAGCTAGGCGAGGGGTTATCCCGTGGCTTCCTCCAACCCCGTCGGCACACTGCGGCGGGGTTGCTTTTTGAGGTGAAGCTATGGGAGTTCTGCGCTACCTTTTACCTCCAAAAAAACGCCTTGAACGGACGTTCACCCTTGGGGACGGAATTGTCCTTTTGCTCATCGCAACCTTGCTTTATGCAGGTGTGCGCTTAGCGGTTAACGCGCCGCAAATCATCAGCGGGCCACAGATCTCGCTTTCCACCTCTGCCTTGCCGTGGTACACCCTGCTCTCCCTCGGCAGAATGTTTGCAGCTTATTTTCTCTCCTTGCTTTTCACATTGACCTACGGACGCGTTGCCGCGTATAACCGGCGAGCAGAGATGATCTTAATGCCGCTCCTAGATGTACTGCAATCCGTACCGATTTTATCCTTTTTGCCCGTTGTTTTACTCAGCTTAAGCGCCTTTCTCCCTCAGCGGTTAGCCGCCGAGTTGGCCTCGATCGTCTTGATCTTCACCAGCCAGGTCTGGAATATGACCTTTGGCTGGTATCAGTCCCTCACCACCATACCGAAAGAACTGCAGGAAGCCAGTGCTATTTTCCGCCTGAACACCTGGTTACGGTTTAAGCGTCTTGAACTCCCCTTCGGTATGATCAGCCTGATTTGGAACAGCATTATGTCCTTTGCTGGTGGTTGGTTCTTCCTGATGGCAGCCGAGATCTTCACCGTCGGAAACCGCGACTTTCGTCTGGCTGGTTTAGGGGCTTACTTGCAAGAAGCAGCCAATCAAGGAAACACACAGGCCATTTTGTGGGGATTACTTACCTTAATCGTCACTATCGTAGCTTTGGATCAATTCCTGTGGCGGCCATTGTTAGCCTGGAGCGATCGCTTCAAGCTTGAGATGGTCGAAAGCGACAACCCGCCCACTTCGTGGTTCTATGACCTGATGTATAAATCTCGCCTATATGGATGGATTCAAAAATCCCTGATCAGCCCGCTCGCAGAGCGGATCGATCGCTGGATGCTGCGCTTGGACCCCTCGCCAACAACCCCTTCGGTGCAGGATAGCAGATTTTCGCCTGGCATAGTTGTGTTCATCGGTTTGTTTTTGATCATCATCAGCTATGGTGGATACCGAACCTTCCTCCTGTTAGGCTCGCTATCTCTGTCTCAATGGCTTGAGATTGGACAAGGGCTTGGCGTTACCTTCTTGCGAGTTGTCGATTCGTTGTTGATTGCTCTCTGCTGGACAATCCCATTAGGGGTTGTGGTTGGAACAAAACCCGACTTAGCCCGTTTCATTCAGCCGCTTATTCAGATCGCCGCTTCCATTCCTGCCACCGCAATCTTTCCGATCCTTTTGATGTTTCTCATTCACCTAAGCGGGGGTTTAAACTTTGCGGCAATTTTGTTAATGTTAATGGGAACACAATGGTATTTACTCTTTAACATTATTGCCGGGGCGAGCGCCATCCCACAAGACCTTAAATACACCACGTCTCTGTTACAACTTTCGGCCAGAGAAAGATGGCGCACCTTAATCCTCCCTGCTCTGTTTCCGTATTTGATTACCGGGGCAATCACGGCAAGTGGTGGGGCTTGGAATGCCAGCATTGTCGCCGAGTATGTCCATTTTGGAGGCCAAACCATTTCAGCGACCGGGATTGGAGCATTAATCTCCCATGCTACCGCCACAGGAGATTACTCTCTTTTACTCGCTGCTACCTTGAGCATGATCCTAACAGTAGTGCTGGTCAACCGCCTGTTCTGGAGAAGGTTATACCGCATCGCAGAAGAGAAATATCGGATGGAGTAGCCTATGGAAACCAATAAGCCATTACTCAAATTACGTCGCATTCATCAAATTTACACCAGCGGCTCACGCCGCTTCACAGCCGTTCAAGATGTGAACCTAACCGTTTATGAAGGCGAGTTCATCGCTTTGCTTGGACCGTCAGGTTGTGGCAAAAGCACCCTTCTGAGGATTATTACCGGTTTGCAAAAACCATCCGAGGGGACAGTTCTCTACCGTGACCAACCACTGGAGGGCGTCAACCCCTACGCTTCCATCGTTTTTCAGACCTTTGCCCTGTTCCCGTGGCTCACCGTCTTGGAAAACGTTGAGCTTGCTCTGAAGGCGCGCGCCGTACCCGCCAATATTCGCACGCCACGCGCTTTAGATCTGATCGACCGGGTTGGGTTAGACGGCTTTGAATCAGCCTATCCGCGCGAACTCTCCGGTGGCATGCGCCAGAAAGTAGGTTTTGCCCGCGCGATGGCAGTTGAACCAGAATTGCTCTGTCTGGATGAGCCTTTTTCTGCCCTGGATGTCCTCAGCGCCGAGTCCCTGCGCAATGAATTAATGGAATTATGGACAACTGGCAAAATCCCTACCAAAGCCATTCTTATGGTGAGTCATAATATTGAAGAAACAGTTTTCATGGCGGATCGGATCGTAGTGATGGATAAAGAACCCGGGCGCATTCTATCTGAATTAACCATCACCCTGCCTCACCCGCGCCAGAAAAAATCGGACGAGTTTCAAATACTCGTCGACCAGGTCTATAGCATGTTGGCCGGACAAACCCAACCCGAAATCGTTGAATTAGGTAGCGCTCCTGGCGAGCCAGGCGTTACCCGCTCCTTACCCAAAGTGACGATCACCGATCTGGCCGGTTTCCTCGAAAACCTGGCCGAGATGCCCCAAAACCGCGCCGACATCTATCGCTTGAGCGAAGAACTCAACGTCGATTCTGGCCACATCTTAACCCTGACCGAAGCAGCCGAATTGTTAGGATTTGCAACGATTGCTAAAGGTGACATTACATTGACACCGTTGGGAGAGACTTTTGCCGAAGCCAGCATCCTCGCCCGCAAGGAAATCTTCGCTACCCGTATTCGCCGTCTACCTTTGGTACGCTGGCTGCTGAGCATGTTGAGTTCTTCGGATAAAAAGGCTTTGCCAGTTGGAGTGATCCTGACGGCATTGGAGCTTGAATTTCATAAAGAGGAAGCCGAGCGTCAGTTGGAGACACTGATCAACTGGGGCCGTTATGCTGAAATCCTCTCTTATAATGACGATCAGGAGGTCCTGTACCTGGAGACAGCCCCCGAACTGGTGTCACAGGTTGTCTGAGACAGGTGTTTAAATGCCTTAGATGACATTTTTCACTTGTCCAAAACTCCTATCCTGTGGTATGGTTTATATTACAAATGATTAATCTAACCCTCAGAGAATAAGGATGGAGAAATGAAGAAGATCACTTGGTTGCTATGCCTGATCGTTTTAGCTAGCCTGTTGCTGGCTGCCTGTGGTGGGGGTGCGCAGAGCCACCTCGAAAAAATCAAACAAGCAGGCGTTATAAAAGTGGGCACCAGCGCCGATTATCCTCCCTTTGAATATATCGATGAGAGTGGCAACAAAACCGGTTTCGACATCGAACTCATGGAGGAGATCGCCAAACGGATGGGGGTCAAGATCGAATGGGTCGATATGCCCTTCGACAGTTTGATCGCCGGCGTTCAAGAAGGCAAAATTGACTGCTCAATTTCCGCCTTCAATTACACGGAAGAGCGCGACAAAGTAGTCGATTTCAGTGAACCCTACTTCACAGCAGAAGATGCCTTTTTGGTCGCCGAAACCTTCAGTGGCAGCATCTCCAAGCCCGAAGATGTCGCTCAATACAAAGTTGGCGTCCAAAGCGGCACAACCCAAGACGATTGGCTGACCAACGTTTTGCAGATTTTCGAGCAGAATCTGTTCCGCTACGACCGCGCCGACCAAGCTGCCCTAGATCTAAAGAGCGGGCGAATTCATGTTATGATGGCTGATGCCATCCCTGCCAAAGCGCTGGCTCAGAAGATCGGTGGTTTGAAAATCGTCTACACCGGGGTTCTCTCCAGTGGTCCGATGAACATTGTCCTGCCAGAAGGAGACACCGAACTGGCAAAGGCGATCAACGACATCCTCAAGCAATTGCAACAAGAAGGCTTTATCGATCAACTGGCGCAAAAATATTTCACCGAGTAAAACCCAATGAAGAAAGATGGGCAGGGCAAATTCCCTGCCCATCTTTGCAATCGGTTGGCAAAGGATGCTTAGCCAATTCTTCTCATATATCTTACAAGGTACCTCGGTCACCATTGCGGTGACCTTGATTGCCTTGCCCTTTGGGCTAATCCTTGGCTTATTGCTTGCCTTGCTCTATAACTACGGCGGTTTTTGGGTCTCGCGCTTGGCAGCGATCTACAGCTTGGTGATGCGCGGGGTGCCGCCGATTGCTTTGCTTTTCATTTTATACTTTCTGCTATCCGGGCGATTGATCAACCTGTCGCCCTTTTGGGCTGGCTCGATCTCCTTAGGCATCATCAGTTCAGCCTATCAGATGGAAATTTTACGCGGCGCGCTCCAAGCGGTGGGCGAAGGTCAGATGATTGCAGCGCGCGCCATAGGCATGAGCCGCCTGCAAGCCATTCGCTACATCATTATTCCCCAGGCTATTCGCCTGGCTATTCCACCCTGGTCAAACGAAGCTTCGATCGTACTCAAAGATTCATCTCTGGTTTATGCCATTGGTGTGCCCGAAATCTTACGTCGCGCCCAACAATTAAGCGCAACGACCCAACAACCCTTTTTAGCCTTTGGAGCGGCTGCCCTCATTTACTTTTTGCTGGTTTTTCTCGTCAACCGCGGCCTGGATCTCCTCGCTGAGAAAACCAAACTTCCAACTTCAATGGCATGACCCAAGGAGCCGAGTGGCATGACCGAAACACCTTACATTTTACAAGCCAAAAATCTGACCAAAATTTACGGCGATAATGTCATCTTCAAAGATATCTGCTTAGATGTGCACAAAGGCGAAACCATCGTGATTATCGGTCCGAGTGGCACCGGAAAAAGCACCCTGTTGCGCTGCTTAAACCTGCTAACGCCGGTAAACAACGGACAGATCTTTCTCGAAGGTCAGGAAATTACAGCTCCTTCGGTGGATGCCGATCAGGTACGCCAGAAAATTGGCATGGTGTTTCAAAATTTTCTCCTTTTCAATCATCTCACCGCTCTGGGGAATGTCATGGTCGGGCTGACCAAAGTCAAGAAGATGTCACCCGACCAGGCCAGACGAAAAGCCTTACACGAGTTAGAACGGGTAGGCCTGGCAGATCGAGCCAATCACTACCCCGCTCAGCTTTCAGGCGGCCAGCAACAGCGGGTTGCCATTGCCCGTGCTCTGGCTATGGACCCCCTAATCATGCTCTTCGATGAGCCAACCTCAGCGCTGGATCCAGAACTGATCGGTGAGGTTTTAGGCGTGATGGAACAATTAGCCCGCGAACACATGACCATGTTGGTGGTCACGCACGAAATGGGCTTCGCTCGCGAAGTAGCCGATCGAATCATCTTCATGGAAAAAGGCAGAATCGTTGAACAAGGGTCACCGGAAGACCTCTTTGAACACCCCCAACACCCTCGCACGCGGGAGTTTCTGGGTAAGATCAGCGAACTTTATGGAAAGAAAGAGAAGAAATAATGGCTTTTCTGGAGTTCTTCGTTCGCTTTCTCCCAGATTTACTGAGTGGAATGGGGATGACCCTGCTCCTGACCGCCGAGGGGGTTTTGGCGGGTTTTATCCTGGGGCTGGCAGCAACCCTGGCGCGTACGTATGCAGGCAGGTTTTGGCGCAACCTGGCGATTGCCTACATCGAATTATTCCGTGGCACCCCCTTGCTGGTACAGGTTTTTTTGCTTTACTATGGTTTGCCTGGCCTGGGAATCACTCTCAGCCGTGAATGGTCTGCTTTTCTGGCGCTGGGATTAAATTCAGGCGCTTATCAGGCAGAATATCTGCGCGGCTCAATTCTCGCCATTGGAGAAGGGCAGATGTTAGCCGCCCGCGCTATTGGCATGTCCAAATGGAAGGCGGTCTTTTACATCATTCTCCCTCAAGCTCTGCGCCTTGCCATCCCGGCTTGGGCAAACGAGCCGGTTTCCCTGCTTAAAGCTACCTCGGTGGTTTTCCTGATCGCGGTGCCGGAGCTGATGACGCGCGCCAAATTGATTGCCTCTCGCACCTATGATCCAATTAGTTCCTATTTAGCCGTTGCCATTCTGTATTTGGTCCTGGTCTATTTGGTTGATTTCGTTTTGAAATGGCTGGAACGGCGCACCCGCCTGCCAGGCTTATCGGCAGTGGGGGAACATTAACCCTATCTATTTGACACATTTCCAACGTCGGAAAGATATTGGGGCTCACATTCTCAATCAAACCTTATCATGACAGTTATCCTGTTCGATAGTGATTAATTTCACTATACCTCTTCAGTTTATCCGATAAAATATATACAGATATGCACAAAGGCGCATATATCTATATACAAGGAGTTTGAGTTGTGAGTCTCCCAAAAAATCTACAAGAAGAAATCCACCAACTTCATGCTCATATTTGTAGTGGTCTGGCTGACCCAAGTCGCATTATGATCCTCTACTTGATTGCAGAGAAAGATTGTACCGTCTCTGAGATTGTGGAGGCGCTGGGGATGAATCAATCTACTGTTTCTCGACATTTGAAAGTCCTACGGGAGGTGGGATTGGTCACTTCCGAACGAGACGGACAACATATCAACTACCGACTAAAAGACCCTCGCGTGATCACTGCCTTGAATCTTTTGCGTGAGATACTGGCAGATACAATGAAAGAACGCGCCCAACTGCTCAACATTGCTTTCCCACTCGAAACCCTACCTCAAGGAGAAGTAGAACTATGAAGACATTGCTGATTTTAGGTGCCGGCACCGGCGGAACAATGGTTGCCAATAAAATGGCTGAACAACTTGACCTACAGGAATGGCGTATCATTGTTGTTGACCGTGACGAGGTCCATCACTATCAACCTGGTTATCTCTTTATCCCTTTTGGTATCTATACCCAACGGGATGTCATCAAACCTAAGCGGAATTTCCTCCCACAAACTGTCGATGTTATCTTCTCCGATATTGAAGTCATCGAGCCAGACAAGAGCCGGGTCATTCTGCGCAAAGACAACCGCGTGATTCATTACGATTATCTGGTCATCGCTACTGGTAGTGACATCTACCCAGAAGAAATTCCGGGCATGGTGGATGGTGGTTGGCAAAAGAATATTTTCACCTTCTACAACCTGGAAGGCGCGGTCAAATTAGCCAACTTTCTCAAGTATTGGAAGGGAGGCCGTTTGGTAGTCAACATTGCTGAAATGCCCATCAAATGCCCCGTTGCTCCACTGGAGTTTCTCTTCCTCGCCGATTGGTTCTTTACCGAACGGGGTATGCGGGATAAAGTTGAACTTGTGTTTACCACACCGCTTTCTGATGTCTTTACCAAACCACGCGCAGCCAAGATTCTCGGTGGGATGTTGCAGGAAAAAGGTATTCAAGCTATCACAGATTTCAACATCATGGAAGTGGACACCGCCAAGCAGGTCATCCGCTCTTATGATGAAATTGAGGTGGAATACGACTTGCTGGTTAGCATCCCAACCAACAAAGGTTCCGATGCCATTGAGCGATCTCAGATGGGAGACGAATTGAATTTCGTTCCGACCGAAAAGCACACCCTGCGGAGCCTGAATTGGGAAAACATTTTCGTCATCGGTGATGCCAGCAATGTCCCAACTTCTAAGGCTGGCTCAGTAGCGCACTATATGTTAGATGTACTGGTCGAGAATTTGCTGCGCAGCATCGAAGGCTTAGAGTTGATGCCAAAATTCGACGGACATGCCAACTGTTTCATTGAATCCGGATTTGATAAAGGCGTCCTGATCGACTTTAACTATGATGTAGAACCTTTGCCCGGTAAATACCCTCTACCTGGCTTTGGGCCATTCTCCCTGCTCTATGAGTCGCACTCGAACCACTGGGGTAAGATGATGTTTCGCTGGATTTACTGGAATATTCTGCTCAAGGGCGGTGAATTGCCTTTTGAATCGCAGATGAGCATGGCTGGAAAATGGGCATAGGAGGAATGCAATGGCCGATACAACGCTTACCCTGGATCAATTCCAAATCCTGCTGCAGCGCTTTGATCAACTGGATGCGATTCAGCAACGCTTAATTCAGCTTGATGCAATTCAGCAGCGATTGGATCAGATCGAAGATCATCTCGCCGAAGAGCGCCGTCGCGCAGAGGAATTGGAAGAACTTAAACAAGACTTGATTCCGATCGGCAATCAGATGATCAAGGTTGCGATCGATGAACTGGCAGAAATTGGCAGTGAGTTCAAAGCCGAAGATTTGTTTTATCTGCTCAAGCGCTTGCTGCGCGACACACATTTATTACTCCAAGCACTTGATTTGCTCGAAGCACTGATGAGCTTGGGAGAAGAATTAAATATGCTCATGAAACCGGTCTTCAACACAACTGTTAACAAGCTAGACCAACTAGAGCGACAGGGTTACTTTGCCATACCTGGCAAAGCCTGGCAAGCTCTAACCGCAGAAATCCCGCCTGAGCATACAACTCTGTTTGCCTTGCTCAAATCCCTGCAAAATCCTCAGGTGCGGATTGGTTTAGCTCGTCTCACAAACCTTTTGAAAGTCCTGGGTGAATTGCCCCAGAATTCTAATCATCATCCAAATCAAAAAGGAGAGTAACAATGGCTATGAGTATCCTTGCAAACATTCCTCTCAACGAAGAAGGCTTCCTCACCGATCCATCTGTTTGGAACGAGGAAATCGCCAAAGCGTTGGCTGAACAGGAAGGGATTGAATTGACTGAAAAACACTGGCAAGTGATCCGCTGGTGTCGTGAAGCTGCAGCCAAAAATGGCGCGTCGCCAACCTTACGCCAGATTACCAACGGCACCGGCCTGAGCACCAAAGAGCTTTTCGAACTCTTCCCCAAAGGGCCTGCGAAAAAGGTCGCCAAAATTGCCGGGCTTGGTAAACCAGAAGGGTGCATTTAGAAATTGTGCGGGAGGCCAATCTGTTGGTCTCCCCCACTAAATTATTTGATAAGGAGGATTGCAATGTCTGAAAACCGTCACATGGCTTTTATTTGCTCGAAAGGTAATCTGGATATGGCTTACCCCGCCCTGATCATGGGTTGGGCTGCGCTTGGCAATGGCGTTGATGTTACCCTCTTCTTCACCTTCTGGGGACTTGACATGATCAACAAACATCGCGTCGATCATCTGGAAATCGCACCGGTGGCAAATACCAGCATGAAAACCGGCATGATGGGCTTTCCGATTAATATGGGAATTCCCCAACTTGCTGGTGTATTACCTGGGATGACTGCAGTAGCTACGAGCTTGATGAGAAAGAAAATGGAGGAACTGGACGTTCCACCGGTACGCGAAATGCTGGAGATGCTCCACGACGGTGGGGCGAAAATCTACGCTTGCAAGATGACTGTTGACATGATGAAGCTGACCAAAGAAGACTTCCTCGATGTCGTGGATGGTGTAGTCACCGCGAGCGAATTTATTGACCTAACCGAAAACGCACAGATTATCTTTATCTAATTCTCAGATGTGATAACAGGGGCAAGACAAATTTGCCCCTGTTTCACTTCAACGACTATTTTGGTGAGGGGGTCTCAGTGGTATAACAAGCTTTTTACAGGAGAATTCAACTCTTTAAAACATGACATTTGTCAGGCTTGATTTTGGCCTGAATTTTTGTTACAGTATCTTTAATCTGGCTGGTGGTTTTACCACAGGAAAAGTTGTGGAAACGCTTATCGAACCCCTTTATATACAGAGCCTAAAAGAAGCCTGTACCAATAAGCTCCAGAAACTCATCCTTTCTGGCAAATTAAAGATCGGGCAAAAGTTACCCCCCGAACGTCAGCTTGCGGAACAACTGGGCGTCAGCCGGCCGGTGTTGCACGAAGCTCTGGTGGATTTAGCCAGTCAAGGCCTGGTCACCATTGTTCCGCGGCGCGGAGTGTTTGTCAGCGATTTCCGCACCAGCGGCTCGTTAGCGATGTTAACCGCCCTGATCTCCTATCACAACGGTGAACTCGACCAACCATTCTTAGAAAGTTTGCTGCAGATGCGCCTTCTGATGGAAGTGGAAACCGCCCGTCTGGCAGCCATTCACCGTACCCCAGACCATCTTGAGCAATTTCAAGAACTGCTTGAACAAGAACAACAGGTTAACTGTCAAGATGTACAGGCGCTGGCAGAGATCGATTTCCGATTTCATCAACTGCTTGCTATCGCTTCTGGTAATCTGATCTACCCGTTGGTGATCAACTCCTTCAAACCGGTTTATACCAACCTCACCAGCCGCTTTTTCAAACACCATCTTGGCGATGGAGTGATCGCGGAAGTCTTCAACTTTCACCGTCAACTCGTCCAAGCCATCCAAAGCCAAGACGCTCATTTATCAGCAACGATCATGAGTGAGATGTTAAATCACGGCGCCCGCCACCTTTTGTCCCTTTGCGGAGGAAAAAATGACCACCCTGACCTGTGAACCACCTAAAGCAAAATATTCGGTCAAGGCCCCTTATAACCTTTCGCCGCGCATTCAATGGTTGAGAGACTATTATTTTCAAGGGGTCAAACGACGCTGGAACAACGAAGCAACCGCGTGGACAACCGGCACTCCCTGGGATTTTCAATTTGAAGAGATTTCGTATTACATCGTCCCCGAAACCTACACTTTTTTTCAAACTTTCCGATCCTGTTTTATCCAAAATGCTCGCCCGGTAAAGCTGCATCCTGAATTCTGGAAATGGAGTCTACCCGAAAGGCGAGCGTGGTTTGTGAGAGAGGTCATGGTCAACTATCTGCCTCACGAAATCCTGCCGGGCGATCTGATCGCTGGAGCACGCTTCAATGTGCAGACCTCCACCTGTCTAAATAAAGCCGAAGCCAAAACCTATGAAAAGTTGGTTTATGGCAAAAACGGTACCCGCCAGGCTGCCAAATGGTTCCATGACCATGGCTACGGCAACGCCGGCTGCACCGGCGGACACTTGATTCCGGATTACGCCCGCGTTATCCGGAAAGGTTGGAAGGACATTTACGCCGAACTACAACAACGCTACCAGAGCTTCTCGCTACAGGAACAAAAAGGGCGCAAGGGCGCGCAACTGCGCGCCATGCTAACCGCGGCGACCATGGCGCGGGATGTGGCCCAAAAGTATCGCGCGGCATGCCTGCGCCTGGCTACCATGGAAAAGGATGAACTTCGTCGGGCGGAACTTCTTCAAATGGCGGAAAACCTCAGCCGCGTTCCATGGGAACCAGCGCAGAGCTTTTGGGAAGCCATTCAATCGCTCTGGCTGACTCACATGTTAATTATGAGTGAAGAAAACTATCCGGGTCCAGGTTTGTCTTTTGGGCGGATCGACCAAATTCTTTACCCCTTGTGGAAGAAATCACTTGAGGAAGGAATGGATCGCGAATTTAGCAAAGAAATCCTGAAGTGCTTCTGGATCCATTGTAACACCGCTTATGACAACCTGATTCGTACCGGAGCCAATCAAGGTATCACAGCCGGTTACGGTCAACTGCTAACCCTCTCGGGAATGGGTCCCGATGGGCGTGATATGACCAATGACCTCACCTTCGCTATCCTAGAAGTGATCGATGAAATGTCGCCCATCCTGGAGCCAAAACCCAATGTACGGTTGCACCGCAATACTCCCGATGAACTGCTCGATAAACTGGTTGAAATGATCGCCTCCAGCCAAGGGTCGCCCTTCTTGCTAAACTTCGATGAACGTTCCATGGCAGGGATGCTGAGAGAAGCGAAAAAAGCCCAGGTAGAACACTTAATCAACGAGAGCAATGTCTTTGAATACGCTCCGGTTGGCTGTCTGGAAAACACAATGGTTGGCAACGACCGCTCCGGAACGGTGGACTTGAACCTCAACCTGCTTAAAGCGGTCGAGTTAGCCCTGACTGGCGGCTATGATTTGATCCCATTTACCGATGAAATGACCGGCAAGACCGATCCGCACATTCGCTTTGGCGCCGATAGCGGAGATGCAACCCAATTCAAAACCTTCGAGGAATTTTGGCAGGCTTATGCCACCCAAACCGCTTTTATTGTCAAGAAAATCGTTGAGCTCTTTGAGCAAACCGAACGGGTGATTGCCACTTTTTCGCCGACTCCTTATCTTTCGTGTCTGGTGCGCGGTTGCGCTGAGAAAGCTCTGGATATCACCCAAGGCGGCCCGGAGCTTTGGTTTGCTACCATCGAAGGGGTTACCTTTGCAACCACCGTCGACTCACTCCTGGCGATCAAGTACCTGGTTTACGATCAAAAAATCTGTAGCATGGCTCAACTTATCCAGGCGCTCAAGGACAATTGGATTGGTCACGAAATATTGCAAGCCCAGGCTTTGAATAAAGCCCCGAAGTATGGTCGCGATGACGATCAGGCTGATGAGATGGCGCGGCGGGTAATGGAATTGTGGACAGAGGAAACCTGGAAACATAAAACCCGCTGGACAGGCAGACAAATGCGACCGGGGATGCTCTCCTGGAATTATTGGGTTGGCGATTCGTACATCCTGCCAGCCAGCCCCGACGGCCGCCCAAAAGGCAAATTCCTTTCCAATGCCCTTTGCCCATCCAACGGCGCCGATATCAATGGCCCAACTGCAAACGTAAACTCAGTCGGCAAAGCCCTGGGAGGCAAGAGCAAGAACGGCGGCGACTGGGAAAAATATATCAACTACCTCCCCAACGGCGGCAGTCACACCATGACTTTTAGCCCATCGCTGCTGCGCGATCCGGAACACCGTCAAAAATTCAAAGCCTTCCTGCGCGGCTATATCGAAAACGGCGGCACGGCCTTACAAATCAACCTGATTGATGCCGACATCCTGCGCGATGCCCAAAAGCACCCGGAGAATTACCGCCATCTGCTAGTGCGGGTAACCGGATATAACGCTTATTTCACCTCAATCGGTAAAGAACTGCAGGATGAAATCATTGCTCGCGAAGCCCATCGGATGTAATCCCCATGCGTCATCTGACCGCCCGCATTCTTCACCTACAGCGCTTTTCCACTGAAGACGGCCCAGGCATTCGCACAACGGTGTTCTTCAAAGGATGCCCCTTGCGTTGCGTCTGGTGTCACAATCCGGAGAGCATGTCTGTCACCTCCCAAATCCAATGGCTGGAAACCCGATGCATCGGCTGCAATACCTGTATTCAAACCTGCCCCAACGGTAACCTGAGCCGCGCCGCGGATGGCAGCCTGCGGATCAGCCGCGAAATGTGTCTGGCTTGTGGCAAATGCGTGGACGCTTGCCCAGCAAACGCATTAGAGATGCTCGGACAAACCATAACGCTTGAAGAATTGTTCTGCCAAGTGCTGAAAGACCGCAGTTACTATGAGACCTCTGGTGGAGGGGTGACAGCTTCTGGCGGCGAACCTGGCTTACAACCCGAATTTGTAGCTGAATTCTTTCGGCGGTTAAGACTGGAGCACATCTCGACTGCCCTTGACACCTGCGGCATGATTTCGGCTGCAGCTTTCGAGAAAATCCTGCCCTATACCGATTGGTTGCTCTACGATGTCAAAGAAATTGATGCTGAGAAACATCGTCGCTTCACCTCACAGGACAACCAGCGCATCTTACAAAATCTACTTCAAATCGGCGAATGGATGGATCATTTCCCAGCCTTGCACTTATGGATTCGTACGCCGCTGATCCCAGGCGCAACCGCCCGCCCTGATAATCTGCTGGGCATTGGTGCATTTCTGGCTGAGAACCTAGACGGCAAAGTGATGCGCTGGGAGCTATGCGCTTTCAACAACCTCTGCCGGGATAAATACCGCCGTCTGGGGATGGAGTGGGAATATCAACACACTCCCCTATTGAGCCCAGAGGAACTGGCAGCTCTGACCGAGGCTGCCCGCGCCTCGGGCTTCCCACCCGACTTGATCGTCCCCAGCGGCGCAACTCGTGTTCAAGCTATCGAAACCGAAGGAGAAGCCCAATGAACCCCACCTATGCTTCTTTCTCTGAAGAAGACTTAAAATTGCTCGATCCTTTTTTGAAAATCGGGCTTTTAGCCACCATTAATCCCGATGGTCTGCCTCACCTGACATTCATTTCCAGTCTGCGACCAAACACCTCCACCCAATTGACTTTCGGGCAGTTTTCCGAGGGAAAAAGCAAAGAATACATCCGACAAAACCCCAAAGTCGGCTTTCTGATGATGACCCTGCAGAAAGATCTCTGGCGGGGCAAAGCAACCTTCACTCACACTGCCAAACAAGGCTCAGAATATGACTATTACAATAACATTCCCATGTTCCGCTACAATTCGTATTTTGGCGTTCACACGGTGTATTACCTAGACCTTCTCTACCACCTCGGACGCCAACCCTTACCGATGAACCAGATTATCCCTGCCACAATTATGACTATCGTGGCAAAAACCCTGTCTCCGCTTCGACTTCAAAACCGGGTATTCAATCTCTGGACACGCCAACTGCTCACCAGGCTCGACACGTTAAAATTTTTAGCTTATATCGATCAGGATGGCTATCCGATGATCATCCCGATCATTCAAGCTCAACCAGCCGGGTTTGAACACCTGCTCTTCTCAGCCCGGGTATATGGCACGGAGCTTCAACAAATTCGCTATGGTACTCCGGTTGCCATTCTCGGTCTGGCTTTGAGCATGGAAGATGTCTTGTTGCGCGGAGAATTTCTCGGCTTACAACGCCGGGCTGGAATCCTTTGCGGAAAGGTAAAGGTCGATTGGGTTTACAATTCCATGCCTCCTGCGCCAGGACAAATTTATCCCCCATTGCCCCTTGAGCCGGTGCAAGATTTTTAATCATGGATAAAGGGCTACTTTAGAAATAGCTCGCCTTATGAATATCAAACCAAAACGACCCGTTTCCGTACTGCTGTAGTAGCAGGGAATGTGAGAGTCATATTTCACGCTTTCAAAAGTTCCTTAACCAACCCGGGGCCTCGATAGACTAACCCGGTATAAACCTGGAGCAGGTTAGCCCCCGCTTCCAACATTGCCTGGGCCTGCTCAACCCCCATAATCCCCCCTACACCGATCACGGTCAGGTCTTCACCCCACCGTTGGCGAATCTTCTTCACCATTGAGAGGCTCAAAGAGAATAAAGGCAAACCGCTCAATCCACCGCTTTCGGTAGCCAGCGGGCTTAGCTTTAGGACGTCCGGCATCAAGCCCTGTCTTTGAATGGTGGTATTTGTGGCAATCACTCCCTCCATACCCTGGTTTTGAACAACCTCCAGCACATCATCCAGTTCAGCATCGCTCAAGTCGGGAGCGACTTTTACCAGAATGGGGATTCGCCTGCCCAACTTAGATTGGGCTTCCATACGACGTAAATTTAGATTGCCTAATAATTCATCTAATGCTTGACGGGCTTGTAACTGGCGTAACCCAACGGTATTCGGGGAACTGACATTAACGGCTAAATAATCCGCTAAAGGTGCAAAGATATCAAATAAAGCCAGATAATCTTGCACAGCTCGTTCTAGCGGCGTATCTTTGTTTTTTCCCAAATTAACCCCCAGGATGATCTCCTTAGATGGTCTTTCGCGAAGCTGGCGAACAACAAATTCTGCTCCTCGACCGGGGAAGCCCATGCGGTTAATGAGGGCTTGCGCTTCAGGCAGGCGAAAGAGGCGTGGCTTTGGGTTGCCAGGTTGTGGCTTAAGGGTTACTGTGCCAATTTCGATATGCCCAAACCCCAAGCAAGCCAAACCGCGCCAACCCGTGCCATCCTTGTCATAACCAGCCGCCAGCCCAACGCAATTTGGGAAGGTCACTCCAAAGCAGGTTACCGGTTGAGACGCAACCGAAAAAAGACTTTTCAGGAAAAAAGCGATTGGTGGAATACGTCCGCCAATCCCAATCAAAGTCAAGGTCAGCTTATGAACCAGCTCCGGTTCAAAGCGGAAGAGTAATGCCCGCGCCAGCGGATAAAACTTCATACCGAGCTCGTCTTTTGCAGAAACTCACTTATTTCCTTATAGGTTTGGGCGTCAAGTTTCCCTTGCCTCAGCCATTCATCCAGTAAATCACTTAAGCGAAAGACGCTATGCAAAGTGTATCCTCGCTCAGCCAACGCTTTTGCTGCTCCAGACTGGCGATCGATCAACACCACGATGTCCTTGACCACCAAACCCGCCTGGGTGAGCTTTTCAATCCCCTCGAACTTGCTGCCGCCGGTCGTTGCCAGGTCATCGATTAAGACCACCCGCTCGCCGGCGCGAAACTCGCCCTCAATTTCGGCCTTCGTGCCATACACTTTTGCTTCGCGGCGCGGATAAATCCACGGATAGCCCGCCTGCAGGCTAATGGCAGCGGCGATGGGTAAAGCTGCATACGGGATGGCTGCCAGACGATCAAAGGTCAATTGCGTTAAAACAGGCAGGTAGGCAGAAGCCACTTCCGCCATCAGAGACGGGTAACCAATTAAACGGCGTAAATCGATATAAATCGGTGAGATGATGCCAGACTTCAAGGTAAACTGTCCAAAGCGAACGCATCCGCTCTCTAGCAATCCAGCCGCAATCCGCCGGTTTTGGGAAGAAAAAGATGAACGGATTAAATCACCTTCCCGATTTTGGCTAATCTGATGGCGATACCGATTGATTTGCTCACGAAACTGCCGGGCAGCTTCCGATCGGTCAGGGCTATGCGAAATCGATCGTGAAACATTAATTAACATGCCCAGACCATCTTGTCGCAATCCCGCTCTTAATGCAGCCTCTAAATCCCCCCCTTGCGTCCCTATCCCCGGCACCAACAACCACATCTCGGGCACGATGGCTCGAATCCGTTCGATTGCCTCTGGGTAAGTTGCTCCGGCTACCAACCCAATATTCCTGCCCTGATTGAGCTGATTTGCTAACTGCGCCACGCGTTCATACAGCATTTCCCCTCGCCCTCCTTCGCCAACTAGGCGTGCTTCCTGAAGAAAATTCGCCCCAGGATTGGAGGTTTTGCAAAGGAGAAAAGCACCCCGCCCGCCATAGCTGAGAAATGGCTCCAGCGCATCTTTGCCTAAGTAAGGATTAACCGTAACAGCATCCGCGCCCAGCCACTCAAAAGCCGCCCGGGCATAGGCTAGAGCAGAAGAGGCAATATCACCTCGTTTAACATCCAAAATCACCGGTATGTCCTTTGGAACATGGGCGATGATTTCTTTCAACACCGCCCAGCCATCGGAACCGAATGCTTCAAAAAAGGCGCTATTGGGTTTGAACGCCGCCGCATAAGGAACGCACTGCTCGATGAGTTCCAGACAATACTGGTGTAAGGCTTCTCCTGTCGGTTGAGGAAGATCGGATGCTTGTGGATCAATGCCCACACAGAGTAGCGAATGCGCCGTGCGGCAGCGTTCTTCTAACTTGTCAAAAAAGGCGCTCATCAGTGTTTCAGGCTCTTCCCAAAACCATTGCCAGCAAAGCCATGCGCACATACAAGCCATATTCCATTTGCCGGAAATAGGCTGCGCGTGGATCGTTATCGAACTCCATGCTAATCTCTCCCACTCGCGGCAAGGGATGCATGACGATCATGCGGTCTTTGGCGGCTCGCATTACCTCGGGGGTGATCACATAGGCATCTTTGACACTTTCATACTCATCCAGATTTTCAAAGCGTTCTTTTTGCACCCGAGTGACATACAAGACATCTGTCTGGGGTAAAACCTCATCCAGCGTTGTGTATTCTTTTTGGACGATATTTTTTTCATTCAGTTCCTGAATGATTTCGGAGGGCATGCGCAGGATTTCAGGCGAGACATAGTTGAGCTTGATATCGTACAGAGAAAGTAAGCGGGCTAAGGAGTGCACCGTGCGGCCGTATTTTAAGTCACCTAACATTGTCACTGTTAGCCCATCGACTTGATTCAATTCGCTGACGATGGTGAAGAGATCTAACAAGGCTTGGGTTGGATGTTCTCCAACGCCGTCGCCAGCGTTAATGATCGGCTTGCGAGCATATTGGGCTGCTAACGCCGAAGCCCCAATTTCTGGATGACGCAAGACAATGACATCTGCGTAGCATTCCAGCGTCCGTACCGTATCTGGCAGGGACTCTCCCTTTGCCACCGATGAATATCGAACCTCATTAATTGGAATGACACTACCGCCCAAGCGTTCCATCGCTGAGGTAAAAGATGAAGATGTGCGGGTCGAAGGTTCATAGAATAAGTTAGCAAGGATCTTTCCCTTGAGCAAATCAAAAGTGCCGATGCGTTCGACCATCTCACGCATTTCATGGGCAACGCCAAAGATATACTCTAAATCGGCGCGATTGAACTGTTTGACAGAAAGGATATCTTTGCCGTAAAAGCGACCGGTGCGTTGCTCGCCAAAAGGTAAGTAAGGACTTTGTTTCCGGAAGGGAGGAAAATACGTAGCCATCGTTCAATACTCCTGGAATTAAGATAAACCGATCTCTCGGATGGATTGACCAAAACCCGGCCAGGCTAACACCCGGCCTGCTTCATAAGCCATCTGACCACGCAAGACAACTCGCTCAACCCGCCCCTTTACCCGTCGCCCTTCAAAAGGAGTCCACCCACAACGACTGTAAAGTTCTCTTCCCTGGATAACCCATTCTTGATCGACATCGACTTCAATCCACGTGTCGGCCTGCTCAGGTAATTGAAAGATTTTTTTGGGATTGGTATACAAGCGCCTGACAATGTCTTCCAGAGTTAATTTTCCCTGATGGACAGCGGTAAGCAGCAAAGGCAAGATGGTTTCCAATCCAGGAAAGCCAGGCGGAGGGTTCTGCCCATCTTTCTCGCTCAAAGTATGAGGGGCATGATCGGTAGCAAAACAATCAATGACCTCAAGGTTTTCCCACAAACAGCGTTGATCTTCAGGGCTGTTCAGACGAGGCCTTACTTCACTACGCCCTTCACCGATGAATGGAGCATCCTCCTGACTGAGAAACAGGTGATGGGGAC
Source organism: Anaerolineales bacterium (assembly GCA_034434515.1). Lineage (GTDB taxonomy): Bacteria > Chloroflexota > Anaerolineae > Anaerolineales > UBA4823 > NAK19. Next base: position 1,566 of record DAOTZA010000054.1, on the reverse strand, counting down.
AGACCTCGCAGGTTACCGCAATCCCCCGTTCTTTGGCTTTGCGGATGAGGAGCATCTCTTCCGCTTTTGAGACATGAGCTAGATGAATCGGGCGATTGTAGATTTCTGCCATCAAGATCATGGCTGCTAACGTGCGGCCTTCAGCATGGGCTACGATAGGGCTCTCTTTTGGCCAGTGTTCTAGGTGCGCCATCCAGGACCTCATATCGTCTAGGCGCAAGGGTCCATAGGTCTGATCAAGGTACATTTTCAAGCCGGCTGTCCGTCCGGCCAGACCGATGAGGCTTTCGGCATTGTCTTGCCCTGCGCCGACATATTGAGCAAAATCACAACGCGCTTTTTGGGATGCCAGGCGCAAAGCTTCTTGTAGAGTCCCTTCATCGGTAATTGGCGGTTGGGTGTTCGGCATGGCTAACACCAGTGTAAAGCCTCCAGCCAGGGCTGCCGCAGTGCCGCTATCCCAATCTTCTTTATGCGTAGCGCCAGGCTCGCGAAGGTGCACATGCACATCAATCAAACCAGGCAAGCGAACAACACCCATCTTGCTCCTCTCCTCTAGACAAAAAAGAAGGTTGCTTTGAAAAGCAACCTTCCGACCTTGAAAAGGGAAAACCCATAAAAACGCCCTCAGAACAGGGGATTCTGGGGCGTTGTTTACTCAGGATTGAATAGACGCGCTCAAACATTCCGCAAGATTCTACAGCGATTTGCGATTCTGTCAAGAGAAATTAGTTTGCTTTAATCAGCTTCTTATGAGAATATTCGCCTTACCAGTCCCATTTTTGCATTTCGGACAAAAATCTCCACGCAGTTAAGTCCAATTGCAAGGGGGTTATGGAAATATAACCCTGCGCAATCGCCCCATAATCGGTGCCTTCTTCGGGAATGGCTGTTGGTGCCTCCCCTCCAATCCAATAATATGGGCGACCACGCGGATCAAATCGTTTATCCAACGAATCCCGATAGACCCGCAACCCCTGACGGGTAACGCGGAACCCTTTGATTTGATCCAAGGCTAGAAAAGGCACGTTAACATTCAAGAACACGCCCTTGGGTAACCCCCGTTCAAAAATTCGCTGCACGATTTGCTTTGCGACCACCGCAGCAGGAGTGAAATCCAATGGAGTCCCGTGATTATCTGGACCATCCAATGATATCGCAATGGCAGGGAGATTACCGGTAATCACCGCCTCCATAGCCGCAGTTACTGTACCAGAATACGTAACATCATGCCCGATATTCGCGTTTGGATTGATGCCCGAGATGACCAGATCAATCGGTTTTTCGACCAAACCTAATAAAGCCAGAGCAACACAATCGGAGGGGGCGCCATCCGAGGCAAACGCCGGACTGCCGTCCAGCAATACAACTTCCTTCACCCGCAAGGGCCGGTGCATCGTTTTAACATGCCCAGTGGCCGACCAGTTTTGTTCTGGGGCAACCACACTCACCTCACCCAATTCACGCATCGTTTTAACCAAAGCCAATAAGCCGGGCGCCATCACACCATCATCGTTGGTGACCAGAATATGCATCGTAAGCCTCGCTCAATCCCAGGATGTTGAT
>DAOTZA010000053.1:0-1986 GCA_034434515.1 Anaerolineales bacterium | reverse complement strand
GAGGCCGGCCAAACGATCGCGCTGGTTGGCCCGACCGGCGGAGGCAAAACGACCATCGTCAACCTGCTTTGCCGTTTCTATGAGCCAACCCGAGGCGTGATCCGCATCAACGGCCGCGATTACACCGAATATACGCTTGAGTCGATTCACGCTAAGATTGGCGTGGTGCTCCAAACCCCCCATCTCTTCTCCGGTACGATCAAAGATAACATCCGCTATGGACGTCTGGAGGCAACCGATGAAGAAATTATCGCCGCTGCCAAACTAGCCGGCGCCCATGATTTCATCGTCACCCTTGAAAAAGGCTACGATCAAGAGGTCGGCGAGGGCGGAAACCTGCTCTCGGTTGGGCAAAAGCAGTTAATCAGTCTGGCACGGGCGGTGTTAGCAAACCCCGAAATCTTTGTCATGGACGAAGCGACCTCAAGTGTAGATACTTTAACCGAAGCTTTGATCCAGAAAGGGATGGAAACGCTCATGAACGGGCGCACCTCTTTTGTGATTGCTCATCGCCTCAGCACCATTCGGCGGGCCGACCGCATCTTGTTCATAGAAGATGGGCGTATCGTGGAGCAAGGCACTCATGCCGAGCTGTTGGGCGCCCGCGGCCGCTATTATCGCCTCTATACCCAGCAGTTCCGCCGCGAGCGGGAACTCCAGGCAGGTTGGGCAACCGCCTGAGGCAAAAGCATTGATGTTATAATCAAGCGTAAGAGAAAAAGGTGAAATGAGCTTTACCGTTCGAGACTTCAAGGATTTATTGCAACTGCTCTCCGAAAATCCTGAGTGGCGCGAAGAGCTCCGCCGCGCATTGCTCAGCGATGACTTTCTGGCTTTACCCAAGATCATCCGCGAGCTGGCAGAAGCCCAAAAAATTAATGAACAAAACCTGCGTGAGCTGATTGAGGCGGGACGACGTCATGAAACACGTCTGACAAAAGTGGAAGAGCAGTTGGATAAGCTCAGCGAGCGAGTCGATCGGATCGAAATCCGCCTTGCCAAAGTGGATGGGCGCACCTTAGAGATCGAGTACGAACGCAAAGCCGGAGGATATTTCGGGCGCATCATCCGTGATCCTCAAGTCGTCAACCTGGCAGCCTGGGAGAAGCAACTTTCGCCGCCGCTCACCGAGGAAGAGTTTTACGATGTCTGGCTGGCAGATTTAATCTTGCGCGGGCAAATACGCAAACCCCTTGATGGGCAAGGGAAAAGCGAAGCCTGGCTGGTGATTGAGGTTTCGGTGTTGATGGACGTTGAAGATGTAGAACGAGCTGTGCGGCGGGCAGCGTTGCTGCGCAAAGCCAATCTATTAGCTTTGCCGGTGGTTGCCGGCGAAGAGGTAACTGAACGAGCTTTACAAATGGCAGAAGGGCGCGGGGTGATCCTGGTGAAAGACGGTAGCATTCGGTTTGTCGAACAAGCCTTACAACGCTACGGTTAAACCTTCTCTGAAACGCGCTGGTATCGATTGGACAACTCTTCAACCTGGTTGATCGACAAGGAGGCAGGCATGGACTTTGTTTATCAACGCTCCTACCGTGGCCCGTTGAAAGCGGTCATCCTTGACTGGGCGGGGACAACCATTGATTTTGGCTCTTTTGCTCCGGTCGCCGTGTTTTTACAGCTTTTCGAGCGCCAGGGCATCTCCATCTCCAAAGAAGATGTGCGCAGTGGCATGGGTCTGATGAAAAAGGATCACTTACGACTGATCCTGAACCGCCCGGCTGTAGCTCAGGCATGGCAACAGCTCAAAGGCTCGCTTCCAAGCGAAGCTGATGTCGAGCGCCTGTTTGCCGAATTCAGCACCCTGCAGGGAGAAGTCTTACGCCACTATACAACCCCCATTCGTGGCCTGGCAGAGACCCTCGCCGACCTGCGCGGTCGCAGGCTTAAGATCGGCTCAACCACCGGTTATTTGCGGGAAATGATGGAAATCATTCTGCCCGAAGCCGAGAATCAGGGATACGCCCCGGATGCGCTCGTTTG
>DAOTZA010000052.1:0-32914 GCA_034434515.1 Anaerolineales bacterium | reverse complement strand
GGGGAGAGGGGAGGTTGCCCTCACCCCCAACCCCTCTCCCATGGGGCGAAGGGAAATGGAATCAGAAGAAGCTCTCACACCCTGCATTCTAGCGAAATCTTATTAAGAAATTGTGAAGTGGGGATGTAGGAAAGATGAATGTATAATAGAAAAGATGTCGGTAATCGAAGAAATCAAAGCGCGATTGGATATTGTCGATCTCATCTCCGAGAGCGTGAGCTTACGGCGCACGGGGAAGAACTACATTGGTTTTTGTCCTTTCCATAGCAACACGCGTACCCCGGCTTTTGTGGTTTTCCCCGAGAGCGGCACCTGGCGTTGCTTCGGACAGTGCAACGAAGGCGGTGACATCTTTACCTTCGTCATGAAGAAAGAAGGGGTGGATTTTTCGCAAGCCCTGCAAATTCTCGCCCAAAAAGCCGGCGTAACCCTCAAGCCCCTGGCGCCTCAGGAGGCTGCTGCGCGCGAAGAGTACGAGAACCTGCGGGCCATCCTGGAGGATGCCGTGACCTTTTACCGCCATCAGTTGCTCAACACTGAGCCCGGCAAGCAAGCCCTGGCGTACCTGCGCGGGCGAGGGTTGAACGACAACACCCTGGAGGCTTTCGGCATTGGCTATGCCCCGAACCGTTGGGATGCCATACTGCAACATTTCACTGCCAAAGGGGTTGACCCGCAAGATTTGTTGCAAGTTGGTTTGCTGAGCGAGGGGCAGGAGGGCCGCGTGCACGATCGCTTTCGCCATCGCCTGATGATCCCGATTCGAGATGAGCAGGGGCGCATGGCCGGTTTTGGGGCGCGTATCCTCGATCCAAACGATGTGCCAAAATTTCTCAATTCTCCTCAAACGCCGCTGTTTGACAAGGGTCGCCTGCTGTATGGCTTGGATCGCGCCCGCCGCGCAATTCGGGAAGCCGATCAGGCGGTTCTGGTGGAGGGCTATTTGGATGTGCTTGCCCTGCATCAGGCGGGTTTTTCCAACGTCATCTCCCCCATGGGCACCGCCCTCACCGAACAACAGCTTTATCTGCTGAAACGCTTTACCAAACGATTGGTGCTGGCGTTGGATGCTGATGCGGCTGGCGAGAAAGCCACCTTGCGCGGTCTGGAAGTCGCCCGTCAGGCGATGGATCACAGCCAGGAGCTGTTTTTCGATAGTCATGGTCTGCTGCGTTTTGAAGCACGCTTGCAAGCTGATATCCGTGTGGCGACTCTACCGCCCGGCCTGGACCCAGACGAAGTGGTGCAGAAAGACCCCCAACAGTGGCAGCAATTGATCGCCGCCGCCCAACCGATTGTTGTCCATGTCATGGAAACCCTGGCCGCCCAACGAGATTTAAACGACCCCAAACAAAAGAATGAAATTGCCAGCCGGGTATTACCCTTGATTCGCGAAATACCCAATCCCCTGGAGCGGGATACCTATCTCCAACGCCTTGCCCGTCTGTTGCGGGTGGATGAACGCGCCTTGATGTCGAGCCTTGCAGCAACGCAAAAGACAACCCGGCGACCAAAGAAAAGCGAGACTGCAACACCCCAAGCGGCGCCGGCTGTTGCCACACCCGCCCAAAGTCTGCTCAGCCTGGAGCAACATATTCTCGGCCTCTTGCTGCGCTTTCCCGACTTGCTTTACCGCCTCGACCGCGCCTTGCAGGAAGAAGGTTTAGAGCGCTTATCGTCTGGCGATTTCTCCTCCGCCGAACATCAAACCCTCTTGCGCCTTTTACAAGAATCCCTCGAACAGGATCTCCTCGAACCGCTCCAGTATGTTCTTCAACAGCTCTCCTTGCCGTTGCTGGAGATCACCGATACAATTCTGGAGAAGACCAAAGGCCTGGAAAGCAACCTCTCCCGATTATCGGATGACTTATTGCGCGCCGTGCTGCAACGCCGCCAACGCAACCTGAACCAGCAGATCGATTACCTGCGCTTTGCTTTACAAGAGGTGTCCGAAAATGACCCGGCTGCGAACCCATCTTTTCAGCAAAAGATGTTGCTCCTGACCCAGACGCGCTTTAAACTCGATAAAGCGTTGAAGAAGGTCACCAGTCATTGAACTGCCGGCCCAAAACGGGTTTTTCTCATAAAAGAGGTAAGCATGAACGCATCTCAAGCGCGAAAAAAGAAAAAATCCATTTCAGAGTTAGAAGACGCAGCCAAGAGCGACTCGCTGGAGGATTTTTTCCTGCCCGAAAAAGTTGATGATCTCCTGGTCGAGTTAGAGCCAACCGATATCGAGGAGCCCGACCAGGAAATCCTTCCTTTGGAAGACAAGGAACTCGAGCAGATCATTGTCGAGGAACCGCTAAAACTCTTAGAGGACCCACGTCTGCTTGCCGAACTGGGAGAAGACCCGGTGCGCTTATACCTCAAGGAGATTGGCGACATTGAGCTCCTCGATGCCGACCAGGAGTTCTGGCTGGCAACCCGCTTGGACGCCTTACGGCGTTTGGAAGCCCTCTTGCCCGGTGAGACCAAAGCCGTCCAGAAAACCTCCCAGGCCTATTATGAAGCGCTTTTAGACGAGATGCGCACCGCCTGGAAGCGGGTTAAAGAGGACACCCAACGCCTGAGATACGAACGCCCTGACCTGGAAAGAATCTTACAGGAAGCGCGTTCCCTGCGCCAAAGCTGGAAGCTGATCGATCCATCTTATGTGCGCTCTTACCTGGATAACGGACAGTGGGGGGAAGACCGGCGCTGGGATACCCTGGCGCGTTATGTTTTCTCCGTTTACGTGCATCTCTATCTCTTTCCGCACACCTGCCTGGCTGAGTTGAGCGAGATTGTGGCAGCCAAAAAGGACATCCCAACCCTCAATCGTTTGAAGAGCTACCCGCCCGATGAGGAGGTCTTTCGACAGGAGATCGAAGAGATTCGTCAGGCGGCCGCCGAAGCGCAGTATGCCTTGATTCGCGCCAACCTACGTCTGGTGGTTTCCGTTGCCAAGCGCTATATTGGCCGGGGCAGCGCTTTTCTGGACTTGATCCAGGAGGGCAATATCGGCTTGCTGCGAGCTGTGGCAAAGTTCGACCCGGCGCGCGGCTACAAGTTCAGTACCTATGCCACCTGGTGGATCCGCCAGTCGATCAGTCGTTCGATCGCCGATCAGGCGCGCACCATCCGTATCCCAGTGCACGTCTTCGAGTCGATCAATCGCCTGTTGCGCATCCAACGGCGCTTGCTGCAGCAGTACGGCCGCGAACCCGGCTACGACGAGATGGCCCTGGAAGGCGGTTTTCTCGACCCCAAAGACGATCAAATCATCCGCCGCGCTCGGGCAGAAGGCACTCCTCTCCCTCCCGACGTGCGCCGGCGCTGGCAGCGGGCTGCCCATAAAGTCGAGCGCATACTCCAGGCCGCCGAAGAACCGATGTCCTTAGAAAGCCCGGTCGGCAGCGAAGAGAACAGCCAGTTGGGCGATTTCATCGAAGATCAGGACGCCATCGAACCGATGGATGCCGCCGCCCGCGAAATGCTGCGCGAGTCGATTCAGAATGCCCTAGCGGTGCTCTCCGAACGCGAGCGGCAGGTGCTGGAATTGCGCTTTGGTCTGCTGGATGGCAAAGACCACACCCTAGAGGAAGTAGGACAATACTTCAACGTCACCCGCGAACGGATTCGTCAGATCGAATCCAAAGCCTTGCGCAAACTTCGCCATCCCACCCGCAGCCGTCATTTGCGCGATTACCTGAGCGAATAAGCCAACCGCCAAGGCTGGCTTATGTCTCTTCCAATCCCGCCACGCGGATGCTGGCGGTTTTGGTTTTGTAATGCTTGTTCAGGCTAATCAGCAAAGCCGTCAAGCCTTCGACCACCAGGGCATTATCCAGACCGCCGGCATAATAAGCCTTCATCCCACCATCCCGGGCAAGCTGGATGATGGCTTCCGCCGCTTCCAGATCATCGGCGCAGACCAGCACGTCACTGTGCAGGGGCTGATCCAGTTTCCGCAGGGCAGCCGCAGGGACGTTTTGGAAAGCCGCCACCACGCGCACGCCTTCTCCTAACAGTTCCTGCGCCTGCCGGGCAGCCGCCGGCGGTGTTGGGGGCTTGGGGTCACGGAAGTCCACCCGCGCCGTAGCATCGACCAGGATTTTCCCTTGCAGGGCTTCTTTCAGCCCGTTCAGCGCTTCGTGATGGGCAGATTGCACCACGGTCAGCACGCAAATCTGCGCTTGCCGGGCTGCGGTAGCGTTTTCAAATCCCTGGACAGTCTGGATGCCCAGGGTTTGATTGATCTCTTGCGCCGTAGCCTGGGCTTTTTCCGCCTGACGCGAGCCAATGAGAATGGTGTAACCGGCCTTTGCCCAGCGCAGTGCCAGGCCAGGCCCTTCTTTGCCGGTGCCACCCAGAATTGCTACAATAGGCTTTGCTTGATTCATGTCTTACTCCTGGAAAAGGGGGTTATTCCTCGCCGCCGAGGACGTTGGCCTGATAGCGTTGCCAGGCGCGCGGGGCAAAGTCACGGGCGCGGGTCGCAACGGCAGCTTCATCGATCGTTAGTAAACGACGGTCCTTCATCAGGATTTTCCCGTTAACGATGGTGGTCGTGATCATGCTTTCATGGAAGCCAAAGACGATATGCCAGGGCAGGTTATCGGCCGTCAGCGGAGTGTGCGGGTGATAATCGACAAAGATCAGGTCGGCAAACGCGCCTTCTTTAAGGACGCCCAGAGGAGCTTCGTCGAAAAACCTTCCCGCCAAAGCGGCGTTGTTGTGAATTGCCATCTCGGCGATCAGATTAGCCGGCATGCGGCGTGGGTCGCGGTGCCAGACTTTCTGCACCAAATAGGCAAACTTCCATTCTTCCCACATGGTGGAGGAAAAACCATCGGTGCCCAAACAGACCGGCACGCCCATGCGCAACAGGGATTCAACCGGGGCAACGCCCACGGCATTATTCATGTTCGAACGTGGCTGATGGGTAACCCAGGAGCCACTTTCGGCAAGGATTTGCATCTCGCGGGCGTCCACATGCACGCAGTGGGCTAAGATGGTGTTTTTCCCCAGGATGCCATGGCGCTGTAGGCGGTCAACCACGCGCAAACCCGATTTGGCAAGGCTATCGTACTCATCGGCATCCGACTCAGCGGCGTGAATGTGAAAGCCAACCCCCGCGGGCGCCAGCGATCGACACCGCTCTAGAGTCTCATCAGAGAGGGTCAGGCTGGCATGTAAACCAAAAGTCGCCCGCACCAGTGGCCATTTGCCGCCTGCGCAGGCTTTCAAAAAGCGCAGGTTTTCGTCTATCCCCGCCTGAGTTTTCTCTGCCCCATCCCGATCGGTGACCTCGTAGCACAGCACAGCCCGCAGGCCGGCTTTTTCCACCTCCTCGGCGATGACATCCAGGGAGCCTTCAATGGCATTCGGCGAGGCATGGTGGTCGATCAGGGTGGTGGTGCCATGCCGGATTGCATCGGCTAACATGACCTGGGTGGAAAGGCGCACGTCTTCGAGGGTCAGAGAACGATCCAGCGGCCACCATAACTTTTGCAAAATTTCGGGAAAGTCTTTCGGCGCTGCGCCGGGGATCGCCATGCCCCGCGCAAAGGCACCGTAGAAATGCGTGTGGGCGCAGATATTGCCGGGCATGACATACTGTCCGCCGGCATCCAGCGTCTCCTCCTGGGGATAGCGGGCAATCAATTCCGCCTGGGGGGCAATTTCGGCGATGCGCCCATCGACAAGGCGGATTGCCATCTGCTCCAACAGCAGGTTCTCTGCCTGCCAGGTGATCAATTTACCGTTCAGAATAATCATCACAACCTCACTTTCTACCGATATCCTTTGGGTCAGCTTCTGCCAGGCGATGCGGTTTTGAAGATTTTATCATTAAGGGCCGCTGGCCTTGCTCGACACAAGGCGAATACGGCCGCGAGAGCAATCGCTCAGGGCTGTTGTAACGCCGCCTCGATTTCTTCGATACGGAAATTCACAATTACCTTGCCTTTGATGAGGAAGGTGGGTGTGGTTTCGGTGCCATTTGCCCACTGGCGCACCTGGGCTGCCGCAGCGCGGTCGCGCGAGATGTCGATCTCCACAAAGGGGATTTTCTTCTCGTTGAAGTAGGCGCGCGCTCGTCGGCAAGCCGGACACCACGGCGTACAGTACATGACGACTTCCGCGGCGGGAGCTTGCGCTTCGGCTACGGCTGCGGCCTCGGCTTGTTGCTGGCGTTGCAGAAACTGACGATCTTTTGCGGCCAGTTCTGGCTCGAGCTTATACAGCTCGGCAAACAGCACTTCGTTGTCCGGCTGGTCGTCAATCTCATGCACATCGACATAGCGGATCACGCCTTGCTTGTCGATGACAAAGATCGCCCGCTCGCTATACCCTTCCGGGCGCAGCACCCCATACAGTTGGGCGACCCGGCCATGAGGGAAGAAATCGCTCAGCAAGGGGAAGGTAATCCCACCGAGGCTCTCTGCCCAGGCATACAAACAATCTGTGCTGTCCACGCTAATACCCAGAACCTGGGTATCCATCCGTTCAAAGCGGTCCAGCGCCGCTTGATAGGATGGAATCTGGCTACTTCATATCGGCGTCCAGGCAAGCGGAAAGAAAGCCAGGACAACATTCTTGCGCCCACGAAAGTCGCTCAGGGCGACCGGACGTTTGCGATGGTCGAAGAGAGTAAAATCTGGGGCAAGTTGTCCAACGGATAATGCCATAGCAATTCCCTTTCTGAAGATGGTTACGCAGTTCGTTAAACGCCTATAGTATAAATCTTGTCGGATTTTCTGACAACAGGAAACTAAGGCTGTGAAGGGTGCAAGTCATTCGATGGAGTGCGCAAACCTTGGGGGCGTTTGTGTACAGACATATCCAGCCTGAACTATACTTTGATTTCCAGATCAGGGAGGCATATGGCGTACCCTATGCCCAGGCATCCGTAGCCAAAGCCTTGTTTGATGATCTCTATTTGCGGACTCTGCCGGTTGAAGTGGAACCGCAGCGCTATAACCTGGCCGAGGAGCTTCGCTTGAACTTGGATGGGTTCGGACAGGCAGAGCGGGAAGAATTTGCTAGCTATGTGCTCAAGAGCGAAGCAATTCGAAAAGGCGGCCGAAAAATGCGGTGGATTTGGACCAATTAGAGGTTCACCTATGGCAACCTTGATCCAAACGCGGCAGAATGTCCTGACTGGCAAAGACCCGTTACTCGCTCCACAGGTAGCAATCGTCCAGCATCCGTCGCTGCTCATCTATGGGTGCAGCCTGGTCGCGGCGCATTTTTCGCTTGAAACCATGATGGCTGGAAAAATACTTGCTTGCCTGGAACGCAATTTCGAACGCGGGCGCGGCGGTGCCCAAATTAAGGGGCGCGATTTCTATGATTTGCTCTGGTTCATGCAGCAACGCGTGCAGCCACTCGAAGAAAAACTGGCAAAAGATGGCAAGCAACCCTACAGTGTTGAGTCAGCGATGCTTGCCCTGCAGAAAAAAGTACTCCGAATAAAACCTCGCGATCTGGCGCTTGATTTGCTACCTATGTTCGAGTCTCGGTCTTACATCGAAGCCTGGTTAGAGGCTTTTGAAGAGAATTTCCAGGCAATGGTGAAAGTCTAGCTAGGGGGAAAATAAAGTATTGCTGTCTTTTGAAGCTCACCAGCTTCACAGAAAAGCGGATATTGTCAATCGGGAATTTCCCTGTGCTTTGCTCAAATGGTTTTGTTGAAATAGATGCTACTCTTTCGCAGCCAGGTCAAATTGAGGGCGTTGTTTCGGTGTCCTTATAACGGGTGGTAGGAAGGGTAACTTTTTAATCTTTCAAACAATGATAAAATTTCTCTGCGGCTGGTTGAGTCCTTTGGGAGGGCTGGCAAGCCAGCCAGGTCTGGCTTAAGAAGAATCGATGGCGCAAGATTTTTATACCCGTCTGGTCTATGCCCGCACCTCGCCCATTTTTGGCAGTTTTGCCTATTATCTGCTCAAGCTTTTGGGCGTGGAGATTCCGCGCGGTGTGCCGATCGGCGAAGGGTTTGAGCTGGCGCACGGCGGGTTTGGGGTGGTGATTCACTCCAAAACGGTGATCGGCAAGCGAGTCAAAATATACCCAGGCGTCGGCACCGGCCGGGCAGATATTTACCGCCCAATTCACGAATCGCGCTTTGAAGGGATTATCATCGAGGATGATGTCATTCTCTCCCCTGGAGCAAAGGTGCTGGGCAAAGAAGGGATTTTGCGAGTGGGGCGCGGCACGGTGGTAGGCGCCAACGCTGTGTTGCTCGAGTCGACCGGCGAGAACGAGCTTTGGGCTGGAGTTCCAGCCCGCAAAGTGGGCAGGCGTCCATGAAAGTGTGTCTGGTGCCCCGCGTGCGCGGCGTGGGGGGGATGGTCTCTTTCCGCGATCGTCTGATGGCGGTCTTTGAACGCTGGGGTGTAGAAGTTACCCAGGATTTAAGGGATGAGCACTATCAGGCTGTGCTGGTTATTGGCGGCACGCGTCAATTGAGCAAGTTATGGCGGGTACGACAGCGTGGTATCCCGATTGTACAGCGGTTGGACGGCTTGAACTGGCTGCACCGCCTGCCGCCTGGTGTTCGCCCGACTTCCCTTTCCCTTCGTCACCGCCTGCGCGCCGAGCTTGCCAATCTCACCCTGGCGATGATCCGCCGCCATCTGGCGACTGCAGTGGTCTATCAAAGCCGCTTTGCCAAAGGCTGGTGGGAACGAATGTACGGCGAAACCCGCCTGCCCAATCGGGTGATTTATAACGGCGTTGATTTAGATCGCTTTACTCCGCAAGGCGAGCATCAGCGCCCGACCGACCGCTTGCGTGTCTTGATGGTGGAGGGCAGCCTGGGCGGCGGCTATGAGTGGGGGTTGGGTGTGGCAGTGCAGTTCCTGCAGGAATTAAGCGCTTTGCAAGGAGAGTGGGGCAAGCGCTATCCCCAGGGGCTGGAGTTCATGGTGGTTGGGCAGGTTGCCGAGGCGGTGCGTCGGGCCTGGGATCGAAGCCGTGGGGTGCAGATCCATTGGCGGGGGCGCGTTGCGCCGGCTGAAATCCCCTTTCTCGATCGTTCGGCGCATTTCCTGTATTCATCCGATGTCCATCCGGCCTGTCCCAATGCGGTGATTGAGGCGCTTGCCTGTGGGTTGCCGGTGCTGGCTTTTGAGACGGGCGCCTTGCCGGAGCTGGTCAGCGAGAGCTGTGGGCGCGTGGTCCCTTATGGAGGCGATGCGTGGCGGTTGCAACCGCCTGATATCCCTGCCCTGGCGCGTGCGGGGGTGGAGATTGCCTTGCAACAGGAGCAGATGCGCCCGGCCGCCCGCGCCCGCGCCGAAGCTTGTTTTGACGTGCAGGAGATGGCAAAGGCGTATGCGGAGGTGTTGGAGATAGCCCTGCCATCCCGTAACCCTCACTCCCTACTGCCTCTCACCCCGTCTCCCTCTTCCAGAGGGAGAGGGGAGAGTTCCTCACCCTCGGCCTCTCTCCCGAAAGAGGAGAGGGGAGTTTGGCTCCCTTCTCCCTTAGGGAGAAGGTCTGGGGATGAGGGAGAGAGCGGCAGTACCTCAACCCCGGCGGGAGAAAGCCCTCACCCCCGGCCCCTCTCCCAGGGGGAGAGAGGGGAGAAGCCCCTCACCCCCGACCTCTCTCCCAAAAGGGGAGAGGGGAGAAGCCCCTCACCCCTGACCCCTCTCCCGAAAGAGGAGAGGGGAGTTGGACTCCCTTCTCCCTTAGGGAGAAGGGGTGGGGATGAGGGAGAGAGCGGCGGTACCTCAACCCCGGCGGGAGGAAGCCCTCATCCCCGGCCCCTCTCCCGAAAGAGGAGAGGGGAGAGTCCCTCATCCCCGGCCTCTCTCCCAAAAGAGGAGAGGGGAGAAGCCCCTCACCCCCGACCCCTCTCCCACCAGAGGAAAGGGGGGAATGGGCCTTCTCCCCCGGTTTCGCTCTGGCTGGTGGGATTGGGGACGCTCTCGCGCCTGACTCCTCTGGCGGTCAAACGCTGGGTGTATCGCCTGCCCTGGCTTGCCAATTGGCTCCGCCGGCGGGTCAATCGCTCGGTAGGCAACCGTTTTCGGTGGGTGGAGATCACCGCCGGGGGTCTCAGCGGGCTGTCTCTCTATCTTGACCTTTCTCAGGAAAAGGATTACTGGCTTGGCACCTATGAGCCCGACCTGCAGCGGGCGATCCAGGAGCTTGTCCAGTCCGGTCAAACCGCCTACGATGTTGGCGCAAATGTGGGTTATGTCACTCTCTTGCTGGCGCGGCAGGTGGGCAGGCAGGGCGCCGTGATCGCTTTTGAACCCTTTCCTGCCAACGTGGAACGTCTGAAACAGAATCTTTCCGCACACGCCGACCTTGCCCGCATGGAGGTAGTGGCGGCGGCTGTGGTAGAAGCCGCCCAAACGGTGAGCTTTCTGGTCGGCGCCTCGGATGACACCGGGCGGGTTGTCGCCAGCGCCGCAGAGGCGCCTTCCCCGGGCAACCTGCTTGCCGTCCGGGGGGTTGCCCTGGATGAACTGGTCTTTGAGCAAGGGTATCCGCCGCCGCAGGTTGTCAAGATCGACATTGAAGGCGGCGAAGTGGCTGCCCTGCGCGGGATGAGGCGCTTGCTTCACCAGGTACGACCGCTGGTGCTACTGGAAACCCATACCCAGGCCTGCACCGAAGCCGCCTGGCAACTCCTGACCCAAGCCGGGTATCGCCTGTGCTGGATGAGGAAAGGCTACCCCGCCTTGAACCGTCAGGCCGCCTTGCCGCGGCGAGCCTATCTGGTTGCCTTTCCAACGCTTCAGGAAGGAGACCATGCCTCAGGTGCTCACCTTAGCCAGAGAGAATAGCATGCGAGTTGGGATACAGCAACGTGTCCTGCCCGATTACCGGGTGGCGTTTTTCGAGTGCCTGGCGGAGCATTTCCCTGAGCGGTTGAGCGTTTTTGCCGCTCAGCCATTGGCGCAAGAGATGATCCATCCTGTCCAAACCATTCCGAACGTTCGTTTCGAGCAGGGGTTCAACCTGCATCTCTTCCACCCCACTCATCCGCTTTACCTGTGCTGGCAGTTGGGATTGCTGCGCTGGCTGGGTGCCTGGCGACCGCAGGTGTTGATCGTCGAAGCCAACCCCCGCTATCTTGCTACCCGCCTGGCAGTGCAATGGATGCGGCGGCAAGGCGGCAAGGTGATCGGCTGGGGGTTGGGAGCACCGCCCCTGGCGGGGTTCAGCGGCCGTCTGCGCCAAATCGAACGCGCCAGGTTTTTCCAAAGCCTGGATGGGATCATCGCTTACAGCCATCGCGGCGCCGAGGAGTACCGCCTGGCCGGCTTTCCACCTGAGCGAGTCTTCACTGCCCTCAATGCCGTGGCTCGCCGTCCAACCAGCGCACCGCCGCCCAAACCACCAGCCTTTGCAGAGCGGCCTAGGGTGCTCTTTGTCGGGCGTTTGCAAGCTCGCAAGCGGATCGATTTTCTCTTACGGGCCTGCGCCTCCCTGCCCGCCAATCTTCAACCTCACCTGGCGATCGTCGGTGAAGGACCTGAACGCCGCTTCCTGGAAGATCTGGCCGCTCAAATCTATCCTTCGGCGCGTTTTTTAGGTGAGCGGCGCGGCGCTGCCCTGAGAGAAGCCTTTGACTGGGCAGATTTGTTCGTCTTGCCAGGCACGGGAGGGTTAGCCGCCCAGCAAGCCATGGCGCACGGCTTACCGCTCATTGTCGCCGAAGGGGATGGGACGCAAGAAGACCTGGTGCGACCAGCAAACGGTTGGTTAGTGCCGCCCAATGATCTGAGCGCGCTTAAGCAGGCTCTGGCAGAGGCACTCAGCGATGCTGCCCGCTTGCGCCGCATGGGAGCAGAGTCCTTTCGCCTGGCAGTTGAAGAGGTCAATGTGGAAGCCATGGCGGAGGTGTTTGCCCGAGCCGTTCATCAGACTCTGGCATCGGGGTCTTGAAATTCAGTTCAAACGCAACTCCGTTCCCCTCCGCTTAATCTGGCGGCTGGCGAGTTTAGCGCTCAACTACCAGGAAAGGGTTGGAAAAGCCAACCGCCAGGATTGTGCAGACAAAGCATTCCGAATCCTCTTTTCTTGCCTTACAGCTCGTGGTATCATAACGGCTAACGGACATCTGTAGAACTCAAGCGAGAACGCTTGGGCGGCAGGTTCACTTCGCCATCGTGTGGCTCTCTGCTGTGGCAGAGCAAGCGATGTTATTCGTTTATCGTTATCCATCAGGAGGCTTTGCATGACTCGCATCACCCGTTTTTCTGTTCCCCCTCTGTATCAAGTCACCCGTGAGCTGGCCGATGTGGCGGCTGGTCGCGCTGCGCCAGACCTGGTCATCACCAACGCCCGCATCCTCTCTACCTATACCGAGCGGATTTTAGAGGACAAGGAAATCTGGATCAAACACGGGCGGATTGCCGCTGTCCAGAAAGCCGGCACGGCAAAACGGGATAGCGGCGCTCAGTTCTACGACGCCCAGGGCGGCATCTTGGCGCCTGGTCTGGTTGACCCTCATATCCACGTTGAGAGCAGTATGATGACCGTTTGCGCTTATGCCGAAGGAGCGCTGCTCAACGGCAACACCACCATCTTCTGCGACAGCCATGAGATCGGGAATGTTGCCGACCGGGCGGGCATCGAATGGATGCTGGAAGATGCTCGCCATGCTCCGTTGAATGTCTTTCTTACCGTTCCCAGCACGGTGCCATCCACCTCGCCCGATCTGGAAACTGCCGGGGGCGACCTGATGGCGGAGAAAATCGGCGCCATCTTCGATGCCTGGCCAGAAGCGGTGGCGCTGGGAGAGAAGATGGATTACGTGCCGGTCTATTTCAGCGAAACCCGCAGTCACGCGATAATCGCCGAGGCCTTAAGGCGCGGCCTGCCGATCTGCGGTCACTGTTACGGACGTGAATTCGTGGCTGCTTATGCAGCAGCCGGCGTCACCGATACCCACGAAGCCATCGACCGCGACATCACCGAGGACTTTCTCGAAGCCGGCTTGTGGATCTTCATGCGCGCCGGCAACCCCTCCACGCCATGGCACTCCCTGCCGGAGATCATCAAAGTGGTCACCGAGTTGGGCGTCTCGACCAAGCGTATCTGCCTGTGCACCGATGATCGCGATGCCGATGATCTGTTTCTCTTTGGTCTGGATTGGTGTGTGCGCGAGGCTGCCCGTCTGGGCATCCCCAGGCTGACCGCCTGGAGCATGGGTTCGCTTCACCCGGCGACACGCTATGGGATGGATAACGAAATTGGTGGCCTAGGGCATTCGCGCCGCGCCGACATCGTCCTGTTGAACGATGACCTGGAAGTGCAAAACACCTGGTACGGCGGTCAGTTGATGGTGGAAAACCGTAAGATCACGCCCCTCCTAGAAGAACAACTTGAAAACCGCTGGCGCTACCCGCAGGCAGCCTATCAAACCGTGCGGCTGGCGCCGCAATATCGCCTCGTACCTGACCTGCCCAAAGAGAGCGTGGTTGCCAATGTCATCCAGGTGGCTTTGCCCGGCATTGTGACCTTCCACAAGAAGATCACCCTCGAAGGTGGCAAGAGCTGGCAAGAGCATTTCGCCGAACATGATCTGTGCTTCTTGAGCGTGGTCGAACGTCATCAGGGTTCAGGGCGTGTTGGGCATGGCTTGCTGCAGGGCTTCAACCTGCGTAGCGGCGCCGTTGCCAGCAGTGTTGGACACGATGCGCACAATATTATTGTGGCTGGCGTTAATGAAGCCGATATGCGCCTGGCAGTAGAGACCATCAAAGAACACAGCGGTGGCCTGGTGATTGTCGATCAGGGTAAAGTGGAAGCGCTGGTTGCCCTGCCGATTGCCGGCTTGATCTCTGACAAGCGGGCAACCGAGGTGCGAACCGAGTCGGAGCATTTTAACCACGTGTGGAAAGAGAAGGGCATTGCCATTCCCTATATGGGATTCAACTTATTGCCGCTCTCGGTGATCCCCGAACTGCGCCTGACCGATCGCGGCCTGGTTGCCGTGCCGGCCATGACCATTTTGCCGTTGTTTGAAGCTGGAGGGTAGCCCCTCATCCCCGCCCCCTCTCCCACAAGGGGAGAGGGGAGAAGGCCCTCACCCCCGGCCCCTCTCCCAAGGGGAGAGGGGAGAAGGCCCTCACCCCCGCCCCCTCTCCCACAAGGCGAGAGGGGAGAAGGCCCTCACCCCCGCCCCCTCTCCCACAAGGGGAGAGGGGAGAAGGCCCTCACCCCCGGCCCCTCTCCCACAAGGGGAGAGGGGAGAAGGCCCTCACCCCCGCCCCCCTCTCCCAAGGGGAGAGGGGAGACGGACTCCCTTCTCCCTTAGGGAGAAGGGCCGGGGATGAGGGAGTGAGTGAGATTTCCTCAACCCTACCGGAGCGCCCAGAGGGGGAGCCCTCACCCCGAGAGGAATTCCCTCTCCCAAAAGGAGAGGGTTAGGGTGAGGGATAACAACAAAGGCGCTTCAGCGCCTTGGCGGGCGAGGAGAGAAACCCTCACCTCCGGCGCCTCTCCTAATGCGGGCGAAGAGAGAAGGCTCTCATGCCCACCTTCGCTTCTGGGGGAGAGGGGGACTGGCTTAGCGGCACACGGGAAGTCCAGATGGCAACGGAGCAGCAGCAGAACTCTGGCAGGGTATAATTAATTCAACGCTACTGTGCAGATTCAGAAAGGAGCCAGGATGGGCAAATTTTTTAACTTTTTCCTTGGGGCACTGCTTGGCGGTTTTCTCGGGGCAACTCTGGCGCTTTTGCTTGCTCCATCTTCAGGGGAAGAGATCCGCCTGGAGATGCGCGAACGGGTTCAGCGGTTGCAAGAAGAATTACGCCAGGCAGCCGCTCAGCGCCGGGCCGAACTGGAAGAGCAGTTAGCTGCCCTGCGCTCTCCAAGAACCTAGCGCCTAAGGCAAGAAGTAGAAACGATAAGCGGTCGGCTGGCGGGTAAAACGGGTTGTGCCGCTGACCACCAAAACCACTTCCGACAAATGGTTACCGAATTCAAGCGGGAGTTGCAGGGTGTTGTCGGGGTTCAGGGTTAGCCCTTCGACCGTGTGGGGTTTGCCGATGCGGATGAGGGAAAGGCGATAGGTTTGAGGGAGCACGTTTTGCACCCGCACGAAACCGGCCGCTTCCCAACCACTTTCATCACTCTCGAAGTCGGTAAAGTAACCGATTTCAGGGATGGCAATATCATCTACCAGCAATCCCTCGCCGTTTACCGCTGCGTCGGTCACGTATTCAAAGCGGAGATGCACTTTTTGCCCGGCAAACCTGGATAGATCAACGCTCTCCTGAATCCAGATCGCTTCTTTTCCGCCTCCGCTCGCGCCGTTGTAACCAAAGCCAAAATTGTTGCCGGTCAGGTCGTTATCGGTGCCGGAGGGTGGGCGGAGCATCTCCCAATCTTCGCCATTGGTCGAAGCCAACACATAGGCAAAATCATAATCTTTCTCCAGATCGTACCACGTCCAGTATTGTAACGTGAGCGGACCCTGCACCTGAGTGAAATCGAAGGTGCGGGTTAGGGTCATATCGGACTCATCCCCTTTGTTCGACCAGAAAGCCCACGCGCCGGAGTAGGGATCGACCGGCAAGAGCCCGACCACCGTTGAGCCTTCAAAGACCAGGGTGGTCGGGGCAGAGCAGCGAATGCGGATGTAATCAGCTCCATACTGGCGGACTTCACGGGTTTGGGCAGTGGAGTCACACGAGCGAATGATCTCGGTATCCGAGACTTTTGGTACCCGATTGTAGTTTGAGTAGAAGTACCGCCCATCGTCCACGTTGGGATCGTTCAGGTAA
This sequence comes from Anaerolineales bacterium, assembly GCA_034434515.1. Taxonomy (GTDB): domain Bacteria; phylum Chloroflexota; class Anaerolineae; order Anaerolineales; family UBA4823; genus NAK19. The sequence goes on along the minus strand of DAOTZA010000052.1, from coordinate 17,168 downwards.
TTGGCAATCGTCCAGTCGACGAATACATCGTCGGCAGTGATGATTTGCCCGCTGCGCGAGTCGCGAATACCGAGGCTTTGCAGCAAAAGGTCGATACTGGTCAGGCCGTTTTCGGGCATCTGAACCAGTTGCTTGGTGGCGTTCTCGCCAAAACGGTCTAAGAAGTAGGTCATAAAGAGGAAAGAAGCGCCGTAATGCGGCCCGGTGATGTTCTGATCGGTCGGCCAGTCGTTCAGTTGTAGGTCGGGTTGGCGGGCAAAGAGCCGGTCGTGTCCGCCGGTGTCGTAACCGTTTAGAAACATAGCTAATTCGGAGAAGGCTTCGTTGATCCAGATTTCCTCATTGCGGTCGTTTGCCCAGTGAATCATGTGTTGAAATTCATGCGCAAGCACGCCGTAGGTAAATTCCTCGTTGAGGTCAACGGTATCGGCGTTGAAGACAAAGGTTTCGTGCCAGTTTGAATACTCATGCGCTTCTGGTGGATAAGAATCGACCGAAGAAAAATAGCCGGCGATGTTATCTCCGACATTGCGCACAAAGAGGATGTAAATGCGCGGATCGCCATCCGAGCCTGGCTTCCACTCACTGCCGAAGAACTCCCGATTGGTGGGATAAATTTTCTTCTCAAAGGTCTCTGCCAGATCTTGCAACTCACGTTCGCGGTACGATACGCCATTTTCTACCCAAAAATAGGCGTGGTCGGTGACATAGCGCAAGGTGGTTTGAACTTGAAAGCTCTCGTTGGTATCGGCATTGGTAATCCAGAAGGATTTGGTATCGCCAACCTGATAGAGTGGGGGCGGGTTCGGGCGAGTGCGGGAGATGTTCTTTTTGCCTTGCAGGCGTTGTGCCAGATCGACCAGATCGTTGACCGGCACAACGGTGTTGTTAAGCAGCTCCAGAACCTGTTCGGGGGAGCCCTCCGCCAGCGTTGGGTTAGCTGATGGCACCGCAGAGGGTTGGCGGGCGGGCGTAGGCAGAAGAGCGGTTGGGTCGGAAGGGGCAATGGTGGTCAGTGTGCTTGTCGGGCGCCGAACGATCGGGGTCGGCGTATCCTCTGCCAGGCTGACCTCAAGCGTGCTCTGGGCAGCGACCTGATTCCACAGCCAGTAAGAGGCTCCACCGGCTACACCACAGACACATACCAGGCAAAGCGATAACAAAACGATACCACCAATAATCCAACGCCCCAAATTTTTCTCGTTCATGCAACATCCCTTTCAACGAAAACGGTCTTGTTCGGTCGGATTATATCATTTCCGATTGGCGATTTTACCTCTTGTTTTTTAATCGATTCTGGGGCATAATGCGGTGCAGGCTTGCATGTCTGATCAGCGAGACCGATCCACCTTTGATTCAACCCGCCAAGCGGGCTCTACCTTACTCATAAAGGAGGGCACCATGTCTGCTCAAATAATCCCCACGCCTCCGTCAACGACGGAGCGCAAAAAAATCACCCTCACCGACCTGCGGCGTAAGAAAGAACTGGGTCAGGCGATTACGATGTTGACCGCCGCCGATTATCCCACCGCCAGAGCCCTGGATGAGGCCGGCATTGATGTCATCCTGGTGGGTGACTCTTTGGGCATGGTGGTTTTAGGATATCCAAACACCTTGCAGGTGACTATGGAGGAGATGTTGCATCACTGTCGCGCCGTGGCGCGCGGCGCTCAAAAAGCCTTTCTGATTGGGGATATGCCATTCCTGTCCTATCAGGTTTCGGTGCAGGAAGCGGTGCGCAATGCCGGTCGCTTTTTGCAGGAAGGGGGTATGGAAGCGGTAAAACTGGAGGGTGGCCGGGAACGGCTGGAGACGATTCGGGCGATTGTTGCCGCCGGCATTCCGGTTATGGGTCATCTTGGTTTGACTCCTCAGAGCATCCATCAATTGGGCGGTTTCCGCCCGCAGGGCCGTCAGGCCGCACAGGCGCAGCGTTTGCTGGAAGATGCGCTCCTTTTACAGGAAGCGGGCTGTTTCAGTCTGGTACTGGAATCGGTGCCCAGCCAACTGGCCGCCACCATTACCCAACATCTGGAAATCCCTACAATCGGGATTGGCGCCGGGCCTGCTTGTGATGGTCAGGTGTTGGTCACCCACGATGTATTGGGCTTGTTTGACCGTTTTACACCGCGTTTTGCCAAAAACTATGCGCAACTATATTCTCTGATGCGTTCTGCCTTTGCTCAATATATTGCCGAAGTGCAAAGCGGCGCCTTCCCAACTGCAGACCATAGCCTGGAGATGAGCGAGGCAGAATGGCAGGCCTTTTTGCAACAACTGCAAAGCCTGTCTCCTGAACGATGGGCAGAAGCGGCTATCTCATGAACGATGAACGGGTGCTGATCGTTGGAACCGGTGCGCTGGCTTGTTTGTTCGCCGCCCGCCTGGCGGCAGCCGACATCCCGGTGGCAATGCTGGGCAGTTGGCAAGCCGCTTTGCAGGCTCTCTCCCAGCGAGGCATCCGCTTTACCGCGCTGGATGGACAGCAAAGCGTGGTGCGTGTCTTCGCCACAGCCGATCCGGACGAGGTACAGGGTGTGCGCCAGGCAATCGTCCTGGTCAAATCGTGGCAGAGTGAGCGGGCGGCAAAGCAGTTGCGTCGTTGCCTCGCCGTTGATGGCGTGGCGCTGACCTTACAAAATGGCTGGGGAAACCGCGAAATCCTCAGCGAAATCCTCGGCGCCGAACGGGTGGCACTGGGGGTCACAACGTTAGGGGCAACCCTGCTTGCCCCGGCCGAAGTTCGGCAGGCTGGCGACGGAATCATCTCCCTGGGCGCTCAGCCGCGTCTGGCGCCCCTGGTTGGAAGGCTTCGCCGGGCAGGTTTTGAACTCGAGATTAACCAGAACCTTGAGGCGCTGTTGTGGGGGAAATTGGTGATTAACGCTGCCATCAATCCCCTTACCGCCCTGTTAGGGGTGGCGAACGGTGAGTTGCTGCAACGACCAACGGCACGGCAGTTGATGCACTCTGCCGCAGAAGAAGCGGCAAGGGTGGCAAAAGCCCAGGGGATTGAGCTGCCCTATCCAGACCCGATTGAGATGATCGAGGCCGTTGCTCAGCGGACGGCAGACAACCTCTCTTCGATGCTGCAGGATATTCGTCGTGGTGCTCCAACGGAGGTTGATGCGATCTGTGGAGCGGTTGTGCGCGCCGCCCGAGTTGTGGGGCTGCCAACGCCCACCCTGGAGCTGTTGTGGCTTTTAGTGCGGGCGCGGGTAGAAAACCCCACTGCAATTTCTGAGGCAGGAGGCGAAGGGCGGCCCTCACCCCCGGCCCCTCTCCCAGGGCGGGAGAGGGGAGCAACCCTCACCCCCGGCCCCTCTCCCAGGGCGGGAGAGGGGAGCAGCCCTCACCCCCGGCCCCTCTCCCAGGGCGGGAGAGGGGAGCAGCCCTCACCCCCGGCTCCGCTCCCAAGGGGAGAGGGGAGATTGACTCCCTTCTCCCTTAGGGAGAAGGGTTGGGGATGAGGGACATGGGTGGGCGAGGGGAGTGACCCTCACCCCCGGCCCCTCTCCCAGGGCGGGAGAGGGGAGATTGACTCCTCTCTTCCACTTGGGGAGAGGGGAATACGAATACGGTAACAGGAGGTGGAGCCTATGCAGACAATTACCTCCCTCGAGGAACTTCGCCAGGCTCGTCAGAGCCTGCCAGTTCCGCTGGGATTGGTGCCGACCATGGGGTATTTACACGCAGGGCATCTATCGCTGGTACGAGCTGCCAGACGGGAGTGTGCTTCGGTGGTGGTAAGTATCTTTGTCAACCCCACCCAATTTGGGCCACAGGAAGATCTGGACCGTTATCCGCGGGACTTGCCCCGCGATCTATCCTTGTTAGCAGCCGAGGGAGTGGACCTGGTGTGGGTGCCCACCCCTCAAATCATGTATCCGCCGGGCTATCAAACCTGGGTAACGGTTGAGCAAATCGCTGCACCACTCGAAGGCGCCATGCGCCCAGGCCATTTTCGGGGAGTTGCCACTGTGGTTGCCAAACTGTTTAATGCCGTACAGCCGCAGCGAGCCTATTTCGGTCAAAAAGACGCCCAGCAGGCCCTGGTCATTCGTCGCCTGGTTGCTGATCTCAATTTTCCCATACAGGTGGTGGTCTGTCCAACGGTGCGCGAGGCGGATGGACTTGCCATGTCCAGTCGCAACGTTTATCTCAACCCTGAGGAGCGAAAGGCTGCTACCGTTCTCTATCGTGCCCTGACCGCTGCTCAAGCGGCTTATCAAGCTGGGCAACGAAACGCTGATCACCTTCGCCAGGTGATGGAAGCCATCCTGAAAGCTGAGCCGCTGGCGCGACCGCAATATGTCTCTTGTGCCAGACTGGATGACTTACAGGAATGGCAGGGTGAGGTGAGTGGCGCAGCCCTGCTTTCGCTGGCGGTTTTCATTGGCCAGACCCGCTTGATCGACAATCTGGTCGTCGGCGGTGAGCTTTGACGCTCAGCCATGCGGAGATTAGAAAGAGCAAGCCAGTTGTTGGGCCAGGTGGCGGGTTGTCCTTACAGGATCATCTAACGGAGGTAACATGCTATTAGCCATTGACATCGGCAATACCAATATCACCTTTGGCGTTTATCAGGAGGATCGTCTGGGTCCGCGTTGGCGCTTAGCTACCGACCACGAACGGATGCCGGATGAATACGGGTTGCAATTTGTCTCTTTTTTACAGCATGGCGGCGTGGCGCTTGAAGCCATCTCGGGCGTTTGTCTGGCTTCGGTGGTGCCCCCCGTGACCGGGCGAATTGTCGAGGCTTGTCGTCGCTATCTTCACCAGGAACCGCTGGTCGTGGATGCGGGGGTTAAAACAGGAGTACGCATCCGATACGAAGACCCGCGCGCAGTCGGTGCCGATCGCATCGTGGATGCGGCCGCCGTGCAAAAGCTCTATGGCGGCCCGGCTTGCGTGGTTGATTTCGGCACAGCGACCACCTTTGATGCTATTTCTGCAGAAGGCGACTATTTGGGCGGCGCCATTGCCCCCGGAATAGGCATTGCCGCCGAAGCCCTTTTTCTTCGCACGGCAAAACTGCCCCGCGTTGACCTGCAGCGCCCGCCCAATGTGATCGGCAAAAATACCGTTCATGCCATGCAATCGGGCCTGATCTTCGGTTATGTGGCGTTGGTGGAAGGGATGGTAGCGCGTTTCCGTGCCGAATTGGGAGAGAAGATGAAAGTAATTGCCACCGGTGGGTTAGCCGAGGTGATCGCTGCGGAGACCAGCGTCTTGCAGATCATTGCCCCATGGCTGACCCTGGATGGGTTGAACATCATCTGGAAGCTCAACCGAACTTAAAAGCGGCAGTGGATTCAGCTAGGCAACAGAGTGGGTTCGTCATTCTGTACAAAAAGACCGCCATAAATTTCGGTATTTTTTGTTTTGCAAAACATTCGGGAGAGGATTATATTATTCATATGATGTTACCGTTCGCTAAGCCTGCAGCTCGTCGTCCGTTCTCACCTTCCCGAGGAAGGATGGGCGGCTTTGCGTTGGCGACTGCACGGTAACCAGACGCAGCGGTTAACAAAAAGAACCCTCCTTCCTCAAGGAGGGTTCTTTTTATCTCAAAATCTTTTTGGAGGTGCATCATGACATCGACTTGTCCAGAATGTGAAGCGAGCGTTTCCCTCGCAAACGACACCATGCTGAGCGAAATCGTCGTTTGCCCCGATTGCGGCGTGGATTTGGAAGTAGTTTCTCTCGATCCTCCCGCTTTAGCGCTCGCACCCATGGAAGCAGAGGATTGGGGCGAGTAAATCGCTCCAATCCCTATCTCTCTATAAGGTAAATCTGCGACCATGAGTTCCTCCCTGCATGTGGCTGTGCTCTGCTCGCGGGTGCGAGTAGAGGAGAAGTATATTTTCCAGGCGCTAGAGAAACGCGGCGTTGCTTACGATCACGTGGATGATCGGCTGGCAATCTTCGATGTAGAAAAAGCCGCCGATTGGCAAAAGTATGACGCCGTGCTGGAGCGCAGCATCAGTTTCACCAGCGGTCTGTATGCCCTGCGCATGTTGAACGCCATGGGCGTGCCAACGGTCAACACGGCCGAAGTGGCGGCTACCTGCGGCGATAAGTTGCTCACCAGCCTGGCGCTGGCAAAAGCCGCTGTGCCCCAACCGCGCTTCACCACTGCCCTATCGGGCGAGTCAGCCTTGCAAGCCATTGAGCAGATGGGGTATCCAGTGGTGTTGAAACCCGTGATTGGCTCCTGGGGGCGTATGGTAACCAAGATCAACGACCGAGATGCTGCCGAGGCAATTATTGAGCACCGCGAGACCCTGGGCGGGCCTTTGCACAATGTCTTTTACATCCAGGAATACGTCCAGAAGCCAGGTCGCGATATCCGCGCCTTTGTGGTTGGTGACCAAACCATCACGGCCATCTATCGCAAGTCGCCGCACTGGATCACCAACACTGCTCGGGGCGGGAAAGGCGAAGTGTGTCCGGTTACGCCAGAACTGCACGAAATTTGTATCCGCGCTGCCCAGGCTGTGGGAGGCGGTGTCCTGGCGATTGACCTGTTCGAAGACCCCGAGCGGGGTTTTCTGGTGAACGAGGTCAACCACACCATGGAATTTCATACCACTTATCCGCTGACCGGTGTGGATATCCCAGGCTATATTGTGGAATACCTGCTGGCTGTGGCGCGAGGGGAGAAGGTGCTGAGATGAACATCGCAGTCCAACCTCTTTCCCAAGGCAGGCAACGATGATTCGAGCTTCGATTGTCGGCGGTTCTGGCTACACGGGCGGTGAGTTGTTGCGCCTGTTGCTCGATCATCCCCAGGTGGAGGTTGCCCAGGTGACCTCGCGCAGTCGCCTTGGGGAATATGTTTATCAAACCCATCCCAACCTGCGCAAGCGTACCCAATTGCAGTTTTGTGACCCGCAAACCCTGCAACCCTGCGATGTGCTTTTCTTGGCTCTGCCGCATGGACAGGCTCAGGGCGAGATTGACCGCTATGCTGCCCTGGCGGAACGTCTCATTGACCTTTCGGCTGATTTCCGTTTGCGCAACGCCGAAGCCTATCAACGATGGTACGGGCATCCACATGCTGCACCTGCCTGGCTGGAACGCTTTGTCTATGGCTTACCCGAATTCCACCGCGCCGAACTGCGCACGGCGCGCTATGTCAGCGGGGTGGGCTGTAACGCAACGGCCGCCAACTTGGCGCTTGCTCCGCTGGTCAAAGCTGGCTTGATTGAGGCGGATGCGCCGGTCATCGTCGAGATCAAAGTTGGCTCGTCGGAAGGCGGCGCCGAGGGTAACCCTGGTTCCCATCACCCGGAGCGCAGTCATGTGGTGCGCACCTTTGCGCCTTTTGGTCATCGGCATACCGCTGAAGTGATTCAAGAATGCGGCCTGACCAATGTGAAACTCACTATGACCTCGGTGGAGCTGGTGCGGGGTGCACTGGCGACAGCCCATGTGCAGACCAAAAGCGGCGTGGCAAACAAAGACCTGTGGCGGGCTTATCGCGCCTTTGCCAACGAAAATCCTTTTATCCGCCTGGTTAAGGAACAGCGCGGCATCTATCGCGTTCCTGAGCCAAAGATTTTAGCCGGCTCAAATTATGCCGACATAGGCTTTGAGCTGGATGAAAGCACCGGCCAAGTGGTTTCGATTTGCGCCATCGATAACCTAATGAAAGGCGCAGCCGGTTCGGCCGTGCAGTGCATGAATCTGATGTTCGGGCTGGAGGAGACGCTGGGACTGGAGTTCCCGGGCTTACATCCGGTTTGAGAGCTCTCCACTCCGACAAGTGCTTTGAACCTGAGAGGCAGTAAACACATGAATATCGGCATAAAGTTTTTTACCAAAGAGTTTTTTACCACAGAGTGCACACAGAGAGCACGGAGAGTTTTTTCTTACAAACTCGGTGTTCTCCGTAGTGAGTTATATCGTTAGGATAGCAGTATGGATGAAAACGGCAATGGTTTAATGGTCATCAAACTTGGCGGTACAGAAGGGGTGGATTTTAACGCCATTTGCCAGGATGTGGTTGCTTTGCTCAGCGAAGGACGGAAGCTGGTGCTGGTGCATGGCGGATCTGCTGAGGCAACCGCTCTCGGAGAAGCCCTGGGCTACCCGCCGCGCTTCATCACCTCCCCTTCCGGGCATACCTCGCGCTATACCGACCGGCGCACGTTGGAAATCTTTGCTATGGCGGTTAACGGCAAAGTCAATACCTTTCTGGTCGAACAATTGCAAGCCTTGGGGGTCAATGCAGTGGGGTTGAGCGGCGTGGATGGACGGCTGCTGGTGGCTGAGCGCAAGGAAAGCGTGATTAGCGTGGAAAACGGTCGTCGGCGCATCCTTCGCGATGACTATAGCGGCAAGATCGAAAAGGTGAACGGCGACTTACTGCGCGCCCTGCTTGCGGCGGGTTATACGCCAGTAGTTGCACCGCTGGCATTGAGCCATCAGGGAGAGGCACTCAATGTGGATGCCGACCGCGCCGCAGCCATGATTGCTGCTGCGTTAGGGGCAGCCACCTTAATCCTGCTCACGGCGGCGCCGGGGTTGTTGCGCCATTTCCCAGATGTCAACACCCTGATTCCCGAACTCAGGCTTTCCCAAATCGATCAAGCCATCGAAGCGGCCCAGGGGCGAATGAAGAAGAAAGTCCTGGGCGCACAAGAGGCTCTCCAGGGCGGAGTTCAACGAGTGCTGATCGCTGATGGACGGGTAGAGGCGCCCATTCGCCGTGCCTTACAGGGGGAAGGGACGGCTATTCTGGCTTAGAGGTAGTGTGATGGATGTTCAATATATCGAGTCAAAATATACTAGTGGCGTTTACGCCAAGCGCAATCTGACCATTGTGGCTGGCAAAGGCGCTTGGCTCTACGACGATCAAGGCCGGGAATATATTGATTGTGTCGGTGGTCAGGGGGTAGCGAATTTGGGTCATGCCCATCCGGCAATCGCCGCTGCCATTGCCACCCAGGCGCAACGCTTGACCATCTGCCCGGAGATGTTTTACAACGATCAACGGGCAAAGCTGGTCGAGCGCTTATGCACCCTCACCCGCATGAGCCGCGTCTTTTTGTGCAACTCGGGCACCGAAGCGGTGGAAGCGGCGCTGAAATTTGCCCGCGCCACCACCCGACGGCCCAAGATTGTCGCTGCCATGCGCGCGTTTCATGGGCGCACCATGGGTGCCCTCTCGGCGACTTTCAATAAAAAATACAAAGAAGTCTTTGAGCCGTTGGTGCCCGGTTTCAGCCATGTGCCTTACAATAACCTCGAAAAACTGAGCCAGGCGGTGGACGATCAAACTGCCGCGGTGATTCTGGAGGTGGTGCAGGGTGAAGGCGGCGTGTATCCGGGCAGTGCGGCGTTCCTGCAGGGTGCTCAGGAAGTATGCCGTCAGCATGGCGCCCTGTTAATTATCGATGAAGTGCAGACCGGCTGGGGCAGGACGGGCAAGCTGTTTGCCTATCAGCATTATGACTTAGACCCCGATCTGGTGTGCGTGGCGAAGTCGATGGCCGGCGGTTTGCCGATGGGGGCTACCCTGATCGGAAAGCGAGTCGGGCCATTGGAAGTCGGTTGGCACGGCTCGACCTTTGGCGGCAATCCTCTGGCTTGCGCGGCTTCCCTGGCGGCTCTGGAGGTGATCGAGAAAGAGGATTTGCCAGGCCGCGCTGCCCGCCTGGGAGCGTGGATGCAAGACCGCTTGCGCCAGATCGATTCGCCCCTGATTCGCGAAGTGCGGGGTTTGGGGTTGATCATTGGCATTGAATTGAAGCAAAAGGTGGCCCCCTACATTCAAGCCATGAGCGAGCAAGGGGTGTTGGTGTTGAACGCCGGCATGAACGTCATCCGCTTGCTGCCACCCCTGGTGATCGAACAGGAACAATTGGAACGGGTGGCACAGGCTCTCGAATTCGTCCTTGCGCAAGAGCCGCTGGCGGAGGAAGCCTCACCGGCGGATTGAAATGGACAACAGGCTCATCTGCGAATGTATCGAAGCGTCGTTGCTTCTATCCCTTATCCCCACCCCAAACTCCCCTCTCCCCTCGTGGGAGAGGGGGCGGGGGTGAGGGTGCCCATTCGCCCACAAAGGCACTCAAGCGCTTTTGTTCTCATCCCTCATCCCCGGCCCTTCTCCCTAAGGGAGAAGGGAGTCCAACTCCCCTCTCCCCATGTGGGAGAGGGGTTGGGGGTGAGGGGAAAAACTACTTACAGGAAACTTGTTATGATGGAACCTTTACCTGAAACCTCTTCCCTATCCGCGCTAAGCGGTGTGCCTCCCACCCTGTTGGGACTGGTCGCACAGTATAGCCCCTCCGGGCAAGAGGGCGAGGCTGTTGCCTGGCTGGTGCAACGGATGCAAAACCTAGGCTTCACCCAATCCTTTTGCGATGCGGCTGGCAATGCTGTGGGGGTGATGGGCACGGGTGAACAAACCATCATATTGTTGGGTCATATCGATACCGTGCGCGGTGAAATTCCTTTGCGCGTCGAGGAAGATCGCTTTTACGGTCGTGGGACGGTGGATGCCAAAGGCCCTTTGGCGGCCTTTGTCGATGCTACCGCAGCAGTAGGTGCGGTGCCCGGCTGGCAGATCGTGGTCATCGGGGCGGTGGGTGAAGAAGCCGACTCGGACGGGGCTCGTTATGTGGTCAAGCGCTACCGACCTCGCTTTGCCATCATCGGTGAACCCAGCCAGTGGAGCCGGGTAACCCTAGGATACAAAGGTACGGCCTGGTTCGAAGCCACCTTTCGCGCTCCTTTGAGTCACACGGCCTCTCAGCAACCCTCGGTGTGCGAAGCTGCTTTCATCTTCTGGGACAGCTTGTTGCAATGGACGCAAGCCTACAATCAGGAGAAAGAGCGCCAGTTCGATCAGATTACGCCGCGCCTGCGTGGCTTTTCTTCGGGCGAAGATGGCTTTACCGAGACGGCCACCCTGCGCGTGGGTGTACGGTTACCTCTTGAAGTTTCTCCTGCGGATTGGTATCAGCAGGTGCAAAACCTGTTTGCATGTCTGGAAGGGGTGAACTGTACCTTACAGCCAGTTGGCTATCCGATCCCTGCCTATCGGGCAGAGAAGAACACTGCCCTGGTGCGAGCGTTCCTACAGGGCATCCGCGCCGTTGCCGGCGAAGAAGGGGAAACACTGTCCCCCTCCTTTGCGCTGAAGACTGGCACAGCCGACCTCAACATCGTCGCCCCCGTCTGGCAATGTCCGGCAGTGGCTTATGGCCCCGGCGACTCAAATCTCGACCATACCCCGGATGAGCACCTTTCGCTAAGCGAATATCGCCGCGCCGTTAAGGTGCTGGAGCGGGTGTTGCGCGGGTTAACGGCTGGGTAACAGGGTTGGGATGGGCTCTTAAAGCATCCCGAAGGTTAGAAGGGCGCGAGTTTGGGGATAACATCGATCCTTCGGAGTTCTTGTAATGTTAAGCTGACTGATTTTTAAATTGTTTTCAGCTCATCCATAGACATCTAAATCATAAACCCAAAAACGTTTTTTCTCCAAACTGCTTATCGGGCGAATCAAGCGCAATTTGCATATTGTGGCGAATTCTGCTGAAACAGTTTGTATGGAACAATTATTGCGGCAAAAACGTCTAAGAGCTGTAGGAATATGGAATTTGGAATGCCAATGGTTAAAAAGTTTTGGGTTCTTACTATTCTTCTGATTCTGATAGCTTGTACGCTGCAATCTAAACAACAAGTGATCTCAGTAGAGACACTAACGGCTGGCTTATCTCCTGCTTTGCCAATTGAAAGCGAGAGGATAACTCCCTCAGAAACTTCTCTGGCTCTCTCCTTGAACCTAAATGCCCTGACCCTAGAAGAGTACACTCATACGCAAGCCCCTGCGCTCACCCCTCTACCTCCTAACAGCGAGGCACTTATTCAGCAGGTTATCCGTGATTTAGCCCATCGCTTAGCTGTATCTCCCTCATCTATTGAGGTAATTTCGAACAGAAAGACCGAAATTGCGCAACAGGATTTTAAGTGTGAAACTGCAAGGGGTACAGAAAAATTCACCCTGCCAGCGGTTCGTTTGGTCTCTGAGATCCTTATTAAGGTGCAAGACAAGCAATACCGCTATCTGGCTTGGGGCCCTCATCTCTTGTTCTGCGGTGAATATCCATAATAGAAAAGGGCGGCAGGATAACTGCTGCGCCCTTTTCGAAGCATCCTGTTATAGCCTTTATGTTAGGGAGTATTCATCAAAATCGAGGGTAAGAAAAGCGCATGCGGGCTGACAAGAGTTCTGGCTGGTTCTGTCTCAAATGAATCATCCGTGTCGAGCACTCTAATTGTAGCAACGTTTTCCACCCATCCAAAACCGCTTTGCGCTTTCACCTGGAAGGTTATGGTGACTGTCTGTCCTGCGCCTACCTGCCCATTCCAGGTCAAGGTTCGGTTCAGCAAACTGTAAAAGACTGAGCCAGCCGAGGCAGTTGCCGAGCCAGGGACGAACTCCACCCGGCTTGGTAAAGGATCGCTCAACTGAACCTGGGCCGGTAATGTACCCCGATTGGTGATCGTGATTGTGTAGGTAAACACATCTCCCTCTCTGGCTGTGCTGGTGCTAGCTGACTTTTGGGCACTGATCAGGATGTCGGGCTGGGTGGTAGTCACATAAACCGGCACTTCAATTGCGGTTGGCGCTGACGCAGGCCCGATAAACAACAATCCTTCCCAGGTGCCTGGAATCACATTGGTGGTTGTGTAGTTTACAGTGAAGGTGATCGGCGTGTTCGCGTTGATGGCTCCACTGGGCACTCCGCTCACACTTAGTCTATTGCCTTGAATCACCCGTAGATCGAGATCAAATTGCCCTATCGTACCTGACCAGTTGTCCACACAAACTGAGTAATTACCATCGGCAGGTAGCTTTAGGCGGACTTGCTCATTAGCAGTAGCAGTTGTTGAAGAAGCGATTGGCGTATCGCCATAAAGCAAGTACAGGTCAATGTCGCTGATGGTGCTGCTACTGGTTGTGGCTTCGATTAGTCCACCCTGGTTTACTGTAAACGAATGCTGCCAATCACATACTGTTGGGCCTATCGGCAAATTGACCCCCGTGAAACTCATCGGTTGGCTCAAGCCAAAGGCGAGGACGCCCAGCCCTTCTGAAATCACCCTAGAAGTACGGAAAGTTTGCTGCCAGGAGCCGCCAAACTGAGGCGGTGTCTGGTTCACAACCTGGGTTGCTGTGATATAGACTGGACTTGGCGAAGTTTCGACCTGATAGGCATTCCCAACCAGGGGTTCACCAAAGCGTTGTCCGGCATAGAGCACATTGTGCAAAGCAATGAAACCTAACCCATCGCGCAACTCACTTCCTACGACTTCACGCGCTCCGCCTGTCGCTGTATCAAAAGCAAATACACCACCACCTAAGTAGGCATCATTGCTGCCGCCCACTAGCTCGACGCTGCTTGGGCCAAAGAAAGTCGGGTCAGAGGTGGAGAAGAAATCCGGCGTAGCAGCATAAATCCAGGTATCTACATCGGTTGGTGTATCTTTCCACTTGGTGTCAACCACCATCGCTTTGCCGGGTGCGCTTGTTCCGTCTGGGATGTCAAAGTAGAACAATTTCCAGTCTCCGGCCTCATACCGCCATGCCCAATCAAAGCCGCCAAACAGGTGACCATTATCGTAAGGCTGGTTGCCAATCGGTTCGTTGAGATTAGCAGCTCCAAAGGAGAAGGTGGGAGAATTGGCTGCCACGTGGACTACGACCGGCACGAGCTGTTTCGTACCTGTACCTACCTCAATCGCTCCTGTATACACCCCTGGCTTTGTATTGCTTGGGACAGCCAGAGTGGCGTTAAAGGTGGCACTTCCGTTAGCAGGCACACTGACATTAGCCGGCAAACTCAACCAGCTCCAGTTTGCCTTCTTGTAGAAGGTAATGCGCACCTTGAGGGTTACAGGATCGCTGCCTGTCCGCCGTTGCAGCCCAAAGAGCACTCCATCATGACGCCGCGAGAGAGCCTCTCGACCCACACTTGCTTCCAAATAGGTGCCGGTGGGATAGCCGTATGTGTAGCGGTTATATTCTCCTGAGTCAATCTCTCCGCTATCTACGATACCATTGCCATTGGTATCCGACCAAAGATTACTATCCGAATTCAAGTCCTTCCAATCATAAAATAGTGCCCGCCAGCGGTTATTAAAGATGTAGTCTTCGCCAACGTCAAACACATCGTATGGGAAGATGACCTGTGCCCGTACTAGATCCGGACCGTTCGAAACAACCTCGCTGGTGATATCCACTAACCAAGATGGTTCGGTGAATGGCGAAGGTGAAAAACTTGGGAAATTGAGCGTATAAGTGATGACCTTAACTTCCTCAAGAATCTGACCGCTCAAGGCCAGAGTGGTTGCACTACTGCTGGTGTTATGCACCGTAAAGCTTTTGGTAACGCTCTGCCCAGCGGGCAAAATTGCCGGAAAGCCAGGATATTCCTGACCTCGGTACTTGCCTGCCACCCACTGAGCTGGCTCCACCCAATAACCGTTTCCAGAAGCAATCTGGGTTGCCCGGTTACCGTTAACATTGCCAGAACCCTGCGTTAAGACGTCGTACCCTAGATCGGTCGAAGCGTTTAGGAAGATATTCTTTGCTTCCTGCCAAGTCGGCCAGCGACCATTTTTCTGCTTAAAAGCCTGGTAAAGTAAGGCAAGATTACCGGCTGCTATTGGTGTTGCCATCGAAGTGCCACCAAAAGCGTCATAAGCAAATTCTCCGTTACCATAATAAAGATTCAACGGATTAGCGCCTGTTCCCCATGCGCCAACAGCAACCACATCGGGAGCGATATCACCCAGAGTAGTTGGCCCACGATTCGACCACGGCTGCACAGCTCCCCATGTGAATTGATCGGGATCGACAAATTCAAAGTAAACCAAACTACCGTAGGATGTGCTTGCTCCAACATCAATGATTGGGCCACCATCGGGCGAGGTAACAGTGCCATAGCCATGACCGCCATTGCCGGTAGCTACCAGGAAAGTTGCGTTCGGGGCATAATTCTTGGTTAACCAATGCGCAAAACGGGAGGTAAAGTCCCACCCATCGTTAATGGTGCCGCTTTCCCCCCATGAATTGCTGATAATCTGAGCTTCATCGCCGCTGTTTGGCAACCCATCAAAGCCCAGCGAGGCAAGTAACCATGAGTCAAATGGAAAATAAAAGCCATTTTGAAAAGCAGCGATTTTTGCTTTAGGCGCCATGCCAGCCAGTACAGGACCTCCTACACCTCCAAGATTTGCAGCACCAGCATATAACCGATTGATAGGTCCGACCCATTCCGGATCGGTAATCACCCCTTGCGCAGCAACATCACCTGCGCAATTGGTGCCATGGCCGTCTGCATCCCCAACAAATGCGAGCAAACGACCAGCCTTGGGCACCCTTACCCCCTCATAGATTGTCGCAACCCCTGGGGGAGGGTTAACGCCGTCAGCAATCCAGGTTAACATGCCACCGGAAAGATCCCACACGCCGTCGCTGCCAGGGTTAAATGCTGCATCAAATAAATCTGTGCCGGTTAGCTCATCCCCCTTGCTCATCGGTTTCTCCGTAGTGAGATCCTGGTCAAAATCCATATCCACATAAACCGTGTCATAAACGCCTGCTGTTGTTTCGTCAGAAACGATGACCGCCGCAGGAGCAAAATCCGTGGCGGCATATCCTAATCCAAGAGAATACCCTGCCGCAAGGTGGTTTATATCGGGATGAACGGTGTAATAGTATTTGCCGCTTTTTGACTTATTTGGCCAGGTAAAGGAGAGCGTAACTGGCGACCATGTCCATCCTGCATCCGAGCCATAATCAATCTTTAGGTTGGCGGTGCAGGTTGCGCCGGCGCAGGTGGCTCCATTGACCGGCAGAGTGTGAGCATAAAAGGAAAAGGAAAATATGAAATTCCAATAGGTGTCCGGCCCGGTGGTAAGGGTCGGGTCAATGGAATAGAGAAACCCGGAGTACGTATCATAGGCAAAAGGCCATCCGTTATACGGGCCACCATTGATCCGCGCCTGAGTACCTTGCAGGTCAGGATGACCGAAATCGACCCCGGTATCCACAATCGCTACTACCACGCCGCTGCCGTCGTAACCGTTGGCTTGGGCTTGGTCAGACCCATGAATCTCTTTCACCTTGACTGACGCCGGGGCAACTCCACCTGAAGAAGGTAACGAACGAGAAGGCATTAGCGCTTCTCTTTGCTGGATAAATTTAGTTTGTTGAGATTTGAGGGTTTGGAGCAGTAATCGCTTGCCGCCTTTCTTGAGTAAATCACGCATTTGTCGTGGGTCTTTTTGGGGCAGGGATGGTTTAAACTCGTCTTCGCCTGGAGTTTCGACCGGTTGGTAAGATTGAGTGGAGATAACTGAAATTACCCCTTCTAAGCTGGCTATTTTGATCAGATTTTTATCGCTGACTTCGCCACTTGCCCAACGAATTCCCCCAAACGGCTTGCTATAGGCGATGCGTTTCATGTACTTTTTGAGTGGCACATTTTTATTGAGAACCACGCTGACCAAGAGCATGTCTCCCTTCGGCTGCTTGGCAAGACCACGAAGATCTGGAGCCAAGCGCGATAATGCCTCATCATCGCCGCTGGTGATTTTGTCTGTCGGAATGATTTTGGAGGAATTTTCTTGCAGAGAAGATGAGGCATTCGAGCTTGAAGAGGGGAAGGATAAAGCCGACACAGGGGTCAGCAGAGCAATCACGAGAATAAAGATGATCAAGATAGAAAAATTGTTTTTCATTTTGTCCTCCTAAAAATTTTCTCCACTAAACTCCAACAATAATGGTGTCTCACCGCTAGGTAATTTTAGCCTCCAT
Organism: Anaerolineales bacterium; assembly: GCA_034434515.1. Lineage (GTDB taxonomy): Bacteria > Chloroflexota > Anaerolineae > Anaerolineales > UBA4823 > NAK19. The sequence goes on along the minus strand of DAOTZA010000052.1, from coordinate 325 downwards.
CGATTAGTTTAACTGTCTTACAAATTACCCGATATCTGGCGTTTTAAAGCAAATAAGTATTCTATAAAACCTCCTTTCTCACTTTCAACCTAACAAGAACACTCCCCCGAGCCGCAAGCAGTGAAACCTTATCAGGGGAAAAGGTTCACAGACTTGGTTTTTTTCCTTTGAATTTGCGCTAAACTTCCCTTTTCACCTCCTCAGGAAGGGTCAATTGGCGTTCATCCCCTGGCAGGTCACCCAGGCGCTCTTTTTGTCTTTTTATCAACCAGCGGGCTGCCAAAAGGAGCAAAAATGGCCAAGTGTGAATGGCTACCGGCAGGCC